>NZ_JBEZMS010000003.1:136838-287161 GCF_040652815.1 Micromonospora sp. NPDC048169
CGGACCGGCGGCTCCCCGTCCGACGGGGGACGGTCGGCCGGGACCGGTAACTCCGGGGTCGGTCCGGTTCCGCCGGCTGGTGCGCCGGCCGGCGGCGGACTTCCGGTCGTCGGCGCGGACGGCCGTCCGGTGAGCGCGGCCAGGCGGAAACGGGCCCGCGCGGTGGCCCGGCGCATGGCGAGCCGGACCGGCCCGCCGAGCGGGGACACCTGCGCCGCGAGCGCCGCCCGGTCGGGCAGCGCCACCTGACCGGCGAACACCGCCGCCGCGCTGACCTGGCTGGCGGCCGGGTCGTACGGGGTGCCCTCGGGCGGGCAGCAGGACGGCTCCGCGCACAGGTAGGAGAACCAGCGGCCCTCGGTGACCCGCAGCGCGTCGAGCACCACCAGGCCGGTGGCGGTCAGCGCCTCGCCGAGCGCGTCCACGATCACCGTCACCCGGGCGGCCGGACCGTAGCCGACGACAGTGGCGGCATCGGCGTCCTGCCGGGCCACCACCTGCGCCAGGTGCCGGGCCGCCGGACCGGGGTCGGCACCCGGTGCGGGCAGGTCGCCACGGGCGGCGAAGACGACGCGCCGGCCGCGTACCGCGACCACCACGACGCTGTCGGCGGGGTGGAAGCCGAGCAGGTAGGGCACCGCCGCCACCATGTCGGCGGGCGAGCGGACGGAGAGACGCGCTGGCTCGGTGGAGTTCATGACGGGAGCGTGGGCGGCCGGGCGCCACCGCGTCAGCCCCTGTGGACGACACGCGGTCCATCCACAGATACGGAGCGTATCGGTGCAGGTCAGCGGCGATCGGCAACGTCGCACGGCACACGGATGTCCGGGGTACCCGCTACCTTGCGCACATGGACCTGGCGTACCTGCGGGCACACCCGGAGCAGCTGCCGACCTTCCTGACCCACCAGCGGATCCGGGAAACCCCGGTCTCCGGCGGTGACATCTGCGCCGCCTCCCGGCTCACGCTCGACGACGGGCACTCGGTGTTCGCCAAGACCTGGCCGGAACGGGCCGCGCGTCCGCTGCCGGAGGGCTTCTTCGCCGCCGAGGCGTCCGGGCTGCGCTGGCTGCGCGAGGCCGGTTCGGTGCCCGTACCGGATGTGCTCGTCGCCCTGCCCGGCCTGCTCGCGCTCGACTGGGTGGAGCCCGGCGAGCCGACGCCGGAGGCCGCGGAGGCGTTCGGCCGCGACCTGGCCGGGCTGCACCGCGCCGGGGCGCCCGCCTTCGGCGCGGACTGGGCCGGTTTCATCGGCGCGCTGCCGCAGGACAACACGCCTGCCCCCGGTCCGTGGGCGGGCTGGTTCGCCCGGTGCCGTCTCCTGCCCTACCTGCGCATGTCGGTCGACGGCGGCGCGCTCGACCACGCCGGTGCGGCGCTCGTCGAGCAGGTCGTCGACCGGATCGGCGAGTTCGGCGGGGACGAGCCACCGGCCCGGCTGCACGGCGACCTCTGGCCGGGCAACCTGCTCTGGGGTGCCGACGGGCGGGTCTGGCTGGTCGACCCGGCCGCGCACGGCGGGCACCGCGAGACCGACCTGGCGCAACTCGCGCTGTTCGGCGGCCCGCCGCACCTGGACCGGATCATGGCGGCCTACCGGGAGGCGTGGCCGCCGGGTGACGGGTGGCGGGAACGTGTGCCGCTGCACCAACTGCACCTGCTGCTCGTGCACACCGCGATCTTCGGAGCGGGGTACGCGGATGCCGTGCGCTCCACCGCTCGGGCCGCCCTCCGAGGGCTCGACCGCGCTACGGTCGACGGATGAGCGCCCCCCGGACGACGACCGACGGCCCTCTCGCCGACCGGTACGGCCGTGTCGCCCAGGACCTGCGGGTCTCGCTCACCGACAAGTGCAACCTGCGCTGCACCTACTGCATGCCGGCGGAGGGCCTGCCCTGGCTGGCCAATCCGCAGCTGCTCAGCGACGACGAGGTCGTCCGGCTGGTGGGTGTCGCGGTGAGCCGGCTCGGCGTCACCGAGGTGCGCTTCACCGGCGGTGAGCCGCTGATCCGGCCGGGCCTGCCGGGCATCGTGGCGGCGGTCGCCGCGCTCACGCCCCGGCCGCGCATCTCGCTCACCACGAACGGCATCGGCCTGGCCCGGATGGCGACGGCGCTGCGCACGGCCGGGCTGGACCGCGTGAACGTCTCGCTCGACACGCTGGACCGGGACCGGTTCACCGCGCTGACCCGCCGTGACCGGCTCGCCGACGTACTCGCCGGGCTGGCCGGCGCGGCGGACGCCGGGCTGACCCCCGTGAAGATCAATTCGGTGCTGATGCGGGGCACCAACGACGACGAGGCGCCCGCATTGCTCCGGTTCGCCCTCGCGCACGGCTACGAGCTGCGGTTCATCGAGCAGATGCCGCTCGACGCCCAGCACGGCTGGGACCGCTCGACCATGGTCACCGCCGACGAGATCCTGACCTCACTGCGGGCCGCGTTCGCGCTGACGCCGGACCCGTCCGAGCGGGGTGCGGCACCGGCCGAGACGTGGCTGGTGGACGGCGGGCCGGCCCGTGTCGGCGTGATCGCCAGCGTGACCCGGCCGTTCTGCGGCGACTGTGACCGCACCCGGCTCACCGCCGACGGCCAGGTGCGCAACTGCCTGTTCGCCACCGAGGAGTCGGACCTGCGCGGCGCGCTGCGCGACGGCGCGGACGACGAGGAACTGGCCCGGCGCTGGCGTGCGGCGATGTGGGTCAAGCGGGCCGGGCACGGCATCGACGACCCGGCGTTCCTCCAGCCCGCGCGTTCGATGTCGGCGATCGGAGGCTGAGGGTGGAGCTGACCGTCCGCTACTTCGCCGGCGCCCGCGCGGCCGCCGGACGATCCGAGGAGACCGCATCCGCCGGCCGGTCGCTGGACGAACTCCTCGACGAACTGGCCGCCCGGCACGGCGAACGCCTCGGCGTGGTGCTGAAGGCGGCGAGTTTCCTGGTCGACGGCGTCGCCTGTCATGATCGACGGGCGCTGTTGCCGGCCGGGGTGACGGTGGACGTGTTGCCGCCCTTCGCGGGCGGCTGAGGGGGGCACACGTGCTGGCCATGGCGACATTCCTGGGCTTCGTCGTGCTCGTGATCGGCCTGATCCACTTCTACCTGTGGAAGCGGCTGGTCCGGGACACCACGCGCCCCGGGCGGTGGCGCCGGGCCGGCACGGTGGCGATCGCGGCGCTGGCGGTGCTCGTACCGGTGACCCTGGCCGGCACGCGCAACGGCTGGTACTGGCTGGCCTGGCCCGGCTACCTCTGGGTCGCGCTCATGTTCTACCTGCTGGTGCTGCTGCTGGTGCTGGAGGTGCCGACCGCTGTGGTCCGGCTCGTGCTGCGCCGGCGGGCCCGATCGGCGGCCACCGCCGGCCTCGAGCCCGAGCCCGCGCCCGCGCTCGTCGGCGCGGCCACCGCGGATGGTCCGCCGCCGCCTGTCGACAGCACCGAGGCAGCGCCAGCCGGTACCGACGCGCCGGACCACGACCCCTCCCGGCGGCTGCTGCTCGCCCGTGGGGCGGCGATCTTCGCCGGGCTCACCGCCGCCGGCATCACCGGGTACGGCGTACGCACCGCGATGGGTCCGCCGCAGCTCGACCGGGTGCAGATCCCGCTGGCCAAGCTGCCCCGCGGCATGGACGGGCTGCGCATCGCCACCGTCTCCGACATCCACCTCGGGCCGTTGCGCGGCCGGGCGCACACCGAGCGGATCGTCGCGATGATCAACCGGATGGACGCCGACCTGGTCGCGGTGGTGGGTGACCTCGTCGACGGCACGGTAGCCGAACTGGGCGAGGCCGCCGAGCCGCTGCGCGACCTGCAGTCCCGGTACGGCAGCTTCTTCGTCACCGGCAACCACGAGTACTACTCCGGCGTGGAGGAGTGGGTCCGTGAGGTGGACCGGCTCGGCCTGCGGGTGCTGCAGAACGAGCGGCAGGAGATCCAGGCCCGGGGCGGTGTGCTGGACCTGGCCGGGGTGAACGACGTGAGCGCCGTCGGCACCGGGGTGGCCGGGCCCGCCGACTACGCCGCAGCGCTCGGCGACCGTGACCCGAGCCGGCCGGTGGTGCTGCTGGCGCACCAGCCGGTGGCCGCGCAGGAGGCGGCGAAGTTCGGCGTCGACCTCCAGCTCTCCGGGCACACCCACGGCGGCCAGATCGTGCCGTTCAACCTGGCGGTGAAGCTCCAGCAACCGGTGGTCTCCGGTCTCGGCGAGGTGGACGGCACGAAGGTCTACGTCACAAACGGCGCCGGTTTCTGGGGCCCGCCGGTGCGGGTGGGTGCACCGCCCCAGGTGACGCTCGTCGAGCTGCGCGCGCAATAGCGTGCCGGGGCGGCCGAGTCCAGCACCGCATTGCTCAGGTCACCCGTACGCGTGGCGGCGGGCGGGCGGGGGACCGGACGTGACAGGATGCGGCGTGCCTCCGTTCAGCGCCGCACCCCCCGGTGGCCTCCCGCCATACGTCGCGGATCTGCACATCCACTCGAAGTACTCCCGCGCGTGCAGCCGCGACCTGACCCTGCCGAACCTGGCCTGGTGGGCCCGGCGCAAGGGCATCGGCGTGCTCGGCACCGGCGACTTCACCCATCCCGCCTGGTACGACCACCTGCGGGAGACGCTGCACCCGGCCGAGCCGGGCCTGTACCGGCTCTCGCCCGACGCGGAGCGGGACGTCGCCCGGCGGCTGCCGCCCCGGCTGGCGAGCGAGGCGGAGGCCGACCCGGTCCGGTACATGCTGAGCGTGGAGATCTCCACGATCTACAAGCGCGACGACCGCACGCGCAAGGTGCACCACCTCATCTACCTGCCGGATCTGGACGCGGTGGCCCGGTTCAACACGGCGCTGGGCCGGATCGGCAACCTCGGCTCGGACGGCCGGCCGATCCTCGGGCTGGACTCCCGCGACCTGCTGGAGATCACGCTGGAGGCGAGCCCGGACGGCTTCCTCGTGCCCGCGCACATCTGGACGCCCTGGTTCTCCGCGCTCGGCTCGAAGTCCGGCTTCGACGCTATCGCCGACTGCTACGCCGACCTGGCCGGGCACATCTTCGCGGTGGAGACCGGCCTGTCGTCCGACCCGGAGATGAACTGGCGGGTCGGCAGCCTGGACCGCTACCAACTGGTGTCGAACTCGGACGCCCACTCGCCGCCCGCGCTGGCCCGGGAGGCCACGGTCCTGACCGCCGCCCGCGACTACTTCGCGATCCGCGAGGCGCTGCGTACCGGCGACGGGCTCGCGGGCACCGTGGAGTTCTTCCCGGAGGAGGGCAAGTACCACGCCGACGGGCACCGGCTGTGCGGGGTGAACTGGTCGCCGGAGCGGACCCGTGAGGCCGGCGGGCGCTGCCCGGAGTGCGGCAAGCCGCTCACCGTGGGCGTACTCAGCCGGGTCGAGGAGCTGGCGGACCGCCCGGCCGGGCACCGTCCGGCGCACGCGCGCGAGGTGACGCACCTGGTGCCGCTGGCCGAGATCCTGGGCGAGCTGAACCGGGTCGGCGCGCGGTCGAAGAAGGTCGAGGGCAAGCTCAACGAGCTGATCGCCGCGCTCGGCCCGGAGCTGGAGATCCTGACCCGTACCCCGATCGAGGAGATCGGCCGGGTCGGTGGCGAGCTGCTCGCGGAGGGCATCGGCCGGCTGCGCCGCGGCGACGTGCGCCGGGTGCCGGGCTACGACGGCGAGTACGGCGTGATCACCCTGTTCGACCCGGCGGAACTGGGCGGACCGGGTGCCGGGGCGGGGCAGGAGACGCTGTTCGACGTACCCGTGCCGGCGCAGCGGCGGCCGGCGGAGCCGGCGCCGAAGCCGAAGGCCAAGCGCCCGGCGGCGGCCCGGCCGGAGCCGAGGCGCACGCCGCCGCCCGCGCCTCCGATCGCGCCGTCACCGTCCCCACATGAGCCGTTCGAGCCGATGCTCGCCGGGATGGAGGAGGTCGGCACCGGCCTGCTGGACCGGCTGGACGCGATGCAGCGGGTGGCCGCGTCCGCGCCGGGGGGTCCGCTGCTCATCGTGGCCGGTCCGGGCACCGGCAAGACGCGGACGCTCACCCACCGGATCGCGTACCTGTGCGCGGAGCTGAACGTCTTCCCCGACCAGTGCCTGGCGATCACGTTCACCAGGCGGGCGGCCGAGGAACTGCGGCACCGGCTGGACGGGCTGCTCGGCCCGGTCGCCGAGGACGTCACAGTGGGCACGTTCCACTCGCTCGGCCTGACCGTGCTGCGGGAGAACGCGGCGGCGGCCGGGCTGCCGGCGGACTTCCGGATCGCCGACGACGCGGACCGGGCGGCGGCACGCGCCGAGGCCGGTGCCGACGACGAGCGGTACGCGGCGCTGCTGCGCAAGCGGGATCTGGTCGACCTGGACGAGCTGCTGACGCTGCCGGTGGCCCTGCTCAAGGGGGACCGGAAGCTGGTCCGGGAGTACCGCGAGCGCTGGAAGTGGATCTTCGTCGACGAGTACCAGGACGTCGACGCGGTGCAGTACGACCTGCTGCGGCTGCTCAGCCCGCCGGACGGGAACCTGTGCGCGATCGGTGACCCGGACCAGGCGATCTACTCGTTCCGGGGCGCCGACGTCGGCTACTTCCTGCGCTTCTCGCAGGACTTCACCGACGCCCGGCTGGTGCGGCTGAACCGCAACTACCGTTCCTCCGCGCCGATCCTGGCCGCCGCGGTGCAGGCCATCGCGCCGTCGTCGCTGGTGCGCGGCCGTCGTCTCGACCCGGCCCGGCTCGATCCGGAGGCGCCGCTGGTCGGCCGGTACGCGGCGAGTTCCGCCTACGACGAGGCCGACTTCGTGGTCCGTACCGTGGACGAGCTGGTCGGCGGCCTGTCCCACCGCTCGCTGGACTCGGGGCGGATCGACGGGCGGGCCACCTCGCTGTCCTTCTCCGACATCGCGGTGCTGTACCGCACCGACGCGCAGGCCGCGCCGATCGTGGACGCGCTGGCCCGGGCGAACATCCCGGTGCAGAAGCGCTCGCACGACCGGCTGCGTGACCGCCCCGGCGTGCCGGCCATCGCCCGCGAGCTGCGCCACGCCGGTCTGGACGGCTCGCTCGCCGCCCGGGTACGCCAGGCCGGGCAGATCCTGGCCGAGCGCTTCGCGGTGCCCACGCTGGACGGCTCCGGCGCGGTACGCCCCGAGGACGTCCGCACGGCGGTGGACCTGCTCACCCCGCTGGCCCGGCGCTGCGACGACGACCTGGAGCTGTTCCTCAACCAGCTCGCCACCGGCGCGGAGGTGGACGCGCTGGACCCGCGCGCCGAGGCGGTCACGCTGCTCACGCTGCACGCCGCCAAGGGGCTGGAGTTCCCGGTGGTGTTCCTGGTCGGCGCCGAGGACGGCCTGCTGCCGCTGCGCTGGCCCGGCTCCGAGCCGGATGACGACGCGGTGGCCGAGGAGCGCCGGCTGTTCTTCGTCGGGCTGACCCGGGCGCAGGACCGGCTCTACGTCAGCCACGCGGGTCGCCGCGCCCGGCACGGCGCGGAACGCGACACCCGCCCGTCGCCGTTCCTCGACGTGATCGACCCGGCGTTGTTCGAGCGCCTGGACGCGACCGAACCCCGCCGCCCGAAGGACCACCAGCTCCGGTTGATCTGAGCGGCGCGCGTCAGGTCAGCACGGCGGCGAGCCAGGCGCCGCCGAGCAGCGCCGGGCCGAACGGCACCGGCGTGTCAGGGCGTACCCGGCGGGCGGCGAGCAGGACGAGGACCGCGACTCCGGCGAGCACGTGCGGCAGGAGCAGCCCGAGGCGCAGGGCCGGCCAGCCGAGCCAGCCCAGCGGCAACCCGAGCGCGGCGGCGAGCTTCACGTCGCCGAAGCCGAGGCGGGCGCGGGGCAGCAGCGCTAGCACCGCGTACCCGGTGAAGGAGAGTGCGGCCCCGGCCACCGCGACGGCCAGGCGGCGCGGCTCGCCGGTCGCCGCCGTGGCTGCGGTGAGGCCGAGCCCGCCGCCGAGCGCGGCCACGCCGACCAGCGGGTCGGGCAGGCGCAGCGCGGTCAGGTCGGTGACCGCGAGGACCAGCCCGGCGACGGCGACGAGCAGCAGCGCGGGCAGCACCGGATCGGCACCCCGGGCGGCGGCGAGCCCGCCGAACGCCACGACGCCGGCCAGTGCGAACGCACCCCGGCTCGGCGCGTGCCTCCCGGCGATCCGATCCGTGCAGAACGACCGGCCGACCGGGACAGCAGCCCATCCGGTCGCCGCGCCGAGCAGCGCGACCCCCGTCACCAGCAGTGCCGACACGGGCGGGACGCTACCGCCCGGCGGGTTCTCCGGCCGTCCCGTCGACGGCTGGTGGCGGGGACCGGCGCGGGCGTTCGGTGCTGACCACCACCGCCACGCCGACCACGATGACCGCGCCGCCCATCAGCACCTGCGAGGTGACGGGTTCCGCGACGAACAACGCGCCGAGCGCCACCGCCACCACCGGATTCACGTACGCGTACGTGGACACCAGCGAGATCGGCGCGTGGGCGAGCAGCCAGACGTACGCGGTGAAGGCGACCAGCGAACCGGCCACCATCAGGTACGCCATCGCCGCCCAGGACCGCCCGGTCACGTCGGCGAAGGAGAAGCCGCGCAGCTCGCCCCGGGCCACGCCGACGAGCGCGAGCACCGCCGCGCCGGCCACCATCTCGTAGACGGTGGCCACGAACGGGTCGGCGGGCATCGGGATCTTCCCGGACAGGTACGAGCCGACCGACCAGCTCACTGCCGCGGCGACCACCGTGAGCGCCCCGGCCACCGGCACCGCGTCCACCCCGTCCCGGGGCAGCACGAGCAGGACCAGTCCGGCGAAGCCGAGCGCCACCCCGACGAACGTCCACGGCCGCGGCCGGTCGCCGCCTGCCGTACGCAGCAGCACCAGGAGCAGCGGCACGGTGGCGACGAGCAGCGCAGCCACACCGGACGGTACGGCGGTCCCGGCCGGGCCCGACTCGGCCAGCACCACCAGGCCGTTGCCGCCGGCCAGCAGCAGCACGCCGATCAGCGCGGCGGAGCCGACGCGGCGCGCGGGTACCCGCAACGCTCCCGGTCCGCGCCGCAGGCGCAGCACCACGGCGAGCACCACCGCGGCGGCGGCGAACCGCATCGCCGAGGAGACGAGCGGCGGCAGGGACTCGACAGCGACCCGGATGCCCAGGTAGGTCGAGCCCCACAGCAGATAGACCAGCACGAGGGCGGCCCAGATCAGTGCGGTGCGGGCCGGTGGCATCGCGGAATCGACAGCGTTCGTCGCACTCGTGGGGCGTGAGCTCATCGTGGGACCACGCTACGGTGACCACGGCGTCGGCGTCGCCAGTTGGTGGCCGGCCTCTCAGCACTGGCGTACGCAGGAGGCGTTCATGTCGAACTTCGGTCCACCGGGCGGCGGCTCTCCCGAGCCGTGGGGACGGCGCGACGACGGCTACGCCCCGCAGCCCGACCCGCGCTACGCCCCGCAGGGCGACCCGCGCTACGCCGCACAGCCCGATCCGCGGTACGGCCCGCCGGACGCGCGGCCGTACGGCCCGCCCGCCGATCAGTACGGGCCGCCCGACCAGTACGGAACGCCCACCCAGCAGTACGAGCCCGCCGACCGGTACGGCCCGCCGGCCGATCAGTACGGCCCGCCGACGCAGCGATACGAGCCGGGTCCGGCCTGGTCCCCCGGCCCGCCGCAGGGCCACCCGGCCGGCCCGTACGCCGGGCCGCCGCCCTACGCCGGGCCGACTCCACCGAAGCGCGGGAAGGGCCCGCTGCTGGTGGTCGTGATCGTGCTGGCCGTGCTTCTGCTGGGCGGCGCCGGGGCGTACTGGATGCTGGGCCGGGACGAGCGGACCCCGACCGGCGGCACGACCGCCGCCACCGCGCCGGCCGCGGATCCGACCGGGGCGGCACCGAGCGAACCGGCCGACACGACGCCCACGACGGCGTCTCCGGCCTCGTCGACCGATCCGCGTTTCGTCAAGGCGGGCCAGTGCGTCGCCAACGAGGGTGGCGGCGGCCAGCCCAAGCTGGTGATCGCCGACTGCGGCCCGAAGACGTACGAGGTGCTGCGCCGCATCGACGGCGCGACGAGCGGCAAGAAGGACGCGGAGGCGAAGTGCGGGAAGGTGGCCGGTTACACCGACTGGTACTTCTTCGACAGCGAGCTGGACACGCTCGACTTCGTGCTCTGCCTGAAGCGCCGCTGACGCTCCACGAGAGCCGGTAACCAAAACTAGGGCTGTCTAGCATCCACGCTAGACAGCCCTAGTTTCAGGTCGAGGCCGACACGCGGTAGCCGCCTCTACGCGCATCTAGCCTGGTCGCTAGAGAACCCGATACTGTGCGATTCGTGGATCCGGTCCGCAACCCGTACGCGCCGGGCGCCGGCCAGCGCCCGCCCGAACTCGCCGGGCGGGGGCGGGAACTGGACGTCTTCGACGTGGTGCTGGAACGGATCGCACGCGGCCGGCCGGAACGCAGCCTGATGCTCACCGGCCTGCGTGGAGTGGGCAAGACGGTCCTGCTCAACACGCTGCGCTCGGAGGCGATAAACCACCTCTGGGGCACCGGCAAGATCGAGGCGCGGCCCGACCAGTCGTTGCGCCGGCCGATCGCCGCCGCGCTGCACATGGCGGTCCGTGAGCTGGCGCCCCGGCACCGCGCCCCGGACCGGATCGACGCGTTCCTCGGCGTCCTCAAGGCGTTCGCACAACGCTCCGCGCCGACCGGCCGGGGTGGCACGGCGCCCAAGCTGCGCGACCGCTGGCAGCCCGGCATCGACGTACCGGCGAGCAGCGGACGCGCCGACTCCGGCGACATCGAGATCGACCTGGTCGAGCTGCTGAGCGACGCGGCGGCGGTCGCCACCGACGTCGGCACCGGTATCGCCGTCTTCATCGACGAGATGCAGGACGTCGGCGCCGAGGACGTCTCCGCGCTCTGCGCCGCCTGCCACGAGCTGTCCCAGCTCGGCGCACCGCTGATCGTCGTGGGCGCAGGCCTGCCGCACCTGCCGGCCGTGCTCAGCGCCGCCAAGTCCTACTCCGAGCGGCTCTACCGCTACCAGCGCATCGACCGGCTCGACCGGATCGCCGCCGACCAGGCGCTCTGCGCGCCGGCCGAGCGGGAGGAGGTCGAGTACGAGCAGAAGGCCCTCGACCTGCTCTACGAGAAATCCGGCGGCTATCCCTACTTCGTCCAGGCGTACGGCAAGGCCACCTGGGACCACGCTCCCCGCTCACCGATCACCGCGGCGGACGTCCGGGTGGCCGCGCCGGAGGCGGAGGCCGAGCTGGCGGTGGGCTTCTTCGGCTCCCGGTTCGAGCGGGCCACACCCGCCGAACGCGAGTACATGCGCGCGATGGCCACGCTGGCGCTGGTGGACGGCGAGGAGGGTGGCCGGGACGACATGGACGCGGCGGTGCCCACCGCCGAGATCGCCCGCGCGCTCGGCCGCAAGCCGGCCAGTCTCTCCCCGGCGCGGGACGCGCTGATCAAGAAGGGGCTGATCTACTCCGGTGAGCGGGGAACTGTGGCGTTCACGGTGCCGCACTTCGGCCGCTACCTGCGCACCCAGCCCGCCTGAGGGGCCGTTCGCGTCGGCTCAGACCCGCGACCAGGGCGCCGGGAAGACCACCTCGCCGGCCGGCGGCGGTGGCTCGTCGCTCGCCGACGGCGGCAGCACCAGCGCCTGCCACGGCTCCCCCAGCCCGGACCAGGGACTGGTCAGGCCGAGCCGGACCGCCGGGCCGAACCCGAACCGCCGGTAGTAGGCCGGATCGCCGAGCACCACCACCAGCCGTTCCCCCAGCTCGGTCGCGGCATCCAGTGCCGCCTGGACGGCGGCCGTGCCGTGCCCCAGCCGCTGCCGGTGCCGGGCCACCGCCACCGGACCCAGTGCCAGCGCCGGCCAGGTGCCGCGCCCGGTGCGTACATCGACGCGCGTGAGCAGCGCGTATGCCACCACCTCGCCGCCGTACTCGGCGACCATGGCCAGCTCCGGGATCCACGCCGGGCTGTGTCGCAGCTCCTCGACCAGACCCACCTCCGGTGGGGCGGCCACGTCGGGCCGGGCGAAGGCGGCGGCCAGCACCCGGGCCACCGGCGCCTCGTCGGCCGGGCCCTCCGGGCGCAGTCGCAGCGTCGTCACCCGCGCGACCTTACCGAACGCGACGGGTCCATCCGCGACTGTCGCTGAAATCGATACCGTTCGGACGTCCACGTCGGCCGATACCTTTCGTGTGTTGCGGGGATGACGACGCCCTCGACGGGGTAAGACTGAGCCATGAAGCCCGTGCGTTCCCTCGCCCGAGTCATGTTGAGCGGCATCTTCGTGGTCAGCGGCGCCCGTAACCTGCGCAACCCGGAACGCGTGGCGCAGGCCGCGGAACCGGTCACCGGGAAGGTCGCCCCGCTGATCCGGAACGTCCACCCCCGCATCCCCACCGACACGGTCTCGCTCATCCGCGCCAACGCCGCCGCCCAGCTCGCCGGCGGCCTGATGCTCGCCACCGGCCGGTTCACCCGGCCGGCCGCGCTGGTGCTCGCGGGCACGCTGATCCCGACCACCGCCGCCGGTCACCCCTTCTGGACCAACGACGACCCGGCCACGCGAACCAGCAACCAGGTCCACTTCCTGAAGAACCTCGGCCTGCTCGGTGGCCTCCTCCTCGCCGCCGCCGACACCGAGGGCAAGCCGGGGCTGCGCTGGCGCGCGGGCCACCGGATCGACCACTCGCGCCGGTCGGTGAAGCGTGCGGTCCGCACCGCGCGACGCGAGGCGAAGATCGCCGTACGCTCCGCGGCGACCGCCCGCCGCATGCCCGGCTGACCAGGCGTTTCGTACGGCCCACCACCCCCCGCAAGGCCATCAATCACCTGAACCGTCCGACACCCGTTAACGCGGTGGAAATGTCGCAAACACGTGTGGGATCGGACACGGTCGCGTAACGCGGGAGGCAGCAACGTGAGGCGCCGTTCTAGGCTCCGTTCTGGACCTGAACGGGTACGACGACGACCTTGGTACGGGGGTGGCCACGCCATGCCGACGACAGTCGGTAGACGGACCAACCGCCTCGCCCCGGCCTCCCGCGTCGACCGCCGGATCGCGATGCGTCTCGGCGTGGTCGCCGCCGTGTCGTACGCGGCGTGGCTCGCCATCGGCGCCTTCGGACGGCCCTACAACTTCTTCGACATGAAGATCTACCACGGCGCGGTGCTGTGGTGGGCCGGCGGCAACGAGCTGTACGACTTCGTCGCGCCCTCGACCACGCTGGGCTTCACCTACCCGCCGTTCGCCGCGCTGGTCATGCTGCCGATGTCCTGGCTCCCGGTCGACGGCGCCGGTTTCGTGAACGCGCTGGCCAGCATCGGCGCGCTCGCTGTCGTCCTAGCGGCGCTGCTCCGTCCCATCGTGGACCGGCTCGGCTGGCCGCTCTGGTTCAGCGTCGGCATCGCCACCCCGCTCGCCGTCGCCATCGAGCCGTCCCGGGAGACGCTCGGCTACGGGCAGGTAAACCTGCTGCTGTTCGCGCTGATCATGGCGGACATGGTGGGCCTGCGCTGGCGGGCCAAGCGGGGCACCCACCACGAGACGGCCGACTCGCCGCTGGCCCGGTTCGTCTACAGCGGCGCCTGGGCCGGTGTGGGCATCGGGCTCGCCACCGCCGTCAAGCTCACCCCGGCGCTGTTCGTGGCGTACCTGATGCTCACCCGGCAGTGGCGGGCCGCGCTCACCGCTGTGGCCACCACGATCGGCGTGACGATCGCGACGTTCGGCGTGCTCGGTGAGGAGTCCCGCGCGTACTTCACCGGCGTGCTCTGGCAGACCGAGCGGGTCGGCGCGGCGGACATGACCGCCAACCAGTCCCTCGCCGGCCTGCTGGCGCGGCTCTACGACTCGATCGAGACGCCCGGGCTGCTCTGGTTGGCGTTCTCGGTGCTGGTCCTGGCGCTGGGCCTGTCCCGGGCGATGAGCGCCCGCGCCGACGGCGACGAGCTGACCGCGTTCACGCTCGTCGGGCTCACCGCCAACGTGATCAGCCCGATCTCCTGGTCGCACCACCTGATCTGGGTCATCCCGGCGATCATCGTGCTGGCCGACGCCGCGGTACGCCGCCGCGAAGCCAGTCGCGGCCTGCCGCCGCGCGGCACCGGCAGCCCCTCGGCCACCGGCGTGCCGGCACTACGCCCGCCGATCTGGTATCCCACGCTGACCGGGCTCCGCCACGGTGCCGGCGCGCTGGTGCTCTACCTGCTGTTCCTGATCTCACCGATCTGGCCGTACGAGCACCAGCTCCCCGAGGTGTCCCACTACCAGGACGGCCTGTTCGGCGCGCTCATGGAGAACTCCCTGGCCATCGCCCTGATCGTGCTCGTCGCGGCGCTGCCGTGGCGCCCTGGCGCCGAGCCGGCGTTCTACCACGACCGGTTGGGCCGCACCGCCGCGCTCGCCGCCCGGCGCTGAGCCTTCAGGGGCAGTTCACCCACTCTTCGGTGCCGTCGTCGAAGACCTGGCGCTTCCAGATCGGCAGCCGCGCCTTCACCTCGTCGACCAGCCGGGCGCAGGCGGCGAACGCGGCCGCCCGGTGCGCCGTGCTGACTGCCGCTACCAGCGCCACGTCCCCGATCTCCAGCGGGCCGATCCGGTGCGACACCGCCACCGCGTAGACCAGCGGGTCGGCCGCGATCTCGGCCGCCACCTCGCGCAGCACCGCCTCGGCGGTGGGGTGGCCCTCGTATTCCAGCCGGGTGACCGCCCGCCCGTGGTCGTGGTCGCGGACGACGCCCTGGAAGGACACCACCGCCCCGGCCCGGCGGTCGGTGACCGCCGCCTCGTGCGCGGCCAGGTCGAGCGGCCGGTCGGAGACCGTCCCGATCGTCACGCCTGCTTTCACGGTCACGGCGTCTCCCGTCGGCTCGTTCGTCGCGCTCACCCGAATCGCTCCCCCGGGGTCAGCGGCAGCGGCACGAACGGCACCCGGTCGCCGGCCGCGCCGCTGGTGCCGGGCCGGATCACCGCGAAGCCGTCCGCGCCGGCCAGCCCGCGCAGCATCGCCGAGCCCACGTGCCGCACCGGGTACACCGTCCCGGCGACCCGGTCCCAGCGGGCCAGCGCCAGATGGGTGTAGCGACCGCGCCCGGCAACCGGCTCGGCGAGCGTCACGTGTGGCAGCACCGGCATCGGCCGGCCGGTGAGACCGGCGAGCAGCGGCGCGACGAGCGACACGAGCGCCACCACGGCTGACTGCGGGTTGCCGGGCAGGCCGGCCACGAACCGGACCCGCCCGTCGCCGTCCACCAGCCGGGCGAGCAGCATCGGGAAGCCCGGGCGCACCGCCACCGTGTTCACCACGTAGTCGGCGCCGAGCGCCTCCAGCGTCGGGTGCAGGTGGTCGACCGGGCCGTGCATGGTGCCGCCGGTGGTGCAGACCAGGTCGGCGTTGGCGAGCGCGCCCCGCACCGCGGCGACGTGCGCGGGCAGCGTGTCGGCGACCGGGCCGACCACGTCGGCCGCGCGCACCTGGCAGCCGTAGCGGCGCAGCCAGCCCGGCACCGACGGGCCGAGCGCGTCCCGGACCCGCCCGGCGCCGGGCGGACCCGAGGTGAGCAGTTCGTCGCCGAAGACCAGCAGCGCGGCCCGGGGTGGGCGGCGGACCCGCAGCGTGTCGTGCCCGCAGGAGGCGGCCAGGCCGATCACCGCCGGGTCCACCGGCGTGCCGGCGGGCAACAGCTCCTCCCCGAGGTACGCCTCCTCGCCCGGCTCCCGCCACTCCGGCGCCGGGCGGGGTGTGCCGGACACCAGGCCGTCCGCCGTACGTGTCGACTCCTCGATCCGCAGGATCGCCGTCGCGCCCTCGGGCACCATCGCACCGGTGGCGATCTCCACGGTGCTACCGTCCGCCTCCAGCGGCGGCGCGGTGTGCCCGGCGAGCACCCGCCCGACCACCCGCCACGGCCCGGGACCCCGCACCGCCCAACCGTCCACGCTGGAGGTCGGGAACGCCGGCAGGTCGGTGCGCGTGCCCAACGGCTCGGCCAGCGTGTGCCCGTCGGCCTCGGCCAGCGGGCGGGCGACAGCGGGCAGCGCGGCGGACAGGCCCACCGCGTACACCCGGGAGCGGGCCTCCTCCCACCCGGCCGGGGGTGGCGTGCCCGCCTCGGCTGCGGCGGCTTCGGTTTCCGTGCTCATCCGGCGAGCCTAGCGCCGGGGCACGTGCCTCGCGGGTTCAGTGGTCACCGCCGCGAAGCTGGTCCACGGCATGGCGCAGGATCGGCCCGAGCACGGCCAGGCCGTCGCGGGCGCCGCCGCGCGAACCGGGCAGGTTGACCACGAGCGTCCGGCCGGCGACCCCGGCCAGCCCTCGGGACAGCGCGGCGGTCGGCACGCTGTCGCGGCTGTGCGCGCGAATCGCCTCGGCGATGCCGGGGATCTCGTAGTCGAGCAGCTCGCGGGTCACCTCGGGCGTGCGGTCGGTCGGGGTGATGCCGGTGCCGCCGCTGGTCAGCACCACGTCGACGCCGTCGGCGCGGGCCGCCCGCAGGGCGTCGCCGACCGGTTCGCCGTCCGGCACCACCACCGGAGCGTCGACCTCGCACCCCAGCTCGCGCAGGCCGGTCACGAGCAGCGGGCCGCTGGTGTCCTCGTAGACCCCGGCGGCGGCCCGGTTGGACGCCACGATCACCCGGGCCCGGATCACGGCCGGTCCTCCGGCCGGACCCACTCGCCGGTCTTGCCGCCCTCCTTGCGGAGCACCCGGACGGCGTCCACCGAGGCGGCCGGGTCGACCGCCTTGACCATGTCGACCAGGGCGAGACCGGCGACCGCCACCGCGGTCAGCGCCTCCATCTCGACGCCAGTGCGGTCGGCGGTCCTCGCGGTCGCGGTGATCTCCACCGTGTCGGCGGTGAGGTCGAGGTCGACGGTGACGCCGTGCAGCGCGATCGGGTGGCAGAGCGGGATCAGGTCGGGTGTGCGCTTGGCCCCCATGATGCCGGCGAGGCGGCCGACGGCGAGCGCGTCGCCCTTGGGCAGGCCGTCGCGGCGCAGCAGCTCCACCACCTCGGCCGTGGTGCGGAGGCGGCCGGCGGCGACGGCGAGCCGGCCGGAGACCGGCTTTGCGGAGACGTCGACCATCCGGGCCGCGCCGGCCGGATCGACGTGGGTGAGCTGCGCGGGTTCGGTCACGGCCCGACCCTATCCGCCGGGTACGACACGACGCGGCACCCGACCGGTGGCGGGGAAGGGCGCCGCAGCGGCTGCTGGTGCACGACGCCCCTCCCTCGCCTGCTCACCGCCGATTCGTCTGGGAATCGGCGGTGAGGGTCCCGTCCGGCCGGGTCCGCTCCCCCGGGATGAACCCTCCCCGTGGCCGTTGCGGGGGACGCTAGCGAACGCCGCGATAAGAAATCGATAAGCCGCGGTCAGGCCGAGACGGAGAGCTGTCGGCGCAGGTCGTGGCGCTCGGGAGCGCCCGTCCGTTCGAAGATCGCCATCGCTCGCTGCCGGTAGCGGTCCGCCTCGGCGGGGTCGGTGACGGACAGATGGTCGGCCAGCGCGTTCAGGGCCCGGGCCTGCTCGTACGGATGCGCGATGCGGTTGGCGAGGGCGAGGGCCTCCAGGTGCATGGACCTGGCCTGGTCGGCGTGCCCGGCGGCGCTCAGCGTCAGGCCGAGGTCGTTCAACGCGGCCGCCCGCAGATGTCTGTCACTGGAGTCCCGCGCCAGGTCGAGCGAGAGTTCGTGCTGGACGCGGGCTTCGTCGAGCCGGCCCAGACGGCGGTACGCGATGCCGAGGTCGTTGCGGGCCTCCGCCTCACCGAACCGGTGCCCGGTCTCCTCGCGCAGCCGCAGCGACGCCTTGATCAGGCGCACCGCCTTGCGGTGGTTCCCGAGTCGGTTCTCCACCGAGGCGATGTGCCCGAGCGCGTTCGACATGTGGAACAGGCTGCCCTGGCACCGGGCCAGGAACAGGTGCTGCCGGTGAGCCCGGAGCGCTTCGGGATAGCGCCCGACCGCGGTCAGCGCGTACCCCAGGTTGGGCAGGGCCGAGATCGGGTCGACGGCGCCTCGCGTGTCCTCCCGCAGCAACTGCCGCCCGAGGCTCACCGCCCGCTCGGAGTTGCCGGTGAGCCAGTTGACGACCACGAGGTTCGCCCGGTAGCGGTACTCGCCGCGCCGGTCGTGCAGGTCGCGGGAGATGGACACCGCCACCTCGAGGTGGCGCAGCGAGTCCAGGTAGCTGCCGGTCCGGGTGTACGCGGACGCGAGGTAGTTGTGCATCACCGCCTCTGCCGCGCGGTCGCCGGTGCGCTCGGCGGCGGTCAGGCCGGCCTGGTGGGTGGCGACGATGTCCTCGAAGTACCCCCGCATGTAGCAGAACCGCCACATGGCCCGGGCCAGGCGCCACGCGTATCCGGGGTGCTCCTCGTCGAGGGCGAATCTGATCAGGGCGATGAGGTTGGGCCGCTCCCGTTCCAGCCATTCGACGTCGGCCCGGTCGGTCTCGTCGACCAGGTCGGGGCGCAGCGGCGCCCCGAGGCGCAGGTGGGTGGCCAGCACCTGCTGGTCCAGTGAGCCGGCCCGGACGGCCACCTGGTGCAGGACGTGGTCCAGCAGGCGCCCGGCCGCCTCGCGGCGTCGCTCGGCGTCCGTCGACTCGCGCAGGAGTTCGGCCGAGTACTGACGCATCAGGTCGTGCATCCCGTAGTGCCCGGGAGTGACCTCCTCGATCAGGTGCCGGTCGAGGAGGTCGTCGAGCATCCGTTCGGTGCCCTCGAGCGGGGAACCGGCGAGCGCGGCGGCCGTACGCGCGTCGAAGGAGTCGCCGGGATGCATGCTGACCAGCCGGAACAGCCACTTCACGGGTTCGCTCAGGTGCTCGTACGAGGCGGAGAAGGCGCCACCGACGGTCTGCTGCTCCACCGCCAGCTGCCGCAGCACCGTACCGCCGGCCTCGAGCCGCAGGGCCAGGTCGGCGACTCGCCAGGCCGGCCGGTGGGCGAGCCACCCGCCGGCCAGCCGGACGGCCAGCGGCAGATGCCCGCAGCGGCGGACCACCTCGGTCGCGGCCTCCGGTTCCCCGCTGATCCGCTCCGCACCGGCGGTCCGCGCCAGAAGCTCCACCGCCTCGTCGGAGGTCATCACGGGCAGCGAGACGGGCGGCCCGATGTCGCTGACCGACAGCCTCCGGCGGCTGGTGACCAGGACGGCCGGTCCCGGGCCGGCGGGCAGGAGCGGGCGCACCTGGCGGCTGTCGGCCGCGTTGTCCAGCACCACGACCACGCGACGTCCCCGCAACTCGCGCTGCCACAGTTCGGCGCGTTCCTCGTGATCGCCGGGGATCCGCGCGGCCGGCACCTCCAGCTGGCGCAGTAGCACCGTGAGCGCGTCACCCGGTTCGACCGGCGCCCCTTCGGTGTGGCCCCGCAGGTCGATGAAGAGTCGCCCGTCCGGGTAACGGTCGCCGAGCAGGTGCGCCAGGTGCAGCGCGAAGAGGGTCTTGCCGCTGCCCGCCATACCGTCGACCACCCGTACGGCCGGTCTCCCGCCGGCCGCCGAGCCCATCTCCGCCAGCGTCCGCTCGACGAGTTCCCGCCGTCCGACGAAGGGGGCGCCGCCGCGCGGCAGGTGGCGGGGGCGCACCCGCCGCGTGTCCGGGGCGTCCACGCCCGCCCGGCCCGACCCGGCCGGGGAGACCGCGCGTGCCGCGGCCGTGCCCAGCAGGGACCGTCGCAGGCTGAGCAGTTCGGGTCCCGGCTCGACGCCGAGTTGCCGGGTGAGGATCGACTCGGCCCGGTGGATGGCGGCGAGGGCGCCGCCGGCGTCCCCGTCCGCCTTCAGCGCGCCGGCCAGCAACGCGTGCGCCTGCTCCCGGTAGGGATGGCTGGTCACGTGGTCGGTGAGGAGGGCGATGGCCGCTCTGGTGCGGCCGAGTGCGACGTCGAGCCGCGCGCGGAGTTCGATCGCCGCCAGCCGCTGCTCCTCCAGCGCCGCCCGGCGTGCCGACAGGACCGGCCCCACCCGCAGGCCTGCCACCAGAGGGCCGCGCCACAGGCGTTCGCCCTGGCGGAGCAGTTCGTCGGCCCGCTCGTGCCGCCCGTCCGACCAGGCCGAGGCCGCGTCGCCGGTCAGGTGCTCGAACCGACGTACGTCCACCCGCTCGTCGGCCACGTCCAGGCGGTAGCCGCCGGCGAGCCGCACCAGGATCGGCCCGTGGTGCCGGTCGAACGTCCGCCGGAGGTTGCCCACGTAGGTCCGCACGTTCGCCAGGGCGGAACGGGGTGGGTCGTCGGGCCACAGTTCATCGACGAGGGTGTCGACGGTGACCAGGTGACCGGCGTGCAGCACCAGCACCGCCAGCGCCGTCTGCTGCTTGGGCGTGCCGAGCAGCAGGGGATCGGAGCCCTGCCACACCTCCGGCACACCCAGCAGCCGGATATCCACCAACTGTTCCCCCCGCGCGACGAACGCGGCGAATCCCTTTACCCGCACCCGTGTGGACCATGCGAAATGCAGACTTACGGAAGATAGCACCCAATACTCTGCCGACGTTCCGGTGCCGGAGAGCGACGAGGCTTTTTCTGTGAGTTGTCGTGGCGGATGTTACGCAAGGGGAAACCGAACGGCTACAGACACCCGGTGAGGAAGAGCTTGATAATCCCACTTGAAAGCACGCACTGAATATGCGTTCAGTCTCCACTCAAAGACCGAGCGTAACAAGAACCAGGTGCATTGGCGCAATATGCGCATATGGACATCTAATGGATGTATCCGGGCCTAAAAGCCATAACATGTTCGACGTCGGATGGGCCGGCTGGCGCCGGTTCCGGGGGTCGAACGAAGGGGCGAGGCCATGCGCGGCAACGACTGGCTGTGAAGCGAACTTCCGAGGGCGCCTGAGCGGGCCGTACAGTACGGACACACGCTCAGCTACGAACGAGCGCGGTGGAGGCAGACCACGTGACTCGCGCCCACGCACGCGACAATGGGACCGATCGGCGGCTCTTGCTGCTTGTCGGTCTCGTCGTGTTTCTGGCCGGGCTGGCCACGCTGGTGAGCATCCACCTGATCGGCGCCGGCGACCTGGCCACCCGGAAGGACGTCACCCGCGCGGCGACGATCACCTTTCTGGTCGCCGCGGCCGCGACGGTGAATGTGCGAATCCGCATTCGTGCCACCACCCACGGCGTTTCCTGGACGGACGCGGCCACCGTGATCGGGCTCGCCGTCGCACCCGTGCCATGGGTCGTCATCGCCACCGGCGTCGGTGTCGCCATCACCCGCCTCATCGGCCGCCTCCCCCCGATCAAGCTGGTCTTCGGCATCGCCAAGGAGATGACGCTGGCGGCGGCCGGAGGCCTGGTCCTCGTCGCCGCCGGCTGGTCCTGGCCCTGGTCCGGCCCGATCAGCCGCTCGCTGCCCGCCCTGGTGCTGGCCTACGTGACAGTCGTCGCCCTCGACGAGCTGCTCACCTTCCCGGTCCTCGCCTTCGCGACCGGAACACCGATCCGCAAGCGCTTCCGGGAGCAGTGGGACCTCCGGCTGGCGAGCGTGCTCGCCCGCTTCTCGGTGATCCTGTGCACGCTGCTCATCCTCCGGATCGACCCGACCTTCCTGATCGTCGTACCGCCTCTCGTGCTGAGCCTGCATCTCGCCTACTCCAGCCGGCTTCGCAATCGCGCCGAACGGGAAGCCTGGCAACGGCTGGCCCGGACGACTGACGCATTGAATGTAGTCGATCTCAATCGGGTGCTCACGACAGCCGTCACACAGGCGACCGAGCTGTTCTCCGCCGACGAGGTGGAAATCGAACTACGTGAGGAAGCGCTGGTGGTACGCGGCGTCGGCGGAGCGATCACCTACCGTGGCCCGGCCGGCGAACCCAGCACAATCGAAGGTTCGGTACTGACCAACCGCCTCGAAGGCCACGACCGGACCGTCGACGTCGGCGTGCTGCGGCTACGGTTCGCCGGGCCGGTCGAACTCTCCGAACGAGAGCAGTACACGCTGCGCACCTTCGCCTCCGCCCTCTGCACCGCCGTCCGCAACGCCCAGGCGTACGCCGAACTCGCCCGCATCGCCGAGGACCACGCCTACGCCGCCACCCACGACGCCCTCACCGGCCTGTCCAACCGCCGCCACCTGCTCGACGAGGGCGGCGCCCAGCTCACCACCCGGCACGCCGACGGCGTCACCGCCCTGGTGCTGATCGACCTCAACCACTTCAAGGAAGTGAACGACACCCTCGGCCACGGCGCCGGCGACCGGGTGCTCATCCAGGTCGCCGAACGGCTGCGCGGCGCGGCCCGCCCCGACGACCTCGTCGCCCGGCTCGGCGGCGACGAGTTCGCCGTACTGCTGCGCGGCCTGCCCGCCCCGGCCGTCGCCGCGCACCGCGCCGAAGCCCTGCTCGCGGCGCTGCACGACCCGCTCGACCTCGACGGCATGCGGATCAGCGTCGAGGCCAGCGGCGGCATCGCCGTCGCCCCCGCCACCGGCGGCATGGCGGAACTGCTACGCCGCGCCGACGTGGCCATGTACCAGGCCAAACGCGCCGGCCAACGGGTCGCCACCTACGCCCCCGCCCGCGACACCGCCGACCTGAGCCGGCTCACCCTCGGCGGCGAACTGCCCCGCGCCGTCGCCGACCACGAATTCACTGTCAACTTCCAGCCCATCGTCGACCTCGGCAGCGGCCAGGTGATCGGCGCCGAAGCCCTGGCCCGCTGGCACCACCCCACCCACGGACTCATCGACCCGCTGCGGTTCCTCGAAGCGGTGGAACGCTCCGGGCTGCTCCCCGCGTTCGCCGAGGCCATCCTCGACCAGGCGCTCATCGCCGCCGGCTCCTGGCGCGACGCCGGCTTCGACCTGCCCGTCTCGGTGAACGTGTCCCCGCGCAGCCTCCTCGACGCCCGCTTCCCCGGCGCGGTGCTGGCCCGGCTACGCGCCCACGACCTCCCGCCGGACCGGCTCGTGCTGGAACTCACCGAGACACTCACACTCAGCCAACTCGACGTCGTCGACCGCGTCCTCAGCCGGCTACGTGACTCCGGCGTCCGGCTGGCACTCGACGACTTCGGCACCGGATACTCGTCGCTCTCCCTGCTCTCCCGCATCCCCGTACACGAATTGAAGATCGACCGCAGCTTTGTCGGCGCGATGGAGACCGCCCCCGAAGCCGCCGCCGTCATCCGCTCCACCCTCGACCTCGGCCGCAGCCTCGACCTCACAGTCGTCGCCGAGGGCGTGGAGAGCGAACCGCAACGCCGCGCGCTCTGGGAACTCGGCTGCGCCGCCGGGCAGGGCCACCTGTTCGCCCGGCCACTGCCCGCCGCCGCGCTGCTCGCCACCCTCCAACGCGGCCACGGCGGCCGGACCGGCGCGCTCGCACCGGCACTGCACGACGCCGGCGCCGTGATCCGCCTCCCCGGCCGCCGCACCGGCCGCACCCGCCCGTCACCCCCCGCCGCCACCGGCGACGCCCGGCAACCCTGACCCGGCCGGGACACACCACAGGTCTGCCAGACTGGCCCGCGTGACCGCCCTCGCCGACCCACCGACCGCCCTCTCCCGCCGCTGGTCGGCGCTCGACACCGCAGCCGGCGGCCTCGCCCTCGACCTGGGCCTCTACGCCGCCGCCACCGCCTTCGCCGCGATCACCGCCGCCACCTCCACGCTCCCGCCGCACCGCGCCTGGGGAGCCGTCGCCACCATCGGGTACGCGCTCGCCGCGCTCGCCGCCACCACCCAACTGCTCGCCCGCCGCCGCGACCCCGGCACCACCCTGGCCCGCCTGCCCGCACGGTGGGCCATCACCGCCCTCACCTGGGCCACCACCGCGCTGCTGCCCGTCGTCACGCAGAGCGTCGAACGCGCCGCCGGACGCACCGACCGCGCCCAGGAGGAGGTGATCGTCGTCGAACACGCCGGCACCCGCCTCGCCGAGCACGGCACCCCCTACCTCGGACCCGACGCCATCGCCGCCCTGCCCCCCGGCGAGCAACTCCTCGGCTACACCCCCTACCAGCCCGGCATGGCACTGTTCGGACTGCCCAGAGCCGCCGTGGACGCCTGGTGGACCGACTCCCGCGTCTGGTTCGCAGTGGTCACCGCACTCACCCTCGTCGCCCTCGTCGCCACGCTGCGCGCACACGGCGGCCCCGCCGCACCCCGCCGCGACGCCGCCGTCCTGCGCGCCGTCCAGGCCGCCACCGTCCTGCCCGTCTGCGCGCTCACCCTCGCCACCGGCGGCGACGACCTCCCCGTACTCGCGCTCTGCCTGCTCGCCCTCGCGCTCGCCGCCACCGGACGACCCGGCCGCGCCGGCCTCGCCGTCGGCGTCGCCGGCGCGCTGAAACTCCTCGCCTGGCCGGTCGCCGTCGTCCTGATCTGCTGGGCCGCCACCCGCCGGGCCGCGCCCCGCACCGCCCTCGGCGCCCTCGGCCTCCCCGTCCTCGCCCTGCTCCCGGTACTGCTCGTCGACCGCGACGCCCTCGTCGAGAACGTGCTGCGCTTCCCCCTCGGCCACGGCCTCGTCACCAGCCCCGCCCAGTCACCGTTCCCCGGGCACCTCATCGCCGAGACCCTCCCCGCCGGACGCGCCGTCGCCGCCGCACTGCTCGTCGCCGCCGGACTCGCCATCGCCGCCCGACTGCTGCGCCGCCCGCCCCGCACCGCCGCCGCCACGGCGCTCATCTGCGGGTACGGGCTGCTCGCCGCGATCCTGCTGATGCCCTCCACCCGCTTCGGCTACCTGCTCTACCCGGCCGCCCTGCTCGTCCTCGCCCCCGCACTGGCGCTCACCCGACCGGGCGACCCGGCGGCATTCCCGGCAACCGCCCCGCGCGAGGGGGCCCGAAGGCGTACACCTGAGGAATGACCACCTACCGCGACCGGGCCGAGGCGGGACGGGAACTCGCCGAGCGACTCACCGACCTCGCCGGCCGGCCCGACGTCATCGTGCTCGGCCTGGTACGCGGCGGCATACCCGTCGCCCGGGTGGTCGCCGACCGGCTCGGCGCACCACTCGACGTGCTCGTCGTCCGCAAGCTCGGCGTGCCCTGGGCGCCCGAGGTCGCGTACGGCGCACTCGGCCCCGGCGGCGTGCAGGTCCTCAACGAGATGGTCGCCGGCCGGATCAGCGAGAACGACAGGGCCCAGGTCCGCCGCCGCGAACAGGCCGAACTGGAACGCCGCGAACAGCGCTACCGAGGCGGCCGGCCACCACTGGACCTCACCGGACGCACCGCCGTCATCGTCGACGACGGGCTCGCCACCGGCGCCACCGCCCGCGCCGCCGTCCAGGTCGCCCGCCACCTCGGCGCCGCCCGCGTCCTCGTCGCCGTCCCGGTCGGCTCCGAGCAGGCGTACGACATGCTCGCCGCCGACGCCGACACGGTCGTGAGCTGCCAACTCCCGCACGACTTCGCCGCCGTCGGCGCGTACTACGAGGACTTCCACGAGGTCTCCGACGACGAGGTCACGCAGGCGCTGACCGCCCCCGCGTGAGAACACCCGGTACCTTCGTTGTCATGCAGATGACCTGTCCCAAGTGCCGGGGAGAAATGCGCCAGTACGAGCGCAGCGGAGTAGTCATCGACCAGTGCGGCGAATGCCGCGGCATCTTCCTCGACCGCGGCGAGCTGGAGAAGCTGTTCGACGCCGAGGCCAACTGGAACCGGCAGCACGGCGGCGCTCCGCAGCAGACCGCGCCGACCGGTGCCGGCTACCCACCGCCCCCGCCCCCGCCCGCCGCCGCGCCGCACCAGCCCGGCTACGGCGCCGTCCCCCCGCCCCCTCCGCCGCCGCCCGGCCACGGCTACGCGCAGCCCGCGTACGGCCACGGTCAGCAGCAGCACTACGGCTACCACGGCCACTACCGGCGCAAGAAGAAGCACGGCTTCCTCGGCGAACTGTTCGACTGACCGCCGACCACACGCACGCCGGGCCGGTGCACCGCATCGACCCGGCGCGCTCGTCGCCGTGCCGCGCCTGCCACACCGTGGCAGGCTGCTCGGCATGAGCCCGATCCGGCAGCACGAGGCGCTGGCCCAGGCGTACGACGGCATCACCGCCGTGGTCACCCCGCTCGACGACGCCGGCCTGCAACGGCCCACCCGGTGCCGCGGCTGGCTCGTCGCCGACCTGCTCTTCCACGTGCTCTGCGACGCCCAGCGCGCACTCGTCGCCCTGGCCAGCCCCGCACCCGGACCGGCCGACGTGGACGACGTCAGCTACTGGCGCGCCTTCACCCCCGGCGACGACGACGCGAGCGCCGGGCACGCCTGGTGGGCACGCCGCTCCGCCGTCGCCTTCGACCGGCCCACCGGCGTGGTCCGCCTCTGGACCGACACCGCACCCGCCGCCGTCCGCGCGGCGACCGCAGCCGACCCCGACGGGTACGTGACCACGCAGGGCCACGTGCTGCGCGTACCCCATCTGCTCGCCACCCTGACCACCGAGGCGGTCATCCATCACCTGGACCTGGTGGTGGACCTGCCGGACGCGCCGCGACCGGCGGCGGACCCGACGCGGGTCGCGGCGACCACCATGGACGGCCTGCTCAGTGACGACGCGGTGCGTCCGGCCGGCTGGGACGACCACGAATACCTGCTGAAGGCGGCGGGACGGGTGCCGCTCACCGACCGGGACCGGCTGGAGCTGGGCGAGGCCGCCGGCTGGTTCCCGCTGCTCGGCTGACGCCGGTCAGACGATCGCCATGTCCACGAAGCGCGACAGGTGGAGCTGCGCCGCGACCGTCACGGTGTCGGTGGGCCCGTTTCTGTGCTTGGCGATGATGAAGTCCGCCTCGCCCGCTCGCGGCGACTCCTTGTCATAGTAGTCATCTCGGTGCAAAAGAATGACAACGTCTGCATCTTGCTCAATAGACCCGGATTCCCGCAAGTCGGACAATTGCGGCCGCTTGTCAGTGCGCTGCTCGGGACCACGGTTCAGCTGACTCACGGCGATCACCGGGCACTCGACCTCCTTGGCCAGCAGCTTCAGGCCACGGGACAGGTCCGCGACCTCCTGCTGCCGGCTTTCGGTGCGCTTCGGCGAGGTCATCAGCTGGAGATAGTCGACGACGATCAGCTTCAGGTCGTGCTTCTGCTTGAGCCGCCGCGCCTTCGCCCGGATCTCCATGAGGTTCATGCTCGGCGTGTCGTCGACGAAGAGCGGCGCCTCGCTGATCTCGCCCATGCAGCGGGCCAGCTTGGTCCAGTCGTCGTCGGAGAGCTGCCCGCTGCGCAGCACGTGCAGCGGTACGCGCGCCTCGGCCGAGAGGAGTCGCATGACGATCTCGACCTTGCTCATCTCCAGCGAAAAGATCGCCGACGCCTGGTTGGCGCGGATAGCCGCATTTCGGGCGAAGTCCATACTCGCCGTGCTGTTGTGCGTCGGGATCATCGAGCGGCCCGCCAGATACAGATGGTCGGGATTGTCGACAGTCACACAGCGCACCGGAACGCTCGGCACCGGACGGACGTCCACGATGAAACGCGAGTGGGAGCGGACGTCCGAGAGCGTCCGGCGCCGGGCCGCATGGGCGGTCCGCTTCCGGTCCAGCCGGAAGACCGGGTCCGGCGTGGAGAAGTTCAGCGTGTACGCGATCGACGATTCCTCGGTACGGCCGCGCACCTTGCGCTCGGTCATGGTGCACCGATAGCCCAGGCTGACGACGAGTTCCCGTACGCCGTCGATCAAACGCCGCGAGGTGGACGTGTACCGCAGGTTCCCGGTCGGCGCCACCGTGCCGTCGGTGTCCATGAGACCGGCGAGCAACGCCCGGCGCTGGGTCTCGGAGGCGCGTAGATAGTCGTCCGGAATGTGCTTGTCGTAGGCCACCCCGACTTCGCGGAGCAGGGCCAGGAAGGAACCGTTCCGTTCGTAGCACTCGGCGCAGCGGCGGGTTCCGGGGTTCTCCCGCAGGGCACGGGTGGAGCCGCCGCAGTCGACGCAGGTGCGGTCCGCCGTCCTGGCCGACGTGGGCAGATGCACGCTGTAGACCATGGGCCCGCTCGGGCGCACCAGGAAGCCGTCCTGGGCCACGAGGTCGAGCATCTCCGCGTCCGCGGTGGTGAAGCGGCTGGCCCCGGTGTGCCCGTCGCCGAGCCACACCCCGAGGGTGTACGGCGGGACGGCCAGGTCGCGTTCCGGAAGTCGGAGCGGTGCGCAGTTCCGCACGGCGTGGTTGAGACGGCGGTCGGCCGTCTCGGTACGAAGCGTGGCCGCGATCTGCGCCGTCGTGACGATCCCGTCATGCTCGGCGCGGCTGCCGGCGTTCACCGGTCGTTCCGCGCGTGCACCGAGGCCGGAGATCAACGCGCCCACCGGGTAGCCCGGAGCCGTCCAGTTGCGTGTCTTGCCGGCCCGGGTCACCGGGCGGGCGACCTTGCCGTTGGAACCCACCGTCTGCGCCACCGTGTGAAGCACGTTGCGGAATTCCGGGCCGACCTGTTCCAGGGTTTCCGCGAGAGTGACCAGGCGGTGCGGTTCGGCGGATGCGGTCGCCTCGGCCGCCCGTACCTTCGCCAACGCCGGCTCGGCCCAGTGGTGCCGCCGGCGTGCCTCCGGCTGGCGTCGGCCGGCGCGGGTGTTGGTCTTCCACAGGTGCTCGGCGTCCGCCACGATGACGCTTCCGTCGGAGAACTCGACCTCGTAGCAGGGGCGGTCGTACATCACGTCGAAGACGTTGGTGATCGTCGTCGGGGTGCCGTCCGCGGCGAGGAGCTGCTCACCGACGCGCACCTCACCCATGGTTGTCCAGCCCTGCGGGGTGGGCAGCGGGGTGTCGAGTGCGAGCGCCTTACCGAGACCAGGCCGGCCGGCCACGATGATGAGCTGGCCGGCGTGCAGGCCGTTGAGCAGGCGGTCGAGGTCGGTGAACCCGGTCGGCACGCCCGTCATCACCCCGCCCTGGGCGCCGACCGCCTCGATCTCGTCGAGCGTCGGCTGGAGCATGTCGGCCAGGACGGCGAAGTCCTCGCTGACGCGCTTCTCGGTGATCTCGTAGACGGCCTGCTGAGCGAGGTCGACGATGTCGTCCACGTCGCGGCTGCCGCTCGGGCCGGTGCCGTAGCCGAGCTGCACGATCCGGGTGCCGGCCTCGACCAGCCGGCGGAGCACTGCCCGTTCGCCGACGATGCGGGCGTAGTAGGCGGCGTTCGCGGCAGTGGGCACGCTCGCGATGAGCGTGTGCAGGTAGGGGGCACCGCCGATCCGGGCGAGGTCGCCGGAGTCGGCGAGCGCGGCCGCCACGGTGATCGGGTCGGCCGGTTCGCCGCGTCCGTAGATGTCGAGGATCGCGTCGAAGATGGTGGCGTGGACCGGGCGGTAGAAGTCGTTTGTCTTCAGGATCTCCACGACGTCGGCGATGGCGTCCTTGGACAGCAGCATGCCGCCGAGTACGCACTGCTCGGCGGCGACGTCCTGGGGTGGTGTCTTTTCGAACGCAGATTCGCGCGGCGGTGGCTCGGGCGATTGTCCCCCGGTCCGTTCCGCACGCGTCTCGTCGGTGACCGACACGGGTTCCCCCCTCGCTGCGTCGGATCGAGTCCAGCTCTATCGCCGGGGTATGACAACTCTGCGCCGACCCTCCGGTCGATCGGGGGTCATCGCCCGGCGGTCGGGGGCCAACGATACGGAACCCGAGGTCAGCCGCTCAACAAGGCCGGTGGATGAGCCTTGGGACAACCTGTGGACGCCTGGGGACAGGCATGTGCGCAGGGTGTGCACAGGGGTGTGGAAAAGTGATGGGGAATTCTGGGCGTATCGCCTCTGACCTGGGCTTTTCCTATCCCCACCCTGTGGACGGAAGATTTCCGGTCGAGCTTTGTCGTCGTTCGTCCCGTACTATCGCTGCGAACGGCGACACCTGGGACAGCGGGTTTACTTTCGGGTTGAGAGAGGTCACGCTCCGGCCGTGAGACACCGGGACTGGGCAAGCGGAGAGGACAGCCCGCGCGAGCGACGGCCGAGCGGTTCCTGGGACGAGCCCGCCGGGCCGCGCCGGGTCGACTCGTACGCGCCGGAGGGCTACCGCACGGCGAGCCGGCGGCGGGCGATCGAGCGTGGCCAGGACGAGCCGGTGGAGACGTACCTTCCGCGGTGGGCGCTGGAATCCGGGGTGAGTCGCGCGGACGGCGGCGGGCGGCATGCCGCGCCGGACGACGACGAGGTGGAGCCGCCCACCTCGGGAAGTGCCCGGCGGGATCTGCGCGCGATCGGTGCGGGTCCACTGTCGGATCACACCGCCGAGTGGACGATGGACGCCCCGCAGGAGCGGGGGTACGTGGGTAACCGGCGGGCGGACCAGGACGACGAGCCGGTGTCGGGGGCGGTGCCCCGGAGTCGTCCGCGTCGCGCGGCGACGCGCCGGCCGCAGGTGACCTGGTCGGGGCTGCCGGAGCCGGCGGGTTCGGGCGAAGGGCCGGCCGGGCCGGAGGGTGGGCTGCCGACGGGTCGGCGGCGCCGGCCGGCGTCGGGTTCCTCCTGGCCGCCGCCAGCGGGGTCGGACTCCGCCTGGTCGCGGTCGGCGGCTTCGGATGGCGCGTGGTCCCCGTCGGCGTCGGATGCCGAGTGGCCGGCGGCGCCGGATGCGGGCTGGTCGCCGTCGAGGGCCGCGGAGCGGGAGGCCACCTGGGGACGGGCGACGGAGACCGCGAAGGCGGCGGAGCCGGAGGCCACCTGGGGACGGACGGCGGCGTCCGCGAAGGCGGCGGAGCCGGAGTCGGCCCGGTCGCGGCCGGCGGCGGATCCGTGGCAGCGTCGCCGGGCGGCCGGGCGTGAGCCGGTGGACCCGCCCGCTGTGGATCCGTGGGACGCGTCCGGGCTGCATGCCTGGGACCGGCCGGTGCCCGCGAGCGGCCGGGGCCGGGCGGAGAGCCGGTGGGACCGTACCGAGCACACCGGTGAGTGGGACCGGTTCACCGACACGGGTTTCATGGAGCCGGTGCGGGACACCGACGACCGGTACGCGGATGCCGATCCGTGGGACCGTTCGGTGCCGCCGGTGCGGGAGGGCTGGGCGTCGCCGGAGCGGGCCGAGGCGTTCTGGTCGGGTACCCGCCTCTCGGGTGACGATCCGCGCTGGATGGAGACGCCGTCGACGGCCCCGCGTTCACCTGCGGTGGCGTACTCGGCACCGCGTCCGCGTACCGCGCCTCGTCGTCGCCCGGTGGAGCCGGCGCCGTCGACGTTGCGGCGGCGGGTGGAGACGATCGGCGGCGGTTCGTGGGGCCGGCGGCTGGAAGACGACCTGCTGGATCCGGATCCGGGTGGCCCGTTGCGTCCGCTGGTCTACACGGCGGCGTGTTATCTGGTGCCGGCGGTGCTGCTGGTGGTCGGTCTGCTGCTCCTGAGTGGTCAGCCTCCGGCGGGGTGCGTCACGGACATCACCGGTGGCGGCTGTGATTCCCCGCGCGCGCACGCGCTGGAGTCGTTGCTGTCGGCGGCACCGCGGTTCGGGTTGGCGATGGTGAGCAGTCTGGTGGTGGCGGTGTTGTTGCGGCAGGTCGGGACGACGTGGCGGTCGGCCACGGTGGCGCTGGCGGCCGCCGTGGTGGGTGGTGGGCTGTCCACGGTCGTGATCAGCGCGGTGACGGGCAAGCCGCTCGGTTGAGCGGCTTGCGTCGAGCGACTCCGGCCGAGCGCCGGGGATGCTGAAAGGCCCGCACCGGCAAGCGGTGCGGGCCTTTCACGTCGTGCTTCGGGTGTCAGCCCTTGACCACGTTCAGGTCGAACTTGGCGGTCACCTCGGGGTGCAGCCGGATGCTGACCGGGTAGGAGCCGAGCGCCTTGATGTGGCCGGGCATCTCCAGCCGGCGGCGGTCCAGGGTCGGGCCGCCGGCGGCCTTGACGGCGTCGACGATCTCGGCCGGGGTGACCGAGCCGAAGAGCCGGCCGCCGTCGCCGGCGCGGGCCTTCAGGTTGACCTTCAGGCCCTCGACCTGGGTCTTCACCTCGGTGGCGTGGCCGAGGTCGCGGATCTCGCGGGCCGAGCGGGCCCGCTTGATGACCGTGACCTGCTTCTCCGCGCCCTTGGTCCAGGCGATCGCGAAGCCCTGCGGCAGCAGGTAGTTACGGCCGAAGCCGTCCTTCACCTCGACGATGTCGCCCGGAGAGCCGAGGCCGGACACCTCCTGAGTCAGGATGATCTTCATGTCCGTGCCTCCTCTCAGCGGGCCGTGGCCGTGTAGGGCAGGAGCGCCATCTCACGGGCGTTCTTGACCGCACGGGCGATCTGCCGCTGCTGCTGCGAGGTCACGCCGGTCACCCGCCGAGCGCGGATCTTGCCGCGGTCGGAGATGAACTTGCGCAGCAGCGCGGTGTCCTTGTAATCGATATAGGTGATCCCGTCCTTGTCGAGCGGGTTCACCTTCTTCTTCGGCTTGCGCAGTGCCGCAGCCTTCGCCATTGCTCTTGCTCCTGGTTTGCGATCGCGGGCGCTCGGCGCCATCAGAACGGGGGCTCCTCGTCGAAGTTTCCGCCGCCCGAACCACTGCGGGAGGGGGCAGGGGCAGCAGAGGCCCAGGGGTCGTCGAAGTTGCCTCCGCCGCCACCCTGGCCGCCACCACCACCGAAGCCGCCGCCACCGCCACCGGAGCGGGACATCTTCTGCACCTTCGCCGTGGCGTAGCGCAGCGACGGGCCGATCTCGTCGACCTCCAGCTCGATGACGGTGCGCTTCTCACCCTCACGGGTCTCGTACGACCGCTGACGCAGCCGGCCGGACACGATCACGCGAGCGCCGCGCTGCAGCGACTCGGCGACGTTCTCGGCGGCCTGGCGCCAGACCGTGCACGAGAGGAACAGCGGCTCGCCGTCCTTCCACTCGCCGGAGGCCTTATCCATGAAGCGGGGCGTCGAAGCGACCCGGAACTTGGCGACCGCCGCGCCGGAGGGGGTGAATCGCAACTCGGGGTCATCGGTCAGGTTGCCGATGACCGTGATGGTGGTGTCTCCTGCCATGACCATCTCCTCGCGCACTCATCGTTGTGCCGTACAGGCTCTCAGAGCCGTACGACAGCGTGGATGAGGCTTGATCCGGACGTGCCGGGTCTAGATGCTCAGCGCATCTCCGGACGGATGACCTTGGTGCGCAGCACCGACTCGTTGAGTCGGAGCTGACGGTCCAGCTCGCCAACGGCCTCCGGCGTCGCCTGGAGGTCGATGACGGCGTAGATGCCCTCGGCCTTCTTGTTGATCTCGTACGCGAGGCGCCGGCGGCCCCACACGTCGGTCTTCTCCACCGAGCCACCCGCGGTCCGGATCACGTTCAGGTACGTGTCGAGCGACGGGGCGACGGTGCGCTCCTCGAGGCTGGGGTCGAGGATCACCATTACTTCGTAATGACGCAAGACGTGCTCACCTCCTGTGGGCTAAGCGGCCACGGTCCTTCCGTGGCAGGAGGTCGTGCGTCGCTGCCGCGGCCGGTGCCGGGGGAACCCGGCCGGACACGGACAACCGCACCAGGATAGCCGGTCCGGACGATCATGGCCGGGCCGGTGGCCCCGGTGCGCCGGATGCGTGACAGGGGTCCACCTCCGGATGAGAGGTGGACCCCTGTCCACGAGACCGCGGGGCGTCCCGTCCGCATTCCTTGGGTGGGACCTGGGGAGGAACGACCACACCGATGAGGTTGGATCGAAGACGCCCCGCGGAGCTTTATCGTGTTGTCACCTGGTCTGACCATACAATGGCTCTCGTCACCACTTGGGGTAAATGGAAGAATTGGTCCGACTGCTGGTCTCCCGTACCGGAATGACGAGCGGATCCCGCCCCGTCGCGCCGGGCCGCACGGCGGGGCGTCCCGTTGCCGGGGGTCCACCCTCGCCCGTACGTGCTGTGGACCACGTTCGGGCGGAGCGTCGACCATCGATCCCATCTCGGACAACGACCGCCGGGCCCGGTGGTGACGCGTCCGACCCGCCGGGCACCCCGCGCGAGCGCGCCGACCGTCGCAGGCGCGACGTAGGCTGCCCAGCATGCGAATCGGAGCCCACGTCGATCCGACCGACCCGCTGGCCGAGGCGACCGCACGGCAGGCCGAGGCGGTCCAGTTCTTCCTGGCCGACCCGCAGGGCTGGAAGGCCCCGAAGCCACGCGAGGACGCCGAGCGCCTGCGCTCCGCCGACGTCGACCTCTACGTGCACGCGCCGTACGTGATCAACGTAGCCACGCTCAACAACCGCATCCGCATCCCCAGCCGCAAGCTGCTGCTCGCCCACGCCGCCGCGGCGGCCGACGTCGGGGCCAGCGGGCTGATCGTGCACGGCGGCCACGTCAACGCCGGCCACGACGTCGCCGTCGGCTTCGACAACTGGCGCAAGACCTTCGCGTACGCGGCGGACTCCGGCGGCTTCCCGCTGCCGGTGCTGATCGAGAACACCGCCGGCGGTGACAACGCCTGTGCCCGGCACCTCGACTCCCTGGCCCGGCTCTGGGACGCGCTCGGCGACTACGAGGTCGGCTTCTGCCTGGACACCTGCCACGCGTACGCGGGCGGCGAGGAACTGCTGGGCCTGGTCGACCGGGTGAAGGCGATCACCGGCCGGATCGACCTGATCCACGCGAACAACTCCAAGGGCGCGTTCAACTCCGGCCAGGACCGGCACGACAACCTCACCGGCGGCACCATCGACCCGGAACTGCTGGTGGCGGTGATCCGCGCGGCCGGCGCACCGGTGATCGTGGAGACCCCCGGCGGCGTCGAGGGCCAGGCCGCCGACATCGCGTTCCTGCGGGGGCAGTTGGGCGCGACGGCGTGACGACCGAGCAGTCCGGCACGACCGGCCGCCGGTCCCGCGCCGAGAACCGGCCGGACGACGGCACGAACGCGCCGGACCGGCCGGATGACACGGCCGGGGCAGCCCTGCCCGGCGAGGCCGACACGGAAACCGCCGGGGCCGACAAGACCGCCGGGGTCCGGGACGGGGCCGCCGCCGACAGGGACGACGCCCGGCCGGACGACGGCGACGCCGGCACCGCCGATGACGGCGAGAGTGCCGACGCCGGGGACGAGAACACAGCGGGTACGGACGGCGACAAGCCCACCGACCCCTGGTCCGCGTTCGGGCCGGCGCCGGAGCCGGTGCTCGGCCGGCCACGCCGGGCGATCCGCGCGGTCGGCCGCTTCCTGGCGCACGAGTGGACGCTCGCCGCCGTCGCCGCGCTCGCGCTGGCCGCGGCGATGACGTGGCCCACGCTGCGCTATCCGCGGCACACGCTGCCGCAGGACTACTGGGACCCGAGCCTGCAGGCGTGGCAGATGGCGTGGTCCGGGCACATCCTGCGTACCGACCCGGCGATGCTGTGGCACGCCAACGCGTTCTATCCGGAGAACTGGAGCTTCGCGTTCTCCGACACGCTCCTCGGGTACGCCCCGGCCGGCCTGATCGGGGTCGGCCCGGAGCACGCCGTGCTGCGCTACAACATCATGTTCGTGCTGGCCCACGCGCTCGCCGCGTTCGGCGCGTACGCGCTGGCCCGGCAGCTCGGCGCGGGCCGCATCGGCGGTGCGGTGGCCGGGGCGAGCTTCGCCTACGCGCCGTGGCTGCTGGCCCAGGCGGGACACCTGCACATCATCTCCAACGGGGGCATCCCGCTGGCACTGGCCATGCTGGCCCGGGGTCACGGCTGGTCGCTGCGGTACGGCTACCGGCCGCGTCGCCGGCACGCGGGCTGGGCGCTCGCCGGGTGGCTGGTGGCCGCGTGGCAGCTCAGCCTCGGCTTCGGCATCGGGCTGCCGTTCGCGTACATGCTGGCCGGGGCCGTGCTGGTCTCGGTGGTGCTGTGGTTCGTACGGCGGCGCCGGGTGAGGCGTCCGTTCGGCCGGCGGCTGTTCCTGGCGGACGTGTTCGGCGGGCTCGCCTTCGCCGCGGTGGGCGCGGCGCTGGCGGTGCCCTACTTCAAGGTCGCCGAGCTGCACCCGAACGCGGAGCGGACACTCGGCGACATCGGGCTCTACTCACCACCCGCGAGCGGGTTCTTCACCGCGCCGGCCGAGTCGCGCGTCTGGGGCGGGCTGCACGAGGGCGCCCGCGCCGTGCTGCCCTGGCATCCGGAGATGACGCTGCTGCCGGGCTTCGCGCTCTACGCGCTCGCCGCCGGTGGCCTGTTCTTCTCGGTCTGGCGGGTCCGGCACCGGATCTTCCTGCTCGCCGGGGTGCTCGTGACGATGGCGCTGGCCATGGGAACGCGGTTCTTCGGCGGCCGGTTCACCTACGTGCCGTTGTTCGACTACCTGCCGGGCTGGAGCGGGCTGCGGACGCCGGGCCGGATGATGCTCTGGGCCACGCTGCTGCTGGGCCTGCTCGCGGCGGGCGCGGTCACCGCGTTCTGCATGCGGGTACGCGAGCTGGCCGCCGAGCGGGTGCCGCCGTGGCCGGGCCCGTGGCTGCGCCTGGCCACGCTGCTGCCGTTGGCGCTGGTGCTCGTCGAAGGGCTGAACGCCACGCCGCAGCCGGTGGTGCCGCGGCAGCCGGCGGCGCTGCGCACTGTGGACGGCCCGATGCTGGTGCTGCCGAGCAGCCAGAACCTGGACCAGCCGGTGATGCTCTGGTCGACCGACCGGTTCCAGCCGATGGTCAACGGCGGCAGTGGCTTCACGCCGCGCTCCCAGGCGCAGATCCGGGAGGCGACTGTGAGCTTCCCGGACTACGCGAGCGTCGACTACCTGCGGCAGATCGGCGTGAAGAACGTGGTCGTGTTGCGCGACGAACTGGCGGGCACCCCGTGGGAGGGGATGCTCGACCGGCCGGTCGACACGCCGGGAGTGACCCGCGAGCAGCACGGCGAGGCGGTCGTGTTCCGGCTGTAGACCGGAACACGACCGTCTCGGTCACACCGGGACGGGTTGGTCGGATCGTTCGGCGGCACGCGCCCGCCACCGCTGATGCCAGGGCGCGTCGGGGGCGCCGTCGAGCACCCCGCCGTCCGGGTCGTCGGCGTAGGTGTGCCGGACGACGTCCAGTTCGGGTCGCAGGACGTCCCGGATCACGAACCCGCAGAGCACCACGACGGTGATCAGTCGCAGGCTCGACGCCAGCACGAAGACGCCCTCGGGGAAGACCGGCCGGGACATGGCGGTGCCGAGCAGTTCGCCGTAGAACGCGGCGAAGTAGCAGACCTCGGCGATCTGCCAGGCCAGGAACGCGCCCCAGCGCGGCCGGGCGAGCACCGCGAGGGGCAGCAGCCAGAGCACGAACTGCTGGGACCACACCTTGCTGAAGATGAGGAACGCGGCGACCACCAGGAAGGCGAGCTGGGCCAGGCGAGGGCGGCGCGGCGCGAGCAGCGCCAGCCCGGCCACGCCGAGGCAGGCCAGTCCGAAGAGCAGGTACGACAGCCAGTTGAGGGTGGGGATGTTGGCGTTCAGCCACTCGAACGGCCCGAGTTCGCCGGGCGAGGACGGGCTGATCCGGCCGTCCAGGTAGCGGCCGATGTACCAGAGCGTGCCCCAGTCGATCGGGCGCGTGGTGTTCAGGTCGAAGAAGCGTTCCCAGTTCTCCCGGTAGGGGATCGCCACCGGCAGGTTCACGGCCACGAGCGTCACCAGGGCGGTCGTCGTGGCGACGAGCCCGGCCAGCAGCTTGCCGGCGCGCAACGCGAGCACCAGGATCGGCCCGAGGAGGAACAGCGGCCACATCTTCGCCGCACCGCCCAGTCCGATGAGGACTCCGGCCACTGCGGGCAGCAGCATCCCGTACCGGTCGGGTCGGGCGCGTGCCCAGGCCAGCAGACCGAACGCGGCCAGGCCGATGGCGAGCAGGTCCCAGTTGACGGTGGCGGTGAGCACTAGCGCCGGGGAGAGCGCGAACAGGGCGGCGTCCCAGGGTCGTCGTCGGCGCAGGCTGAGGATCACGGCGACGGTGGCGACGGCGAGCGCGCCGAGCACCAGCGCGTTCAGGTTGTAGAACCACTGACCCTGGTTGATGGCGGGGTTGTCGCTGCCGAGGGCGTGCACCGGCAGGCCGAGGGCGCCCATGAAGTAGCCGGTCAGCACCGGGTACTCCACCGGGTGGTCGGCGTAGGGCACCTTGCCCTCGTTGAGCCCTTCGGCGTAGTAGAGCGCCAGCACGTCGGTGTAGCACATCCGGGTGTACTGGACGTTGTTCTGCCAGGCGCCGTCCTGGCAGGGCGACTTCTGCACCCAGTGCAGGGCCAGCGTGAGGCAGACGAGCGCCAGCACGATCCGGCCGGCGGTCCAGAACCGGCTCTCGCGGTCGGCGGGCCGGTCCAGGGCGGCGGCGTGGTCGCCGAGTGGCCCGCCGATCAGACCGGAGGCACCGCGGACGAACCAGTCCGAGCGGGACGGGTGGTCGACCGTCTCTGCGGATCGTGGCGCCGCCTCGGACGCGCCGGGCTCATCGATGCCTGCGGGCGACTGGGTGCTCATGAAGACGCATCCTGCCGTACACCGGGGGTCGCCGTCCCGTCGCGCGCGGAGAAATTCCGGTACGCGAAACGCGGCGGCGGCCGGACCGAGGTCCGGCCGCCGCCGTCGGGTGGTACGCGTCAGTTCTGTCGTGCCGGTGGAGTGCTCGGTAGCAGCCCGCCGCCGCCACCGCCGCCGCCGGGACGTCCACCGCCGCCGGGGAGCCCGCCGCCGGGGTTGTTGCCACCGCCCGGGTTGCCGCCGCCGGGCGTGCCCCCGGGGCAGAACAGGCCCAGCGGGTCGCAGTTCTGGCCAGGCTGGCCGGGCTCGTTCGGGGGCGGCGCCGGGGCCTCGCCGTTGCCGGTGTCGTCCTCGCCGACGTTGGCCGCGGGCGGGAACTCTTCCTTGTCCTTGCCCTTGAGCGCGTCGTTCATGAAGCGCTGGAAGATGTCACCCGGCATCCGGGCACCGCTGATGTCCCGGCCGTCCTTGTATTTGATCGCCTTGCGGTCGGCCTTGTTGCCGACCCAGACGGCGGTGGCGAGCTGCGGTGTGTAGCCGATCATCCAGGCGTCGCCGTTGCTTGACGTCTTGTCGTTGAGTTCCCAGGTACCGGTCTTCTCGGCGACCTGCCGGCCCTCTTCGAGGCGCTTGTTGATCTGGCCCGGGTACTGCTTCAGCACGGACGTCACGTCGGCGACGACGTCCTTGTCGATCCGCTGTTGCCCCTTGAGCTTCTCCCCGCCGACCGTGTCCCACTTGCCGGTGACCGGATTCTGCTTCTCCACCTTGCGAATGAAGTGCGCCTTGTGGTAAACGCCCTGGTTGGCGAAGGTGGCCACGCCGTTGGCGTGGTCGAGCACGGTGATCGGGTACTGGCCGTAGCCGATAACGTGGAAGAACGGCGACGGCGCCAGGTCCTTCGGGTCCGCCTTGGTCAGGTCGTGCGCCTTGGCCGGGTTGGTGTCGGTCTGCCACATGGTGGTGACGCCGGCCTGCTTGGCCATGTCGAGCACCTTGTCCGGGCCGATCTTCTCGGTGATGTAGTAGAACGGCACGTTCAGCGACTTGAGCGTCGACAGTTCGAGCGTGCAGGAGTCACCACAGGAGACCTTGTCCGCGCCGGCGTTGCTGACCTTGAACTTGGTGTCCTTCGGGGTGAATGCCGAGCCCTTCCAGCGGGACTTGATCGAGATGCCTTCCTTCAGCGCCGCGGCGAGCGTGTAGATCTTGAAGCTCGAGCCCGGTGAGTGGCCACCGCTGACGACGCCGTTGTCCACGTTCTTCCCGGCGTAGTCGGTGCCGGTGCCGTTGTCGCCGCCGTAGTAGGCGAGCACACGCCCGGTCTTCGGGTCGATCGCCACCACGGCGGCCATCAGGTTCGACGGCTGGCCGGCGAGTTCGGAGCCCTTCTTGGCCCGCTGTGCCGCGGCGAGCGCCGCCTCCTGCATCTTCTTGTTGATCGTCGTGGTGATCTTGTAACCACCCCGGCTCAGCGCCTTGGCGCAGAGCGGCTTCTTCTCGGTCACCTCGGCCTCGTTGTCGGTGCAGAGCTTCATCTCGCGCAGTTCCTGCGAAACGTAGTTGACGACGTTGCCGTACGGGGTGTCGATGCCGAATCCGCCGCCGCTGTTCTTCGACGGCTTCGCGATGTTCTTCGGGTACTCGGTGGGGTGCGGCGGCATGTTCGGCGCATCGAGCCACTTCTCGGTGATCATGCCGTTGATCACGTAGTTCCACCGGTCCAGCGCGGCCGTCTGGTTGATCGCCGGGTCGTAGCCCTGGTGGGTGGCGCTCGGCTCCGGCTGCTTGATCAGGGCGGCCAGCACCGCGGCCTCGGCCACGTTCAGGTCCTTGGCGTTCTTCTTGAAGTACGTCTGCGACGCCGCCTGGATGCCGTACGCGCCGCGGCCGAAGTAGATGACGTTCAGGTAGTGCTGCATGATCACGCGCTTGTCGTACTTGTCGTTCAGCTTGGAGGCGAGGATCGCCTCCTTCACCTTGCGGCCGTACGTGTCCTGGTTCAGGTTCTCGAACGCGTTGCGCGCGTACTGCTGGGTGATGGTCGAGGCGCCCTGCTTGTCGCCGCCGGTGAGGTTGTTCCACGCGGCCCGGGCGATGCCCTTGTAGTCCACACCGGAGTGCCGGTAGAAGTTCCGGTCCTCCGCCGCGGCGACGGCGTGCTGGACGTGCTCCGGGATCTGGTCGATGGTGACGAGCTGCCGGTTCTGGTCGCCGATCCGGGCGATGGCCTCTTTGCCGCTCGAGTCGTAGATGGTGGTGGACAGCGGCGGGATGGTGTCCTCCGGGAGCACCACCTTGGTGGAGTACCAGGTGAAGCTCACCACGCCGATGCCGGCGAGCATGATGAACACGGCGAAGCCGGCGATCAGGATGTTGATCCGGCGGCGCTTCTTGGCGCGCGCCGGGTCCTCACCGCGGCCACCCCGGCCGGGGCCGGTCGGACCACCGGGACCACCGGGACCGCCACCGGAGGGGCCGGGCACCCGGGCACGGCCTCCGACCGCCGCGGCGCCGACGCTCGCGCGCCCGCCCACGCCTGCCCGCCCGCCGACGGCGGCCGCGCCCACGCTCGCCGCGCCCACCGAGGCACGCCCGGCCGGAGCGGCCGGTGAGACCGGCACAGACGCACGACCGGCGCCCGCGCGCCCGCCCGGTGCCGGCGACACCGGTACCGAGGCGCGGCCCGCGCCGGCCCGGCCGACCGAGGCCGATCCGGACGCTCCGCGTGGCGCCGGAGCGACGCCGCCGACCGGGGCCCGGCCGCCCGCGCCGTACGGTGTCACGGAGGCTCGCGCCGAGGCGCCGCCGTCCGCAGCGCCGGACCAACCGTTCCCGCCCCGGCTCCTGTCGGAACCGGGGTCGCCGTCCGGGCCCGGGATCTGGGCTCGCGCACGCGAAGAACTGGGATCGCCGTAGTTCATTCCTCACACCCTGCCGGTCGCGGTGGGACGCGGGGGCGCCGCCACCGGGTTGCCGTGAGCTGGAACACGGGACGCTACCCGCCGGTGATACCGGCGCGCGCCCGCCAAATCCGACCTATTCGGACCAATTACGCTTAAGGGCTGTCGCTCCTGCCGCCCGGGGAATGGGCCGGCAGCGATCGGGACAGCCGCGTTCACCGTTGCGCCTCTCGCCTTCGCCGAGGGGTGGAGCCGTTGGCCGCGACCGAGTCGTCCGCGTCCTCCGCCTCGCCCGTGAGACCGTCCCGTCCGAGCAGGAACTGCTCGACGAGATGGTTCCAGTCACAGCCGGGGCAGACCTCCACCACGAACACCTGGAACTCACGCAGCGTCATGGCCAGGACGGGCAACTCGGCCCGGGTACGCGCCTGGCCGGCCGACTGCTTGAGTTCGTCACCGTAAATGTAGTGGACGTGGATCAGGTTCTCGCTGCGGCAGATCGGGCAGCGGTGGTCGGTCGGCTCGCCGTGGAAACGAGCAGCGTTCTTCAGGTACGGCGAGGCGTCGCAGACGTCGTACGTGCCGACCCGCCCGGCGAGCAGTTCACGCAGCACAGCCCGCTTCTGAAGCGAGTAGTCGACGACCTGGCGCTGCGTACGCATGCGGCAAAGGGTACGCGCTCCGGCGAACCCAGGCGACCATGGTCACGAGGTGTGACGGCCGCGTCGCGTAAGCAGGGGGTTTGCCCCACCCTCACCTCTCCGCTAACGTGCGATGTATCGGTCCGATACATCGCGGTGGTTAGTGGTCCGCGCAGGGGGGAAAGAGGGGACGGCCCGTGCTCGAGCTCGCCATCCTCGGCCTCCTGCAGGAGGCGCCGATGCACGGCTACGAGCTGCGCAAGGAGCTGACCGCCAAACTCGGGGCCATCCGGGCGGCGATCAGCTACGGCTCGCTCTATCCGACCCTGCGCCGGCTACAGGCGGCCGGATGGATCACCGAGGCCGCTGAGGCACCCGCGACCGCCGAGGAGGTTCCCGCGCTGACCAGCCGACGCGGTCGGGTGGTCTACACCATTACCGCGGAGGGCAAGGAACGCTTCGCCCAGCTCATAGCGCAGGCTGGACCCGAGACGTACGACGACACGGGCTTCGGCGTGCACTTCGCGTTCTTCGCCCGGACCGACCAGGCCACCCGGCTCCGGATCCTGGAAGGTCGTCGCCGCAAGATCGAGGAGCGTCGCGAAGGCCTTCGTGACGTGCTCGGCCGGGCAGCCGAGCGGCTCGACGCGTACACCCTGGAACTGCAACGCCACGGGCTCGACGCCTGTGAGCGCGAGGTCCGCTGGCTGGAGGAGCTCATCGCCAACGAGCGCTCCGGCCGGGCCCCCGCCGACCCGCGACCCGGGACGGCCGGTGGCCGAGGAGACAACGACAGCCCGCCCACGCCTGGAACGTCCAGGAAAGAGCGGCCGTGATGAAGAAGAAGGAGGCAGACGCTATGGGCTCCGTCCGCGTCGCCATCGTCGGTGTGGGTAACTGCGCCTCGTCCCTCGTACAGGGCGTGGAGTACTACCGGAACGCCGACCCGAACGACCGCGTCCCGGGTCTCATGCACGTCACCTTCGGCGACTACCACGTCTCGGACGTGAAGTTCGTCGCGGCGTTCGACGTGGACGCCAAGAAGGTGGGCATGGACCTCGCGGAGGCGATCGTCGCCAGCGAGAACAACACGATCAAGCTCTGCGACGTGCCGCCGACCGGCGTCACCGTGCAGCGCGGCCCGACCTTCGACGGTCTCGGCCAGTACTACCGCGAAATCGTCGAGGAGTCGGACGCCAAGCCGGTCGACGTGGCGCAGGCGCTGCGCGACGCCCAGGTCGACGTGGTCGTCTCCTACCTCCCGGTGGGTTCCGAGGAGGCCGACAAGTTCTACGCCCAGGCCGCGATCGACGCCGGCTGCGCGTTCGTGAACGCCCTGCCGGTCTTCATCGCCTCCGACCCGGAGTGGGCGAAGAAGTTCACCGACGCCGGCCTGCCGATCGTCGGCGACGACATCAAGAGCCAGGTCGGTGCCACCATCGTGCACCGCGCCCTGGCGAAGCTCTTCGAGGACCGCGGGGTCGAGCTGCTGCGCACGTACCAGCTCAACTTCGGCGGCAACATGGACTTCATGAACATGCTGGAGCGCAACCGCCTGGTCTCGAAGAAGATCTCGAAGACCCAGTCGGTGACCTCGCAGATCCCGCACGAGATGCAGAAGAGCGACGTGCACATCGGCCCGTCCGACCACGTGCCGTGGCTGGACGACCGCAAGTGGGCGTACATCCGCCTGGAGGGGCGCTCCTTCGGTGACACCCCGCTCAACGCGGAGCTGAAGCTCGAGGTGTGGGACTCGCCGAACTCGGCCGGTGTCATCATCGACGCCGTCCGCGCCGCGAAGATCGCGCTGGACCGCAAGATCGGCGGCCCGATCCTCTCCGCCTCCTCGTACTTCATGAAGTCCCCGCCGGAGCAGTACGCCGACCACGACGCGCACGCCGCCGTCGAGGCGTTCATCGCCGGCGAGATCGAGCGCTGACGCGCCGAGAAGCAGAAGAAGGAAGGCCGGGTCCGCGCGGACCCGGCCTTCCTTCTTCTCGTACGTCAGGACCAGGCGCGCCGCAGCGCCACGGACGCCTCCAGCTCCAGCAGCGTCACCTTGCGCGGCAGTCCCCCGCCGAAGCCGACGAGCTTGCCGCCCGCGCCGACGATCCGGTGACAGGGCACGATCACCGGCACCGGATTGCGGTTGCAGGCCACCCCGACCGCCCGGGCGCCGCCGGGATCGCCGACCGCCTTCGCCACCTCGCCGTAGGTCTTCGTCTCGCCGTAGGGGATGCGGGTCATCTCCCGCCAGACCGCGCGCTCGAACTCCGAGCCGCGCGGGGCCGACACCGGCACTGTGAACCCGGTCAGCTCACCGGCGAAGTACGCCCGCAGCTCCGCCACCGCCAGCCGGGCCACCGCGTCGCCGGGGTCGTCGGCCGCCCCGTCCACCCGGCCGAAGTGCGCGCCGCGCACCGCGTCGCCGTCGGTGCCGACGGAGAACTCCCCGATCGGCGAGTCGAGCACGGTCCAGCGCATGCCACCCATTGTCCCGCCCACGCCGACATCCCCCGCGACCGGCTCTCCGGAGGCGGACCGGACGACCGCTGAGCGAAGTCGATGTTGCACGGCGTCGATACTGTGCAGGTCATGGCCACCGGGACGCTCATCTTCCTGATCATCGGCGGGATCGGGGTCGGCGTGCTGACCCTCGCCCTGCTCGGCTCGGGAGTGCTCCACCTCGGCCAGCCGGACGTCGACGGGCCGGTGTCGCTGGAGGCGGCCGCCGGGTTCACCGGGGCGTTCGGTTTCGGCGGCGCGATCGTCAACGAGCTGCTCGGCGGACGTACCCCCGGAATGATCGCGGCGGCGGTGGCCGGCGGCGCGCTGGCCGCCGTGCCCACCGCGTGGCTGGCGGCGCGGCTGAGCCGCGCGGCCCGCAACATGCGCACCGACGCCACCCCCACCCGCGACCACCTCGCCGGCGCGATCGGGCTGGTGGTGACGCCGATCCCCAGCGGCGGCTACGGGGAGGTGCGGGTACGCCTCGCCGGCCAGCCGGTGAAACTCAACGCCCGTGCCGACCAGGCGATCCCGGTCGGCGCCCAGATCTTCGTGGTCGAAGCACTGAGCGAGACCAGCGTGCACGTCGAGACCTACTGACACCACCACACAGACGGGATCATCCATGCCCCTGCTCGTCGCCATCGGCGGCGCGGTCCTCCTCGCCGTCGTCCTCGTCCTCTTCGTGTTGTCCCGGATCAAGGTGGCCGGGCCGAACCAGGCGTTCATCGTCACCGGCCGCAAGGGCCGCACCACCCAGACCGCCGACGGCGGCCGGGCCACCGACATGTCCGGGCAGAAGGTCGTGCTCGGCGCCTCGGTGTTCGTCCTGCCGGTGGTGCAGAAGCTCCAGTCGCTCGACCTGTCCAGCCGCCGGATCGACGTCAGCATCCGCGGCGCGGTGAGCAAGCAGGGCATCCGCACCGAGCTGCACGGCGTCGCGATCGTCAAGGTGGGTGGCACCGAGGACGCGATCCGTGCCGCCGCCCAGCGCTTCCTGAACCAGCAGGAGGAGATCGACAACTTCACCCGCGAGGTGCTCGCCGGCGCGCTCCGCTCGATCGTCGGGCGGCTCACCGTCGAGGAGATCATCCGGGACCGGGCGGCATTCGCCAGCGCGGTGGCCGAGGAGGCCGAGCACTCGATGACCAACCAGGGTCTGGTGCTCGACACGTTCCAGCTCCAGGACATCCTGGCCGAGGGCTCCTACCTCCAGGACCTGGGCCGGCCGGAGGCCGCCCGGGTGCTCAAGGACGCGGCCATCGCCGAGGCGCGGGCCCGCCAGCAGGCCGAGCAGGAGCGGCTGCTCGCCGAGGAGGCGATCGCCGAGGCGAACCGGAACCTGTCGCTCAAGCAGGCCGGCATCCAGGCCGAGATCGACGCGGCGAAGGCGAAGTCGGCCGCGGCCGGGCCGCTCGCGCAGGCCGAGCGGGACCAGGCGATCCTCTCCGAGCAGCAGAAGGTTGCCGAGCGCAACGCCGAGCTGAAGCAGCGCCAGCTCGACACCGAGGTCCGCAAGCCGGCCGACGCCGCCCGGTACAAGGTCGAGCAGGAGGCCGAGGCGGCCCGCAACGCGGCGGTGCTCAACGCCGACGCGCAGCGCCAGGCCACCATCGCCGCCGCGCAGGCCTCCGCCGAGCAGGCCCGCCTCACCGGTGAGGGCGAGCGGGCCCGCCGGGCCGCGCTGGCCGAGGCGAACGCGATCGAGGGCGCCAAGGAGGGCGAGGCGGAGCAGCGCCGTCGTTCCGCGATCGCCGAGGCGGTCGAGCGGGAGGGCCAGGCCGAGGCGGCCGCCATCCTGGCGAAGGGTCAGGCCGAGGCCGACGCGATGGCCCGCAAGGCCGAGGCGTTCGCCGCGTACGGCGAGGCAGCCGTGCTGGACCTGCTGGTCAAGGTGCTGCCCGAGGTGGTCGGCGCGGCCAGCGCCCCGATCGGCGCGATCGACAAGATGACAGTGATCTCCACCGACGGCGCGTCGTCGCTGACCAAGTCCGTGGCCGGCAACGTCGCCCAGGGTCTCCAGCTCGGCAGCGACCTGACCGGCATCGACCTGGCCGGTCTGCTGGCGCGGCTGGGCAGCAGCGCGCAGCCCAACGGCAAGGCCACCGTGGACGGCAGCACCGTCACCCAGTGACACGACGACGCCCGCCGGTTCCCCTCGGGGAGCCGGCGGGCGTCGTGCTGTGGTTCAGCCGGTGATGCCCTCGTCGCGCGCCCAGCGCAGCAGCTCCGCCTCGGCCTCGTCGCGGTCGAGCGGGCCGCGCTCCAGACGCAGCTCCTTGAGGTGCTGCCAGGCGCGGCCGACCACCGGCCCCGGCGGTACGCCGAGCAGCTCCATGATCGCGTTGCCGTCCAGGTCGGGCCGGACCCGGGCCAGGTCCTCCTCGGCGGCGATCCGGGCGATCCGCTCCTCCAGCGCGTCGTAGTCGGCCGCGAGCTGGGCGGCCTTGCGCCGGTTGCGGGTGGTGCAGTCGGACCGGGTCAGCTTGTGCAGCCGGGACAGCAGGTCGCCGGCGTCCGTGACGTACCGGCGCACCGCCGAGTCGGTCCACTCGCCCCGGCCGTACCCGTAGAAGCGCAGGTGCAGACCGACCAGCTTGACCACCTGGGAGGTGATCTCCTTGGAGTAGCGCAGCGCCTTCATCCGGTTCTTGGTCAGCCGGGCGCCGACCACCTCGTGGTGGTGGAAGCTGACCCGGCCGTCCGCGCCGACCGCCTTGGTGGCCGGCTTGCCGATGTCGTGCATCAGAGCGGCCATCCGCAGCACGAAGTCGCAGCCGTCGGTCTCCAGCGACATGGCGTTGCTGACCACCGTGAGCGTGTGCTCGTAGACGTCCTTGTGCTGGGCGTGCTCGTCGATGGTGAGCTTCAGGCCGGTCAGCTCCGGCAGGAAGCGCTCGGCCAGGCCGGTGTCGACGAGCAGGCGCAGCCCGGTGATCGGGTCGGCACCGCAGAGCAGCTTGGTGAACTCGTCCCGGATCCGCTCGGCGGTGATCCGGTCCAGGTCGCCGGCCATCTCGGCCATCGCCGCGCGGACGTCCGGGTGGACGGCGAAGCGGAGCTGGGCGGCGAACCGGGCCGCGCGCAGCATCCGCAGGGGGTCGTCGCGGAACGACTCCTGCGGCGTCCCGGGGGTACGAATGATCTTCGCGGCCAGGTCGGCGAGCCCGCCGTACGGGTCGGTGAACCGGTGATCGGGAAGGCTGACCGCCATCGCGTTGACAGTGAAGTCGCGACGCTTGAGGTCTTCGGTGAGGCTGGTGCCGTACTGCACCACCGGGTTGCGGCTGACCTGGTCGTAGACCTCCGCCCGGAACGTGGTGATCTCCAGGTTGAGGCCGTCGCGCTGGCAGGCGATGGTGCCGAACTCGCGTCCGGTCTCCCAGATCGACTCCGCCCAGCCGCGGATCACCTTGATCGTCTCGTCGGGGTGGGCGTCGGTGCAGAAGTCGAGGTCGTTGCCGAGGCGGCCGAGCAGCGCGTCGCGGACGGATCCGCCCACCAGGTGCAGTTCGTGACCGGCCCGGGCGAAGCGCCGGCCCAGCTCGTCGGCGACCGGTGAGACTCGGAGCAGTTCGGCGACGGCGTTGCGCTGCGCGGCGGTCAGCTCGCGGCGATCGGCGGCGTGGGAGGCGGAGGCTTCGGACATGGGATCGCCAGCCTATCGGGCCGGGGGTGGATCGACCGCGCCGGGCGCGGGTAACGGGCCCGGGTTGACTAAGGTTCCGGTTGGGCGGGGCCGGCCGGGCCCGGTCGCCACGTACCCCTTGGAGGCTGGCAGATGAGCGGCGGGCTCTACCGCAGCGCGAACGCGCACGGCGGCGGCCTGCCGCCGGACGACGGCGCCACCTTCATCTCGGCCGAGCCGCTGAACCAGCCCGGCGCCGAGGCCGTCGCGCCGCCACAGGAGGTGGTCGCCGAGACCAGTGCCGCGGCGAACAGCGCGGTGATGGCGATCGGCAGCCTGGTCAGCCGCGGCACCGGCTTCATCCGCAACCTGATGATCGGCGCGGCGCTCGGTGGCGCGCTGGTCGGTGACGCCTTCACCACCGCCATCTTCCTGCCGAACCAGGTCTACGAGTTCCTGCTCGGCGGCGTGCTCACCAGCGTGCTGATCCCGGTGCTGGTCCGGCGGCGCAAGTCGGACCCCGACCGGGGTGAGGCGTACTCCCAGCGGCTGCTCACGCTGGCCGTGCTGGCCCTCGCCGCCGTCGCGCTGATCGCGATGATCGGCGCACCGGTGCTGACCGCCATCTACGCGGGCGGCAAGGACGACAACTATCAGAACCTCGTCACCGGCCTGTCGTACCTGATGTTGCCGATGCTGTTCTTCACCGGCGTGAGCGCGCTGATCGCCGCGGTGCTGAACACGCGCGGGCACTTCGCCGCCCCGATGTGGGCACCGATCCTGAACAACCTCGTGGTGATCGGCGTCTGCGGGCTCTACATCGCGGTCTTCGGCGCCAAGATCATCGAGCCCGGCGAGATGGGCTGGGACCGGATCCTGCTCATCGGCGGTGGCACGCTGCTCGGCGTCGCGGTCCAGACCGCCGGCCTGCTGCCCGCGCTGCGCAAGGTCGGCTTCCGGTGGAAGTGGCGGTTCGACTTCCGCGCCCTCGGCCTGAGCGAGCTGGCCCGGCTCGGCGGCTGGATGTTCTGCTACGTCGGGGTCAACCAACTCGGCCTCTTCGTGGTGGTCAACCTGCTCACCCGGGCGGCCGGCGGCGACAACGCCGGCCTGCTGATCTACAACAACGTCTTCCTGCTGCTGATGATGGCGCACGGCATCATCGCGGTCTCGATCATCACCGCGCTGATGCCCCGGATGAGCGCCGCCGCCGCCGAGAACCGGTTCGGCGACGTCACCGCCGACCTGTCCCGCGGCACCCGGATGGTCAGCGCGGTGCTCGCACCCATCGCGGTCTGCTACGCGGTGCTGGCCGCCCCGATCTCGGTGGTGGTCTTCCGGTACGGCGCGTTCACCGGCGACAACGCGGTGGCCACCTCGACTGTGCTGCTGGTGGCGGCGCTCGGCCTGGTGCCGTTCGCGGTCAGTCAGCTCTTCACCTTCGCGTTCTACGCGCTGCCGGACACCCGCACCCCGGCTCTGGTCAACATCCCGGTGGTGATCCTGCGAGTTCTGCTCCAGGTTGGCCTGTTCCTGCTCTTCTCGAACACGTTCGCGGCGGCCGGGATGATGCTGGGCAACGCCGTGTCGTACCTGGCGGCGGCGATCATCTCGGCGATGCTGCTGCGGCCCCGGGTCGGCCGGATCGGGCTGGGCGGGATCATGCGGACGCTCGGCCGGGTGGTCGTGGCTGCCCTCGGCGCGGCGGTCGTCGGCCTGCTCGTGGTCGCGGTGCTCCCCGGCGACCCGGCGAACCTGAGCTGGCTCGCCGCCGCGGTGCAGTTGGTGATCGGCGGCGCGGCGATCGGCGCGACCTATCTCGGACTCGCCATGGTGCTGCGGATCGGCGAGATCACCGAGGTGGTCGGGATGGTCCGGCGCCGCCTCGGTCGTTGACGTCTCCGGTGACCGACGGTGAACGAGGATCACCAGCCTGGGGATACGGCTGTGGATAACTCGGAATTCCCCCGTCCACTGGGCCTCTCGGCCTGTGGACAACCAACCGTACGGACGAGGGAGCGCAGGCCGGGGCGGGGAAAACCAGTCCGCCGCCGCACCAGTACGCCCCTGTGCCGCCTCGTTGCCGTCAACCTCTAGATTGGCGGTGCGTGTCCGGCTCGCCCGCCGGGTGGGCGGGTGACCCGGCCGGGGCCCGTGGCGACTGGCCTTCCGGCCGGTCACAGCGGGAAGATGACATGTCGGAGAACCGGGCATCCCGGGTAAGGTCGCTCTCGACGGGTACGACCGGGATCGACGCGGCGTCGAGACCGCCGGCCGTTCCACCAAAGGCAGAGCGGGAAGCCACATGCCCAGCAGCACGGGTCCATCGATCGACGCGATCACCGAGGGAGGACGGGTGACCCAGGTCGGCGAGGGTCAGGAAGCGGAGGAGACCACTCCTGCGGACGTGACCCTCGGTGCTCCCACGGTCGGTGAGCTGCTCGCCGAGCGGTACGAGCTGGTCGAGCACATCAACAACGACAGCGCGGGCCGGCTGGTCTGGCGCGGTGTCGACGTGGTGTTGCGCCGTCCCGTCGCCGTGGTTCTCCGCTACCCGGGTGGCGACTCCGCCACCGAGATGCTCCAGGCCGCCGTCGCCGCGAGCCGCGTCATCCACCCCAACCTGGTCGGCGTCTACGACGCGATCGACGAGGACGACCGGGCCTACGTGGTCCGCGAGTGGGTCGACGGGCAGTCGCTGCGCGAGCTGGTCGCCGCCGACGGGCCGCTCGATCCGGCGCGGGCCACCGCGATCGGCAACGCCGTCGCCAGCGCCCTCGCCGCCGTGCACGCCACCGGGATGGTGCACGGCAACCTGCACCCCGGCACCGTGATGATCAGCGACGACGGCCGGGTGGTGCTCGCCGACGCGCGTACCGACGGGGCGGACAGCCAGGAGAACGACCTGCGCGCGGTCGGCGGGGTGCTCTACTTCGCCCTGACCGGGCACTGGCCGCACGGCGAGGCCCCGCTGCACGGCGCCACCGCCGGGCACGGCCGCGCCGCCCTGCCGGACGCCGTCCGGGACGCCGGCGGCTCCATCGCCGCGCCCCGGCAGATGCGCGCCGGGGTGCCGGCCTACCTCGACGACCTCACCATGGACCTGCTCGACCCGGAGATCCCCCCGCCGTCGTCGGACGTGCTGGCCGCCGAGCTGAGCCGGCTCGACATCCCTGCCGACGAGCAGTTCCTGGAGCAGGCCGGCCCGCTGCGCTTCACCGCCGAACCCGGCGAGGAGCCCTCCCCGCTGGCCGCCGCCGGCGGGCGCAAGGTCGCCATCGGCATCGCCGGTCTGCTGGCGGTGGCCCTGGTCGGGCTGCTCATCGGCATCAACGCGCTCGGTGGCGACGACGGCGACAAGGAGCCGGTCGCCCAGCCGTCGAACAGCGCGCCCGCCACCGGCGGCGGGGCCGAACCCGCCGCGCAGGTCCGCAAGCTCACCATCCAGGACGTACGGATCATCGACCCGGACGGCGACCGCGCCGAGGTGCGCAACGCCGAAAAGGTCATCGACGGGGACGACGACGAGGGCTGGGAGACCAACAGCTACCGCGACAGCGGCAAGTTCAGCGGGGTCAAGAAGGGCATGGGTGTCTGGATCGACCTGGGCGCCCCGCACTCGGTCAAGCAGCTGGAGGCCACGCTCTCGGCCACCGGAGCCACGGTCGAGCTGCGCACCGGCGCCCGCGGCGACTTCCCGTCCAGCTCCGCCGGCGACAAGCAGCTCATCAACGCCTACTCGACGCTGATCGGGCCGCCGAACGAGGACGGCGGCACGAAAATGATCTTCAACGCCTTCGAGCCGGACCAGAAGTACCAGTACCTGCTGTTCTGGATCACCAAGCTGCCGAAGAAGGAAGACGGCAACGGCTGGAAGCTCGGCGTCCAGGAGATCGTGGTCCAGGGCTCGTGACCCGGCCGCCGTCCCCGCCGCGCCACCACCGCCGGACGTGGTGATGGCGGAACGCGACGGCGCGCAGCCCGGCCGCTCCGACCTGGAGCTGCTGCGGGCGCACGCGGCCGGGGACCGGACCGCCTTCACCGAGCTGTTCCAGCGGCACCGGGACCGGCTCTGGGCGGTCGCGCTGCGGACCATCGGCGACCGCGAGGAGGCCGCCGACGCCCTCCAGGACGCCATGCTGTCGGCGCACCGCGCGGCGGCCCGGTTCCGGGGCGACTCGGCGGTCACCACCTGGCTGCACCGCATCGTGGTGAACGCCTGCCTGGACCGGATCCGGCGGCGTCAGACCCACGCCACCGTCCCGCTGCCCGACGGTGTGCACACCGACGGCGAGCCGGGCCGGCACACCGGCGGTCCGGAACCGGCCGCGCCGGCCCGCGACCACGACACCGCGCTCGTGGTCCGGCAGGCGCTCGCCGCACTGCCCGCGGAACAGCGGGCCGCGTTGGTCCTGGTCGACGTGCAGGGCTACCCGGTTGCCGAGGCCGCCGCCGTGCTCGGGGTCGCGGAGGGCACCGTCAAGAGCCGGTGCGCCAGGGGCCGGGCACGTCTCGCCGTGCTGCTCGGGCACCTGCGGACCGGCACCGACGCTCCGGCCGGTGACGTGCCGCGGCTCACTCCCGGGAACCGTCGGCGTTCCGAGGGCGTCGGATCCTCGTCGGGAGCTTCCCGTCAGGCCGTCAGCCAGGAGGAGCCGTGACTTCCCGGGAGTTCAGCGAGGTCGATCACGACCTGCTCGCCGACTACCTCGGCGGGGCGCTGGACGGCACCCCCGAGCAGGCCACCGTGGCGCGGCTGGTCGAGCAGGACCCGGCCTGGCGGGCCGCGTACGAGAATCTCGCCGACGCGGTCGACCTGGTCCGCGCCGACCTGGCCGGCTGGGCCGCGGCCCCCGCGCCGGAGATGCCACAGGCGGTGACCGACCGGATCACGGCGGCGCTCTCCGGGGCCGGACCGGCGCTGCGTGAGGGTACGCCGGTCGTGCCGGCGCAGTCCGGCGGCACGAGCCGGCCACCCGGCACGGCCCCCCGTACCGGCCGGCCCGGCGGTCCCGGCCGTCGTCCCCGGCGCTGGGCCCGCATCGCCGGGCCGGTGGCCCTGGCGGCGGCCTCGGTCGCGGCGGTGGGACTCGGTGTCGGCCGGCTGGCGGGCCCGGGCGACGGCGGTGCGGCCGACCGGGCCGGCGGGGAGGCAGCGCCGATGGCTGCCGCGCCGTACCGGACCACCGGGCCGGCAGTGCGCAGCGACACCGACTGGACGCCGGAACGCCTCGCCGCCGGCCGTGTGCCCGCCCTGGCGAAGTCGATGCCGGGGGACATGGCCGGGCCGTCCGGCGCGGCGAAGGACGGCGCGGAGACGCCCCTGTCCCGCGACGATCAGCGCCTCAGCGTCCTCGGCGGGCTGGACCGGCTGGTCCGGCCCGAGACACTGGCCGCGTGCCTCACCGCGATCGGGACCGAGCACGGCGCCACGCCGCTGAGCGTGGACATGGTCGACTACGCCCGGTTCGGTGGCGCTCCGGCGCTCGTGGTGACGTTCGCGGACGCGAGTGGTGCCCGCTGGGGCTGGGTGAGCGGGCCGGAGTGCGGGGTACCCGGGTCCGGCGCGGACACCCGGTTCCGGACGCGGGTAGGGTGAGGACGCGGTCACGACGCTTGTCCCGCCACGTGACCTGACCCACCGGATGACCGGCTCGGGAATCCCCGCTTCGTACGATGACGTTCTGCAAGTCAGGCGCCGGCGCCCCTGAGCGGTCGGCATCCGGGATCGACATCGGTGCGGCCGGTGACGAACACACACATCGGGAGACGGCAGTGGACGAGGTCCGCAACCTGATCATCATCGGCTCCGGTCCGGCCGGCTACACCGCGGCGGTCTACGCCGCGCGTGCGAACCTGAAGCCGCTGGTGATCGAAGGCGTGCAGTCGGGTGGCGCGCTGATGACCACCACCGAGGTGGAGAACTTCCCCGGTTTCGCCGACGGCATCCTCGGCCCCGAGCTGATGGACAACATGCGCAAGCAGGCCGAGCGTTTCGGCGCCGAGTTCCTCACCGACGACGTGACCCGGGTCGAGCTGAAGGACACCGGCGAGATCGGCTCCGACGCGGTGAGCACCGTCTGGGTGGGCGAGACCGCCTACCGGGCCCGCGCCGTGATCCTCTCCACCGGCTCGGCCTGGCGTCCGCTGGGCGTGCCGGGCGAGCAGGAATACCTGGGCCACGGCGTGTCGTCCTGCGCCACCTGTGACGGCTTCTTCTTCCGCAACCAGCACATCGTGGTGGTCGGCGGCGGCGACTCGGCGATGGAGGAGGCGAGCTTCCTCACCCGGTTCGCCGAGTCGGTGACGATCATCCACCGCCGTGACTCGTTCCGCGCCAGCAAGATCATGGCCGACCGGGCGCTGGGCAACGAGAAGATCAAGGTCGAGTGGAACTCCGTGGTCGAGGAGATCCTCGGCGACGACGGCAAGGTCAACGGCGTACGGGTGCGCAACGTGCACACCGGCGAGAGCAAGGTGCTCGACGTCACGGGTGTGTTCGTGGCGATCGGGCACGACCCGCGCAGCGAGCTGTTCCGCGACCAGGTGGAGCTGGACGACGAGGGATACGTGAAGGTGCAGGCCCCCAGCACCCGTACCAGCGTGCCCGGCGTGTTCGCGGCGGGCGACGTGGTCGACCACACCTACCGGCAGGCCATCACGGCGGCCGGCACCGGCTGCGCCGCCGCGCTGGACGCCGAGCGGTTCATCGCCACCATCCAGGGCTGAGGGTTCAAGGTTCGGAGGAGGAGAGTTCATAGTGGGAGCAACCAAGGCGGTCACGGACGCCAGCTTCGTCAGCGACGTGCTGCAGTCCGAGAAGCCGGTCCTGGTCGACTTCTGGGCGGAGTGGTGCGGCCCCTGCCGCAAGGTCTCGCCGCTGCTGGAGGAGATCGCGGGTGAGATGAAGGACCAGGTCACCATCGTCAAGCTGAACATCGACGAGAACCCGGAGACGGCCCGCGCCTACCGGGTGATGTCGGTGCCGACGCTGACCATCTTCAAGAACGGCCAGCCGGTGCAGTCGATCGCCGGCGCCAAGCCGAAGGGCGAGCTGGTCAAGCTCATCGAGTCGGCGCTCTGAGCCGTACCGACCCCTCCGGAACCCCCGTCACCCCACCCGGTGACGGGGGTTCCGGCGCTTCTGACCTGCATGAACACGAACCCGTCGGGTATCGGCCACGGTACGCTCCGTAAGCATCCGTCGGAGTTCCGGTCCGCCAACGTCCGTGCAGAGGGGGTCGTCGTGCGTCCGATCCGACCCGGTGACCAGGGACCGGCGGTGGCCGAGATCCGTACCGTCCTCGCCGGCCTGGAGCTGCTTCCCGCCGAGGCGGCGGGCGACGACTACGACGCCCAGACCGAACGCGCGGTACGGGCCTTCCAGCAGTCCCGGGGCCTCAGCGTCGACGGGCGGGTCGGCGCCGAGACCTGGCGGGCGCTCGACGCGGCCCGCTGGCGGTTCGGTGCCCGTGCCCTGTATCACGCCGTGCCCGAGCCGCTGACCGGCGAGGACGTCCGCTCGCTCCAGGAACGCCTGCTGGAGATGGGGTACGACGTGGGCCGCGCCGACGCCATCTACGGCATCCGCACCTCCCGCGCGGTGGCGCAGTTCCAGCGGGAGATGGGCCTGAAACCGGACGGCTCGTGCGGGCCGCACACCGTCAACGCGTTGCGCCGCCTCGGCCGCAAGGTGGTCGGCGGACGCCCGCAGTGGCTGCGCGAGTCCGACGCCATCCGGCAGGCCGGGCCGGCGCTCGTCGGGCGGACCGTGGTGATCGACCCGGGGCACGGGGGCACCGACCCGGGTGTGGTGGTGCCCGACGGCACGCTGCGCTGGACCGAGGCGGACCTCGTCCACGACCTGGCCAGCCGGCTGGAGGGGCGGCTCGCCGCCGCCGGCGTACGCGTGCAGCTCACCCGGGGCCCGTCGCCCGGCGACTGCCTGCCGGACGCGGACCGGGCCCAGCTCGCCAACTCCCTCGGTGCCGACGTGTTCATCTCCCTGCACACCGACGGGCACGCCAACCCGGAGGCCGAGGGGGTGGCCACCTACCACTACGGCACCGACAACGGCGTCACCTCGGCGACCGGTGAACGCCTGGCCGGGCTCGTGCAGCGGGAGATCGTGGCCCGCACCGGGCTGCGTGACTGCCGTACCCACGCCAAGGCATGGGAGCTGCTCCGGCTCACCCGGATGCCAGCGGTACGCGTCGAGGTCGGCTACCTCACCTCACCTGACGACCGGGCACGGCTCGTCGAACCGCGCTTCCGGGACCGGGTGGTCGAAGCCATCGTGGCCGGCGTGCAGCGGATGTACCTGCCAATCGAGCGGGACGTGCCGACCGGCTCGATCGACGTGAGCGAACTGCGGGCGATCGTCGCCGCCGGCAACATCGTCGACTGACCCGCGGCTCAGCCGGTGGAGCGGGTGGCGGGTGCCGGGCGCACCGGCCGCAGCAGCGTCTCCGGGCTCATCGAGCCGAGCAGCTTCTCCAGCGCGTACTCGACGTCCGACTTCCAGCTCAGCGCCGTACGCAACTCCAGCCGCAGGCGGGGGTAGCGCGGGTGCGGCCGGACCGTCTTGAAGCCCACCGAGAGGAAGAAGTCGGCGGGTGCCACACAGGCGCGGGCCGGGTCGTCCGCGTCGTCGCCGAACTTGGCGTCGCCGAACGCCTCGATCGCCTTGATGCCGCGCTTGGTCAGGTCGCGGGCCACGCCCTGCACCAGCATCCGGCCCAGGCCGCCGTCGGCGAAGGCGGGCACCACGTGCGCCGTCATCAGCAGCGCCGCGTCCGCCGAGACCGGCGAGGTGGGAAACGCCATCGAGCGCGGAACGTACGCGGGCGGGGCGTACATGACGAAACCGGCCGGCATGCCGTCGACGTAGACGAGCTTGCCGCAGGAGCCCCACTCCAGCAGCGTCTGGGAGACCCACGCCTCCTTCTCCAGGCCCGGGTCGCCCGCGGCGCAGGCCCGCTCGGCGGAGACCGGATCCAGCTCCCAGTAGACGCACTGCCGGCAGGATCGAGGCAGGTCCTCCAGCGTGTCCAGGGTCAGGCTGACCAGACGTCGCGACATGAGCGCACCCCACCACTAGGCTCGGAGCGCCGGTGAGTCCCGCGCCCTCCTACTCCCGACGAGCGATCGTACGCGTCTGTCCGGCGGGACGGGAGGGAACGCGCGAACGCCCACCCGGACGGCCGATCGACGGTCCGGGATGTGGACGTGTCCACACGGCCGGTGCCGCTGCCGTCACCGGGGACTACGATCGACAAACGGCCCCCGCCGCCAATGGATGTCGGCATCGCGGGTACCACACCGGGCGGCAGCCCCGCCGACACCCGATCGAGGTGATGTCCATGACCGGCACGACGCTCGACGACTACACCGACCGGTACGCCCGGCGTGTCCGTGGGATGACCGCCTCGGAGATCCGGGCACTCTTCGCGGTGGCCAGCCGGCCGGAGGTCGTCTCGCTCGCCGGTGGGGCCCCCTACATCGCGGCGCTGCCGCTGGACGCGGTCGGCGAGATGCTCGGCCGGCTCGGCTCCGAGCACGGCTCCACCACCCTCCAGTACGGCATCGGCCAGGGCACCCTCGAACTGCGCGAGCGGATCTGCGAGGTGATGTCGCTGTCCGGGATCGACGCCTCCTGCGGCGCCTCACCGGAGGACGTGGTGGTCACTGTCGGCGGCCAGCAGGCCCTCGACCTGGTGGCCCGCCTCTTCCTGGACCCGGGTGACGTGGTGCTCGCCGAGGGCCCGACGTACGTCGGCGCGCTCGGGGTGTTCCAGGCCGCCCAGGCCCAGGTGGCCCACGTGCCGATGGACGACGAGGGGCTCATCCCGGAGGCGCTGGAGACGGCCATCGCCGACCTGGCCCGCGCCGGGCGGCGGGTGAAGTTCCTCTACACGATCCCCACCTACCAGAACCCCGCCGGTGTAACGCTGAGCGAGGAACGGCGCGAACGGGTGCTCGACATCTGCGAACGCGCCGGACTGCTCGTGGTGGAGGACGACCCGTACGGTCAGCTCGGTTTCGAGGGTGAGGCGCCCGCCCCGCTGCGGGCCCGCCGCCGCGACGGCGTCTTCTACCTGAGCACGTTCTCCAAGACGTTCGCGCCGGGCCTGCGGGTGGGCTGGATCCTGGCGCCGCACGCGGTCCGCGACAAGCTGGTCATCGCCAGCGAGGCGCAGATCCTCTGCCCGAGTGCCTACGCGCAGGCGGCCGTCTCGACGTACCTCGGCACCATGCCCTGGCGGCAGCAGCTCAAGGTCTACCGCGAGGTCTACCGCGAGCGCCGGGACGCGCTGCTCGACGCGATGGCCGACCTCATGCCGGAGGGCACCACCTGGACCAGGCCGCAGGGCGGCCTGTTCGTCTGGGCGACGCTGCCCGACGGCCTCGACGCCAAGGCGATGATGCCGCGCGCCGTGGCCGCCCGCGTCGCCTACGTGCCGGGGACCGGCTTCTACGCCGACGGCACCGGCACCGGCAACATGCGGCTCAACTTCTCCTTCCCGACGCCGGAGCGGATCCGCGAGGGCGTCCGACGGCTCGCCGGGGTGATGGAGCAGGAGATCGCCATGCGCAAGGTCTTCGGCGCGGTCGGCACCGCCGGCCCCCGCCGTCGCCAGGGCGGCTCGGACGCGCCCGGCCCCGACTTGGCATGATGCCCGCATGTCCGACAGCACCGCCGCACCCTCTCCCGTGACCGGATCCGCCGTCGACGAGCTGCACGTGCTCGTGCTCGCGGGTGGCCTCTCCTACGAGCGGGACGTCTCGCTGCGCTCCGGCCGCCGGGTCCTCGACGCGCTGCGCGCGGTGGGCGTGCAGGCGGAACTGCGCGACGCCGACGTGGCGCTGCTGCCCGCCCTGACCGCCGACCCGCCGGACGCGGTGGTGATCGCCCTGCACGGCGCCACCGGCGAGGACGGCTCCCTGCGCGGCGTACTCGACCTCTTTGACGCGCCCTACGTCGGCTGCGACGCCCGCTCGTCCCGGCTCGCCTGGGACAAGCCGTCGGCGAAGGCGGTGCTGCGCGAGGCGGGCATCCCCACCCCCGACTGGGTGGCGCTGCCGCACGACCGCTTCTCCGAGCTGGGCGCGGTGGCCGTCCTGGACCGGATCGTCGAGCGACTCGGGCTGCCGCTGATGGTCAAGCCCGCGCAGGGCGGTTCCGGACTGGGCGCCGCCGTGGTCCGGGAGGCGGCGTCGCTGCCGGCCGCGATGGTGGGTTGTTTCGCGTACGACCAGACGGCGCTCGTGGAGCGCTACGTCCCCGGAATGGACGTGGCCGTCTCCGTGCTCGACCTCGGCGAGGGCCCGCAGGCCCTGCCCCCGGTCGAGATCGTGCCGCGCAACGGCGTCTACGACTACGCGGCCCGCTACACCGCCGGGCGCACGACCTGGCACGCGCCCGCCCGGCTCGACGCCGCGACCACCGCCCGGGTGACCGAGGTGGCGCTCGCCGCACACACCGCGCTCGGCCTGCGCGACCTGTCCCGGGTCGACCTGATCGTCGATGCCGAGGGCGAGCCGCACGTGCTGGAGGTGAACGTCTCGCCGGGCATGACCGAGACGTCGCTCCTGCCGCTGGCGATCCAGGCGGCCGGGCTGGACTTCGGCCGGGTCCTGGGCACGCTCGTGACCCGGGCCGCCGCCCGCCGGCGCTGAGCTCAGCTCTCCGGGGTACGCGCCCGGCCCGGCCGGTCGTCCGGCGTGTTCTCCCGGTCGTCCGCGTCTTCGCCGTCCGGGGCGGTGTTCGGCTTGGCATCCTGGGCGGCGTCCGGCTCCGGACCGTCCTGCGACTCCGGGTCGGGCTCCGACGGGCCCGCCGAGGGGTCTGAGAGGTCCGCTGCCGCGTCGGACTCCGGAATCTCGTCCGCTGCCTCGATCACCGACACGGTCTCCTCCTCGGGCTCCTCAGGAGTGTTGGCTGGGGAGGTCGGGGAGAGAGTCGACGGTGCCTGCCAATGGATGCGCGGCGGCTCGGCCAACGGACGGCCACCGAACTCGGCGAGCCACGCGGCCACCATCGCCAGGTTCTCCCGCCACTGCTCCTCGGAGATCGGCGGCAGGATCGAGTCCCACAGCGACAGGAACGTGCCCCGCAGTTGCAGTCGCCCGTACGGCCGGGCCAGGAACCACAGGTGCAGGTGCGCCGACCCGTCGCCCCACCGGTTCACGTGAACCCGGGCCACCCCGTCGAGCGAGCGCACGGCCCGCTCCAGGCGCACGGTCATCACGCCCAGCTCGGCGGCGAGCAAATTCGGCAGGTCGCCCAGATCCAGGTGGGAGCGGGACTCCAGGATCAGGACCATCGGCAGGCCGGTGGGCCGGTCCATGGCGCGTACGCGCCACCGCTCACCGACCCAGATGTACGCCTCGTCGGGCGCGTTGCAGGCGGTGCACTCCCGGTCCGCCTCGCCACGGCGGGGAGGTTCGAACGGTACGGGCTCGTCGAGCTGCTTGACGCGGAGATCGCCCTCGAAGGGGAACGACGGCCACTGGGTGAAGTCGGGAACTGAGGGAGGGGTGTCCGGCACGACGCTGACCCTAACCGAGTTGGCGACGCCTGTCCCTACCCGTTCCGCTGGCCGCACACAGGTTGTCCACCGCGTTGTCCACAGGCTGCCGAGATCACCAGCACAGCGCGTCATGCACTGCTCAGCAAGGGTTTCATCGCTTCGTTTCACGTGAAACGAAGCGGGCCTGTGGACAACGGCTGTGGATAACCGGGGATGACTCCGGGCCCGTTCTTCAAACGATCCGGCGACGGATCCGCACCGGGTCGCGGTGGCTCCTCGTGTTCGTTTCACGTGAAACGCGCGGTGGCCGTGATTCGCCTCTTGCTCGGCGGCTGTCGGCTGTCGGCTGTCGGCTGTCGGCTGTCCCAGACTCGGCCGTGCCCGGGCTGCTTCCTTCTCGTCGAGGGCCGGGCTACCGAGCTATCGCGAGGCGGCTCCTGAAGCGGCCGAGACGGTCACTCGTCGACCGGGGCCACATCGGCGTCGGCGGGATGGAGGCTTGGGCTGATACGGCTTGCAGCCATGCCGCCAGCCCGCGTGTCATCGTTGGCCGGCCTCACCGAAGCCGACGCGGCTGCTGTTTCACGTGAAACGGCTCGCCCTCGTCAGCCACTGCCCTGAGCGGATGAGCCTCGGGCCGGATGTCGTTTCGGCAGCGCGACGACCCGGTGCCGAATCTTCAGCCGTCTCATCCACGCCGGCTCGATCGCTCGGACCGTCGGACACTGCTCTGATGTACGTCCGCGCATGGCGAAGGCGGCGACGCGCCGCCGGATCCGCACCGGCGCGGACCGGCCTTGCGGCCTCGGCTCTCCTGGGCCGAACCCCGAAGTGTCCGCCCTCCGTCCACCGGGTGGCACCGGCGCATGGGGCGGCCAGGCCGGCGGTGTCGGTTCACCAGGATGCCGGTGGGCTCGTTTTCGCCGCCACGCTCCCGGTGGTCCGGCTCGCCACGGCCTGTCGAGCGTCGCTCGTACGAGGGCGGCATGTGTGAGATCGGGCTGCCCCACGCGAGCGCACTGATCCGGACTACAGCCGTCGGACCTTCTCACGCCAGGGCCGGGCACTCCGGTTGAGGAGTCCACGGCCACGGTTCGCGCCTCAAGGCTCGCCCTTCAAGCCTCGTACTCCATGATCTGGCGCTCTCGTGGCTCATGCTTCAGGGCTCCGCTCGCCGCGCCCCATCGTTCGACGCGCCACGGACGCTCCGCCCCTCAGGCTCTGGCCCGCCGATCTCCGCCGCTGGACTGGCCGCTCCTCGCTCGGTACTTCGCCTTTGCCTAGAGGCCAAATCGTCCGCCCGCCTGACATCTGACACCTGACGCTTGCCAGCTGCCAGCTGCCGCCTGACGCCCCCGCCGCCGCCATCGCCTGACGCCAGTCGCCAGTCGCCAGTCGCCAGTCGCCAGAACTCAGGGCTGGCGACCGAAGCATCGCTCGACCACGGCTCCCCGTTTCACGTGAAACGGCGGCAGGGGCGGGAGACTCGGCGACCGCTCACGGGCTGGCGAGAGCCCAAACTTCGACGCCTCGGCCAGCAGAGCAAGCAGGCCCCGTAACAGATCCGGCCGCACCGCCTCGTCGGGCGGTGCGGCCGGATCAACAGTCGGAGAAGTCGGGCTACGCCTCGGGCTGCCCCTCCTCGCCCATGCCGATGATCCCGACGATCCGCTCCAGGTCGTCAACGGTGGCGAACTCTATCGTGATCTTGCCCTTGCTGCGGCCGATGTCGACCTTCACCCGGGTGTCGAACCGGTCGGAGAGCCGGTCCGCCAGATCGGTAAGGGCTGGGGCGTGCGGCTTCGGCCGGCGCTTGGCCGCGGCCGACTTCGCCGGTTCCTCGGCGAGCGCCAGGTGCACGAGTTCCTCGGCGCCGCGTACGGTGATGCCCTCGCGGACGATCCGCTCCGCCAGCGCCTCCTGTGCCTCCGCGTTGTCCAGGCTGAGCAAGGCCCGGGCGTGGCCGGCGGAGAGAACGCCAGCGGCGACCCGGCGCTGCACGGCGGGCGGCAGGTTCATCAGCCGGATGGTGTTGGAGATCTGCGGGCGGCTACGGCCGATCCGCCGGGCCAGTTCCTCGTGCGTGGCGCCGAACTCCTCCAGCAGTTGCTGGTACGCCGCCGCCTCTTCGAGCGGGTTGAGGTTCGCGCGGTGGATGTTCTCCAGCAGCGCGTCGCGGAGCATCGCGTCGTCCTTGGTGTCCCGGACGATGGCGGGGATGGTCTCCCGGCCTACCGCCTGGGCGGCACGCCAGCGCCGCTCACCCATCACGAGTTCGAACTTCTCGGGGTCGAGCTGGCGAACCACGATCGGCTGGAGGAAGCCGACCTCCTGGATCGAGGTCTTCAGCTCCTCCAGTGCCTCCTCGTCGAAGACGTGCCGGGGCTGCTTCGGGTTCGGCACGATCGAGTCGACCGGGATCTCCGCGAAGCGGGCGCCGGGTACCGGGCTCAGATGAGACTCGGGCTCGGCCGGCGGAGGCGGGGCGCTTCCGACGCCACCGGTGATGGCAGCGGTCGCGCCGGCAACCGGGGCCGACGGAGACGCGGCGCCGGCCGGCGGCTCCGGCTCGACGGCAGCCGGTTCGGTGCCCGGTACCGGGCCGGTGGGGATGAGGGCGCCGAGCCCTCGGCCCAGCCCGCCGCGGGGACGGTTCTTCATACGATGCCTCCCAGCGACATCTCCGCACTACGCATTCCGGCTCACCGGCTCCTTGACGCCTCGCTCCGCGATCTCCTGGGCGGCCTCGAAGTAACTCGTGGCCCCCCGCGAACCGGGATCGTAGGTCATCACCGACTGGCCGTAGCTCGGTGCCTCGGAGACACGCACGTTGCGGGGGATGACGGCCTGGAGCACCTTGTCCCCGAAGTGGTTCCGGACGTCCTGCTCCACCGCGTCGGCCAGCCGCGTACGCCTGTCGTACATGGTGAGCAGGATCGTGGAGACCTCGAGCTGCGGGTTGAGGTGCTGGCGTACCAGGTTGATGTTGTTGATCAGCTGGTTGAGGCCCTCCAGCGCGTAGTACTCGCACTGGATCGGAATCAGCACCTCCTGCGCGGCCACGAGGGCGTTGACAGTGAGCAGGCCGAGCGACGGCGGACAGTCTATGAAGACGTAGTCGAAGTGCCCCGGGTATGCGGCGATGGCCCGCGCCAGACGCGACTCCCGGGCCACCACCGAGACCAGCTCGATCTCGGCACCGGCCAGGTCGATGGTGGCCGGCACGCACCACAGGTTGGGGATGCCCTCGACAGCCTGCGCCACCTCTTCGAGCGGCACGCTGTCGATCAGGCAGTCGTACACGTCGGGCACGCCTGTGTGGTGCGGCACGTTCAGACCGGTGGAGGCGTTGCCCTGCGGGTCAAGGTCGACCACGAGCACCCGGTTGCCGTGCAGCGCGAGCGCCACTGCGAGGTTCACTGTGGTGGTCGTCTTACCGACGCCGCCCTTCTGGTTGGCGACGCACATCACCCGGGTCCGGTCGGGGCGCGGCATGGTGACCTCGCCACTGGGATTCAGGATCTGCACGGCGCGCATCGCCTCCATAGCCAACGGTGGATCATCCTCTTCGCGCGTCGGGGTTTCACGTGAAACGTACGTGCTGGCGTCTACCTGGTCCCCGTACCCGTCCGCCTGTGGCGTGTCGGACGGTGCCACGGTGGCCTCGGGGGCGGCCTGGTGCGGCACGGCCGAGACAGGCGGCTGGGGTTCGTAGCGGGTGGGTACCGCGACGTTCGCCCGCACTGCGGGCGGACGCGGGGCCGGCGCGTTCACCGGGCCGTCGGCCGGGTCGAGCGGGTCGCGGGCCGGCGGCACGTTGGCAGGCGCGGACGAGACCGGGCGCACGCCGCCGACCGGTGACTCCCGTCGCTTCGACGGCTGGACCGGATGCGGGGAGGGCGGCTCGCCGGACTCGTTCACCGTCCACTCCTGGTAGTTGGTTTCACGTGAAACGGGGTCGGCGGAGGACTGGCCTCCTGGTCCGGTCAACCGTGGATCGTCGTACCTGCCGTCGTCATGCACCTGTCATCCCTACCCGCTCCGGATGGTCGGTCCGCACCCGTCGAATCGCGTCCGCGCCGCGCGCGGCGCCATCGGCTCGGCGGGAACCGTCGGGCTCGGGTGCCGCCCGGCACCGCCGTTTCCACACTATCGACGCGCGGTCAGCCTACGGCCGACGGGCGTGGTGGGTCCATGTCGGGTTGTGATCGATCACGTCACGCCCACCGGTCCAACGACCGGACCGGGCGTGCGGAATGGCGTACCGATCAGCGGTCGCCGCGACGGCGGCCGCCCCGGGACCGCTTCGGCTTCTTGGGACGGCGCGGGTTGACCACGCGCTCCCGGACCACCTCGACCACAGTCGCCGGGGGTTCGATCACGCCGGCACCGCACCTGTGCAGTTCCGGCGTTCCGCCGCCGAGACGGGTCACGGCCTCGGCGTGCTCGGTGATCTCGTCGGCCGCCGAGGCGCCCTTGAGCGCCACGAGCCGGCCTCCGGGCGCCAGGAGCGGCAGGCACCACGAGGCGAGCCGGTCCAGCGGCGCCACCGCGCGGGCCGTCACGATGTCGGCGCTCAACGGTTCCCGGTCACGCGAGCCGGCCGCCGCCTCCTCGGCCCGCCCACGGAACACACGCACGTCCCGGGTCAGGCCGAGGCGCTGTACCGCCTCGATCAGGAAGGCGGTGCGCCGGGCCAGCGGCTCCACAAGCGTCACCGTGAGGTCGGGACGCGCGATCGCCAGCACCAGGCCGGGCAGCCCGGCTCCGGAACCGACGTCGATCACTGTGGCTCCCTCCGGGATCCGTTCCGCCACCACCGCACAGTTGAGCAGGTGTCGTTCCCAGAGCCGGGGCGTCTCGCGGGGACCGATCAGGCCGCGGACCACGCCGTCGGTGGCGAGCAGTTCGGCATACGAGGCGGCCAGGTCGAGCCGGTCACCGAACAGCGCGCGGGCGGCCTCCGCCAGTTCCGGCGGGAGCGTCGCCGACGCCGGGTCGGGTGGCAGCGCGCTCGACTCCGGGTCGGGTGCGCCTGAACCGTCCATTAAGGACGGCGGCTCCTCCGGCGGTTCCGCGAAGACCGGGTCGGCCTCCGTGACCGGAGCGGCGGGCGTGGCCTCCACCGGCTGCTCGCCGGAGAAGGCGGGCGTCACGTCCACCGCCGGATCGGCGGGCTCGATCCCCGCCACCACCGCCGGCTCGCCGGAGAAGGCGGGCTCGCCGGGGTCGGTCGCGGCCTTACCGGGGTACGCCGGGTCGGCCGGCCCGTCGTCGTCGGAGAAGATCGGGTCGACAGTGGGGTCAGGGCGCACAGCCGACGGCCCGGGCGGCGTACCGCCCGGGCCGGTCGCGGCTCCTGCCGTCGTCTCGTCGGAGATCACTGACCTCAGTCCGCCACCGGCCGGACGATGATGCGGCGGTTGGGCTCGACGCCCTCGGACTCGCTCTCCACCCCGCTCATCGCGTTCACCACGTCGTGCACGCACTTGCGCTCGAACGCGGACATCGGCTCCAGGCGCACCGGCTCACCGTGCTCCTTGACCTTCTCCACCGCGTTCTTCGCCACGGCGGCCAGCTCCTTGCGCCGGGCGGCCCGGTAGCCGCCGACGTCGAGCAGCAGCCGGCTCGGCGTGCCGGTCTGGCGGAACACGGCCAGCCGGGCCAGTTCCTGAAGCGCCTCAAGGGTCGCGCCGCGCTGGCCGACCAGGTTCTGCAGCCGGCCGCCGACCACCTCGACGACCGGGCGGCCACCGGACACCAGCTCGTCGATGTCGCCGTCGTAGTCGAGGATGTCCAGCAGACCCTCGACGTAGTCGGCGGCGATCTCGCTCTGCCGGAACAGGTCGCTCTCGGCCGGGGCCTTCTTCTCCCGGGCCTCGCCCGCGGTGTCGTCGGCCTCGGTGACAGCGGTAACGGGGGTCTCCTCGTCCAGGGACTGGTCGGCGCTGGGGGTGCTGGTCTCGGTCACGGGTCTCATCTCCGTACTCGCTCGGCCGGACCGTCGGGGGTCCGCTGGTCTCCCGGGGCCGGCGGGAGGTTCGCCGGGTGCCCTCGGGCACGTCTGTACGGGCCAGTTTCGCCCGTGTCCGCGCTCCGCGCGGCGATTCCGGCCCGGCGCCGACTCCTCGGATGGCAGCACGCGGCCGGAACGGGCCACCGTCGGCGTCGCGACGGTGGCCCTGTGGGCTCAGCCCTGTCGCTTGGCGGGCCGGTTGCCGCCCTTCTTCGGGTTGGTCGGCTTGGCGCCCGGCTTCGGGCCGGCGACCTTCGGCGCCGCGGCCGGAGCCTTCGCCGGCGGCTGCGCCGCCTTGCGGCCGAACAGGCCACCGGTCTTGGCCGGCTGCCCCGGGCCCTTGCCGGCGCCGGTGCCCTTGGCGGCGCTGGTGCTCTTGGCGGTCACCGGCGGCGGGAACTTCCGCAGCACCCACTGCTGCTGGCCGAGCGTGAAGAGGTTGTTCGTGACCCAGTAGATGATCACACCGATCGGGAAGATCGCGCCCGAGATCAGCAGCGACAGCGGGATGCCGTAGAGCATCAGCCGCTGCACCATGCGCTGCTGCGGGTCCTCGGCCCACCCGGTCTTGAGGATCATCTGCCGGCTGGTCAGGTAGGTGGTGGCGATCATGATCAGCACCAGGATGCCGGCGACCACCTTGACCGTGCCGGTGCTCGCGCCCAGCCGGCTCAGCTCCTCGGCGGTGGAGCCGAACTTGCCGGAGATCGGCGCGGTGAACAGCGTCGCGTTGGAGGCGCTGTTGAACTGGTCGACGGTCCAGCCGTACAGCGTCTTGCCCTGGTTGTCGGGCGTGAGGCGGCGCAGCGTGTGGAACAGGCCCAGGAAGACCGGGATCTGGAGGAACATCGGAAGGCAGCCCATGAGCGGGTTGGCCTTTTCCTTCCGGTAGAGCTCCATCATCTCCTTCTGGAGCGTCTCCCGGTCCCCCTTGTGCTTCTCCTGGAGCTCCTTCACCTTCGGCTGGAGCGCCTGCATGGCACGCTGCGACTTGATCTGCTTGACGAAGACCGGGAACAGGATCACCCGGACCGTCACCACGAGGAACACGATGGCGAGGATCCAGGCCCAGTTCGTACCGATCACGGTTCCGACCGGCACTCCGATGGCGTCCCAAGCCGAGTGCCAGGCCAGCAGGATCCACGAGATCGCGTAGTAGATCCAGTCGAGACTAAACACTCAGGCTCCAGTCACGTCGGAACGGCGGCGGTCGCCCGGCTCGGGGACCGGGTCGTGTCCACCTGGGTGGAAGGGATGGCAGCGCGACAGCCGACGGACCGTCAGCCAGGCGCCCCGCAGCGCACCGTGCCGAGACACCGCCTCCACGGCGTAGGCACTGCACGACGGGTAGAACCGGCAGCGGGCCGGCAGAGCCGGACTTATCCACCGACGGTACGCGATGATGGGCGCCAACAGGATGCGGGCACCGGTTGTGGGGGACGGCGTCGCCGTCGTCGGGCCGTTCACCGCGACCGCCGTCCCCGGGGGGACCGCGCGGCGGCGAGGGCTGCGTCCAGGTCGGCCCCGAGCCGGGCGTACGTCGTGTCGGCGGAAGCGGGCAGCGCGCGTACCACCAGGGTGGTGCCGGCGGGCAGCTCGGCCAGCCGCTCGCGGACCAGGTGCCGCAGGCGACGGCGGACCTTGTTACGGACCACCGCGCCGCCGACGGCCTTGGACACGACGAAGCCGGCGCGGCTGGGTGCGGAGGTCTCCGCACCGTTGCTCCGCGCCGGCTCCGGCGAGAGTGTCGCTGTGGTGCCGATCGGCTCGGGGATGGTCAGGTGGACCACGACGGCGCCACGGCCGACTCGTCGGCCACCGCGAACCGCTGCGGCGAAGTCGCTACTGCGCCGCAGTCGTTGCGCGGCGGCCAGCACGACTGCCCACGTCCCCGGACCGGACCTGTCGGCGTCAGGCCGACAGGCGCGCGCGGCCCTTGGAGCGACGGGTCGAGATGATGGCGCGGCCGGCACGGGTGCGCATGCGCAGCCGGAAGCCGTGGGTCTTCGCGCGCCGGCGGGTGTTCGGCTGGTAGGTGCGCTTGCTCACGTCAGGCTCTCCGTTGTCGTACGCCCCGCGCGGCGGATCGCCCGGGGTCGTGTGCTGGTCCAGATCACCTGTCGGTGACCTCCGATCGGCGCTGCCGTGACACGCGCCCCGGCGATGCGGGGTGACAGCCACGGACAGCAAGCATCAATCACCCTAGCAGAGGGCGAGAGAGCAGCCGCTCCAGCCTACGCAGGGGCGCAATGACCGTCAAACGTCACACTCGGGCGTCCGACCTGCGCGCAACCGCGGCCGAAGGGGCGGTTTTCACTGATGTTGCCAAGGTCGTCAGGGTGTCGCCGGTTGATGCTGTGGGGTCCGCGCTGTTAGCGTGCGCGATTGCGGTCGGCGTCGGGGTCCGGGGTTTGTCGCCGATCGGCAAGACCGGACACGCTGTTGAATCGTTCGGCACGGTGAACCCGCTTCAACGCCTCCCTGGATCGAGGGGGGGCAGGTCCGACCCGCGTCCGGTGGGCGGCCACAATCGGTCGGTACACAGGCTGTGGATAACTTGTGGATGACGACCGGTCAGCCGTCCGGGCGGGCGTGAGAAGGAGCAGGCGAGGGGGTGGCACGACGGTGACCGGAGCGACCGACCTTGCCGCGGTGTGGACGGCGACCACCGACGAACTCGCCGACGAGATCATCTCCGCGCAACAACGGGCGTACCTCCGGCTCACCCGGCTACGGGCGATCGTCGAGGACACCGCGCTGCTCTCGGTGCCCGACGCCTTCACCCGGGACGTGATCGAGTCCCGGCTCCGCCCGGCCATCACCGAGGCGTTGAGCCGGCGGCTCGGCCGGCCGATCCAGGTGGCCGTCACCGTACGGGTCGCCGACGACGCCGGTGCCCGCCCGGCCGGCACGGTCTACCGCAGCAACCCGGAGCCGCTGCCCGAGCACGACGGCGCCGCCCCGCTGCCCGGTTTCGACCAGCCCGGCCCGCCGGCGTCCGGCCCGCCCTTCCCGTCTCGGCGCCCGGAATCCGGGTACGGCGAGCCGGGGTACTCCGATTCCGGGTACGGCGAGCCGCGGCCGGAGCAGCCGATGGACGAGCCGGCACCCCGCCAGCGGACCGCCGACGGTTCCCGCCCGCACCTGATCCCGGCCGGCCGCGACGCGCAGGACACGCTTTTCGGCGCCGCGTTCGGCGAACCGGTGCGTAACGCGCCCGACCGCCGCGCCTTCGACGAACGCACCCGGGTCGAGCCGCACGTGCCCGACGCCGGGGGATACGAGCCCCGGTACCGGGAGAGCCCGGCCGCCGACCCCGCGCCGATGCGCGGCCTGCCCCGCGACGGCGCCACCGACAACGGCCCCGGCCGGGGCGGCGCCGACCACCGCCGCCCGGGTGGCGGCCAGGCCGACCGCAGGCTCCCCGGCGGTACGGAGAGCGGCGGCAACCGGCTCAACCCGAAGTACATGTTCGAGACGTTCGTCATCGGCTCGTCCAACCGGTTCGCGCACGCCGCGAGCGTGGCGGTGGCCGAGTCACCGGCCAAGGCGTACAACCCGCTGTTCATCTACGGCAGCTCCGGGCTGGGCAAGACCCATCTGCTGCACGCCATCGGGCACTACGCCACGACGCTCGGCAACGCGCGCTCGGTCCGGTACGTCTCGACCGAGGAGTTCACGAACGACTTCATCAACTCGCTGCGCGACGACAAGACGAGCGCGTTCCAGCGCCGCTACCGGGACGTGGACATCCTCCTGATCGACGACATCCAGTTCCTGGAGAACCGGGAGCGGACGCAGGAGGAGTTCTTCCACACCTTCAACACGCTGCACAACGCCAACAAGCAGATCGTGATCACGTCCGACCGCTCGCCGAAGCAACTGGCGACGCTGGAGGACCGGCTGCGTACCCGGTTCGAGTGGGGCCTGCTCGCCGACATCCAGCCGCCGGACCTGGAGACGCGGATCGCGATCCTGCAGAAGAAGGCGGCGCAGGAGCGGCTGTACGCCCCGCCGGACGTACTGGAGTTCATCGCGTCCCGGGTGTCGAACTCGATCCGCGAACTGGAGGGGGCGCTGATCCGGGTCACCGCCTTCGCCAGCCTCACCCGATCCTCGGTCGAGCTGTCGCTGGCCGAGGAGGTGCTGCGGGACTTCATCCCGGACGGCGCCGGCCCGGAGATCACCGCCGACCAGATCATGGTGTCGACGGCCGACTACTTCGGGGTGAGCCTGGAGGACCTGCGCGGCCACTCCCGCTCCCGGGTGCTGGTCAACGCGCGTCAGGTGGCCATGTACCTGTGCCGCGAGTTGACCGACCTGTCGCTGCCCCGGATCGGGCAGGCGTTCGGCGGCCGCGACCACACCACTGTGATGCACGCGGACCGCAAGATCCGTCAGCAGATGGCGGAGCGGCGCTCGCTCTACAACCAGATCGCCGAGCTGACCAACCGCATCAAGCAGAACACCTAACCCTGCCCGCCTCTCGCCTCTCGCCCTCACCGCCCGGCCACTTCGGCGGTGATCAAGGAGTTTGTGTAGGCCGGGCATGTGTTTTCCGACCAAAACTCCTTGGTCAACAGGAGAAGCCGGGCGCGGGGGCGTAGCTGGGGTTGGGTTGGTCCCGCCTGGGGCGCCAATACCGTGATCGACGCGCCGCTTGGTCGCTCGACACGCTTCGTCCGGAGCGAAGGGTGGGCTCCGTCGCAGATCTTGGAAGTTCTACGCCCCTGTGGCGGCCGTTTCATACCAAGATCGCGCAGAGCCAGCCGAAGCAGGCCGGAGTGGAAGGCCAGTGCGGAGCCGGAGCGGAGCGAGAAGCCGGAGCTGAACCGACAGCCGGGCCTTGGGAACAAGGTCGGAGACGGGCAGCCGTAGTTGGCCGCGCGGGGCGACCAAGAGTCGGCGCCGCGGTGAGTCCGCCTCGTCCAGCCATTCCCTGGTCCGCGAGTCCGCCCGTCTACCAGGGCTGACGGGCTGACGGGCTGACGGGCTGACGGGCTGACGGGCTGACGGGCTGACGGGCTGACGGGCTGACGATGAGGCTACCGGCGACAAATCGGACGCCCGAGGCCGTCAACCTCATGATCGACGCGAGCACGCGCATAAGCGGGAGCGGGAGCGGGAGCATCGGCCGGAAGCCGGGGCGGCGAGCCGGCTCACGTGAGTGAGGCGACGTCGTTGGAGGGCGCCACGGGCCGGGTCGGGCGAGTGGCGGCAAGCCGACAACGGAACTTGTTGACCCTCGACCCGGTGGAGGGCCGAGGATCGGTCCCGTGCTTGTCCACAGCTCGTACCCGTTGTCCACAGCCCCTGTGTCACAGGCGGTGGACAACCACGCTTCGCACTCGGCCGGTTACCCACAGACTGTGGACAACTCCTGGGGACGAGCCTGTGGACGCCTGGGGACGACTGTCACGTTGTCCCCAGACGGTGGCCGGCCTGTGGGCGGGCTGTTGAAGGTTCTGGGGATAGCGGTCGTCGGCGCTGCCACGGTTGTCCACAGAGCTGGGGAGAAAACCGGTGGATTACCGGTGGACAACCGGTGGACAGCCGTGGAAAACCCGGCGGCTGGCGAGGGCTGTGGACCGGGACACGAGTTTTACCCCTGGTTCTCCACAGCCAAACCACCTGTAGATAACGTGTCTGAGCTGCGCGGACGCGGGTTCTCCACAGTTTGCACAGGTGCGATGAAGACGATGAGTTATCTCTTCTAAACAACAAAAACCAATCATCACCGTTGGACTTCCTGTGGATCGGGCCGAAGCACTGCCGTCGGCAGTCGCCCGGGCACCTGGATCCACGGGGTCGGGCGCACAGCCGATGCCCGCGCGCCCTAAGGTGCGATGGGTACCCGCACGGTCGGGCGGGACGGGTGGCAGCGGTCGGCATGAGAGAGTTGTCGCTGACGTCGACGCGGAGGCATTGATGAAGTTCCGAGTGGAGCGCGACGCGCTCGCCGAGGCGGTCGCGTGGACCGCCAAGAGCCTGCCCAACCGACCCTCCGTACCGGTGCTGGCCGGGGTGATGCTCCGGGTGACCGACGGCAACCTCCAGGTCTCCGGCTTCGACTACGAGGTCTCCAGCCAGGTGACCGTCGAGGTGCAGGGTGACGCGGACGGCGCCGCCCTGGTCTCCGGCCGTCTGCTCGCCGAGATCACCAAGGCCCTGCCGGCCAAGCCGGTGGACATCGCCGCCGTCGGCGCCCACCTGGAGCTGGTCTGCGGCAGCGCCCGGTTTACGCTGCCCACCATGCCGGTGGAGGACTACCCCACGCTGCCGGAGATGCCGGAGAGCGCCGGCACCGTGGACGCCGCCGCCTTCGCCGCCGCCGTGGCCCAGGTGGCGGTGGCCGCCGGCCGCGACGAGACGCTGCCGATGATGACCGGCGTACGCATCGAGCTGAGCGGCGGCACGATGGCCATGCTCGCGACCGACCGCTACCGCCTCGCGCTGCGCGAGATGGAGTGGAACCCGGACGACCCGGAGATCAGCCTCAACGCGCTGGTGCCAGCCCGCACGCTGCACGACACCGCGAAGGCGCTCGGCCCGCTCGGCGGCCACGTCACCATGGCGCTGTCCTCCGGCGGTGCCGGTGAAGGCATGATCGGCTTCTCCGGCGGCACCCGCCGGACCACCAGCCGGCTGCTCGACGGCGCCAACTACCCGCCGGTGCGGTCGCTGTTCCCGGCCGACCACAACGCCGAGGCCCGTGTCGCCGTCTCCTCGCTCATCGAGGTGGTCAAGCGCGTCGCGCTGGTCGCCGAGCGCACCACACCGGTCCTGCTCAGCTTCAGCGCCGACGGTCTGGTGGTCGAGGCGGGCGGCACCGAGGAGGCCCGGGCCAGCGAGGCCATGGACGCCACCTTCAGCGGTGAGCCGCTGACCATCGGGTTCAACCCGCAGTACCTCATCGACGGTCTGACCAACCTGGGCGCGCAGCACGCGCTGCTCCGGTTCGTCGACGCGTTCAAGCCCGCGGTCATCTCCCCGGCCGGCGAGGATGGCGAGGTCATCCCGGGGTACCGGTACCTCATCATGCCGATCCGCGTGTCCCGCTGATCGCAGGCAGCACGACCCTGACGTACGGAGGTAGGAGCAGATGCAGCTCGGCCTGGTAGGACTCGGCCGGATGGGCGGCAACATGCGGGAGCGGTTGCGCGACGCCGGGCACGAGGTGGTCGGCTACGACCACAACCCGGAGATCAGCGACGCCGCGAGCCTGGCCGAGCTGGCCGAGAAGCTCCAGTCGCCCCGCGCGATCTGGGTGATGGTCCCCGCCGGCGTCACCGACGCCACCATCGACGAGCTCGCCGGTGTGCTCGGCGAGGGCGACATCATCATCGACGGCGGCAACTCCCGGTTCAGCGACGACGCACCGCGTGCCGAGCGGCTGAACGAGCAGGGCATCGGCTACCTCGACGTCGGCGTCTCCGGCGGCGTCTGGGGCCGGCAGAACGGGTACGCGCTGATGGTCGGCGGCGCGCAGGAGCACGTCGAGCGCCTCATGCCGATCTTCGAGTCGCTCAAGCCCGAGGGCGAGTTCGGTTTCGTGCACGCCGGCCCGGTCGGCGCCGGCCACTACGCCAAGATGGTGCACAACGGCATCGAGTACGGCCTGATGCACGCCTACGCCGAGGGCTACGAGCTGATGGCCGCCTCCGAGCTGGTGACGAATGTGCCCGGCGTGTTCAAATCGTGGCGCGAGGGCACCGTGGTCCGGTCCTGGCTGCTCGACCTGCTGGACCGGGCTCTCGACGAGGACCCGGAGCTGGCCGAGCTGAGCGGCTACACCGAGGACACCGGCGAGGGCCGCTGGACCGTGGACGAGGCGGTCCGGCTCGCCGTGCCGCTCAACGTCATCACCGCGTCGCTCTTCGCCCGGTTCGCCTCCCGGCAGGACGACTCGCCCGCCATGAAGGCCGTCGCCGCGCTGCGCCAACAGTTCGGCGGACACGCCGTCCACAAGCGCTGACCGGTATCCACAGGCTGTGTACGTTCGCCGGCTCGAACTGGTCGACTTCCGCTCCTACGAGCGGGTCGGCGTCGACCTGGAGCCGGGCCCGAACGTGCTCGTCGGCGCCAACGGCGTCGGCAAGACCAACCTGGTCGAGGCGCTCGGCTACGTGGCGACCCTGGACTCGCACCGGGTCGCCACCGACGCCCCGCTGGTGCGGATGGGCGCCGCCTCGGCGGTGATCCGCTGCGCCGTGGTGCACGAGGGCCGGGAGCTGCTGGTCGAGCTGGAAATCGTCCCGGGCAAGGCCAACCGGGCCCGGCTCGGCCGGTCCCCGGCCCGCCGCGCCCGGGACGTCCTCGGCGCGCTGCGCCTGGTGCTGTTCGCGCCGGAGGACCTGGAACTGGTCCGAGGCGACCCGGCCGAACGCCGCCGCTACCTGGACGACCTGCTGGTCACCCGCCAGCCCCGCTACGCCGGGGTACGCGCCGACTACGAGCGCGTGGTCAAGCAACGCAACGCGCTGCTGCGTACCTCGTACCTCGCTCGCAAGACCGGGGGAACCCGCGGCGGCGACCTGTCGACGCTGGCCGTGTGGGACGCGCATCTGGCCCGGCACGGCGCGGACCTGCTCGCCGGCCGCCTGGAGCTGGTCGCCGCGCTGACCCCGCACGTGGCGAAGGCGTACGACGCGGTGGCGGCCGGCCGCGGCGCGGCGGGCATCGCGTACCGGCCTTCGGTGGAGCTGCCCGAACCCGGCGCCGACCGCGCGGCGCTGGCGGAGGCGCTCACCGCCGCGCTCACCGCGAACCGCGCCGCCGAGATCGAGCGCGGCACCACGCTCGTCGGCCCGCACCGCGACGACCTGGCGCTGTCGCTCGGCCCGCTGCCCGCCAAGGGGTACGCGAGCCACGGCGAGTCCTGGTCGTACGCGCTGGCGCTGCGGCTGGCCGGGTACGACCTGCTGCGCGCCGACGGGATCGAGCCGGTGCTGGTGCTCGACGACGTCTTCGCCGAGTTGGACACCGGCCGCCGGGAGCGGCTGGCCGAGCTGGTCGGCGGCGCCAGTCAGCTTCTGGTCACCTGTGCTGTGGACGACGACGTGCCGGCGACCCTGCGCGGCACCCGGTACACGGTGGGCGACGGGACGGTGCGGCGTGTCTGACGACGAGGTGCGGCTCCCGCCCGCGCGGCTCGGGCCGGGGCGCGACGCGCGTACCCCGGGAAATCCGGCGGGCGGTGAGCCGGCCGCGAACCCGCCGGAGGGCGCGAGCGGGCCGGAACTGGCGCGGGCCGTGCTCGACGCGGCGAAGGCCCGGCGGCAGGCGGCGGCCCCGCGACGGCGCGGCGCGGTCCGCGGCGACGGCGAGAAGCGGCTGCGCGGCTACTCGGGCCCCGGGCCGGACCCGCGCGACCCGCAGCCGCTCGGCGCGGTGCTGGACAAGCTGATGAAGGCGCGCGGCTGGCAGCAGCCGGCGGCCGAGGCGACTGTGTTCGGCGCGTGGGAGAAGGTGGTCGGCGCGGAGGTCGCGCAGCACAGCCGCCCGGTCAAGCTGGAGGACGGCGAGCTGACAGTTGAGGCCCGCTCGACGGCGTGGGCGACGCAGTTGCGCCTGCTGGCGGGCTCGCTGCTCAAACAGATCGCCAGCGAGGTGGGCCACAACGTGGTGCGCAAGCTGCACATCCACGGGCCGGCGGCGCCGTCGTGGTCGCGCGGCCCTCGACGGGTACGCGGGCGCGGCCCCCGCGACACCTACGGCTGATCGACACCGCCCGAACGCCGTGCCTCCCGCCGGGCGCGCTTGAGTTCGCGTTGCTCGCGGCTCCACTGCTTGCGGCGTTCCAGGTCCTGCTTCCACGCCTCGCGGGCCAGCTTCGAGCCGCCCTGCACCGCGCCCTGCACCTGGGAGGGGCCGGCGAGGTTCTGGAAGACCCAGCCCAGCAGGCGGCCACCCTTGCCGGAGGCGTCGCCCACCTGCTCGTCGTCGCTCATCGGCCGCCCTCTCCGTCGCGGGGTTCGTGCACCACAATTGGTACACCACCCGGCTGTGGCGGGTGCGGTCAGGCGTCGGCGTAGACCGCGAAGCCCCGCTCCGCGCAGCGCCGGTAGAAGGCGGCCAGCACACTCAGCTCGGCGCAGGTGAAGTTCCACTGCGGCGGATCGCCGTTCTCGTCCCGTAGCCGGTCCAGCCGGCTGTCCAGCCAGCGGAGCTGCTGCTCGGCCAGCCGGCCGTCGCCGAGCAGCGCGCGCAGCACCTCGCTCACCGACTCGAACGTGACCGGCTCGCCGTACGGCCGGTGCCGGGCGACGAACTTCTCCACGCCCTCGGCGATCCAGGAACAGCCGTCCGGGTCGATCACCGGGTCCTCGTCCTCGACCGCGTTCTCCGTGGCGTAGAGCACATTCTCCAGGCCGAGGATCAGGTCGACCAACTCGGTGTACGCGGTCGCGCGTACCGTGCCGGTCTTGGCGATCAGCTCGGCGAGCGCCGCGGTCGGCGCGGAGATCCGGGGCATGTCCACGATCTCGCCGAAGTCCACGAACTCAGCCGGCGCGACCGGGTCGTAGAAGCGGCCGGTCCGCGGCCAGTGCACCGCGACGTTGTCCAGCCCCATCTGGCGTCACCTCTCACGAAGCGTTTTCGGACCATCTCCGACGATCGTCCCGGTTCCGGGCGCAAAAGATCAAGACCGCAACGGCGGCGCCGCAAAAGCTACGGCACGCCGGGCCCGGCCGCGACCCCCGGGCGGGTGTGTCCGCCGACCCCGGCCGGAAGACCGTCCCGGCTCACGGTGGCCGGTGGCGCGGTAACGGCCCGTTGGCGTGTGGGGGGAGTCGTGGGCGACGCGGTTCGTCCGGCTACGGCATTCTCAGCCGCCCCGGAGAGGGTGCCGAGTGGCGGTTTGGTCGGCTCCGCACAGTAAGATTGAGGGCGAGACGAAAGACCCGAGACGGAGCGACGGACAGGGGCCCGCATGAGCCCTCGATCATAGTCCCGCATCGGGTCCGAGCCGATCGCGATCCGCGGGCAACCGCGGCGCCCGGCGCACGTGATCCGAGCCTGGCGACCCCAGGGGCGGACCATGCGCGCCGACGTCGTGTCCTGTCCGCCGAACCCGCGCCTCCGCGCCCACGCGCGGCCGGTGCGAGAAAGTGGCCGAGCGTGGCAGCGGAGGACAACAAGAAGTACGGTGCCGAGTCCATCACCGTGCTCGAGGGCCTGGAAGCGGTCCGGAAGCGGCCCGGTATGTACATCGGGTCCACCGGCGAGCGCGGTCTGCACCACCTGGTGTGGGAGGTCGTCGACAACGCGGTGGACGAGGCGCTGGCCGGGCACTGCGACACCATCGACGTGGTGCTGCTGGCCGACGGTGGTGTCCGGGTCACCGACAACGGCCGTGGCTTCCCGGTCGACCTGCACCCCAAGCTGAAGAAGCCGGGGGTCGAGGTCGCCCTGACCGTGCTGCACGCGGGCGGCAAGTTCGACGGCAAGGCGTACGCCGTCTCCGGCGGCCTGCACGGCGTCGGCGTCTCCGTGGTCAACGCGCTGTCCACCAAGATGGCCGTGGAGATCCACAAGGACGGCTTCGTCTGGCGGCAGGAATACCACCACTCCAAGCCGACGCCGTTGGAGAAGGGCGAGGAGACCGACCGCACCGGTTCGGCCGTCTCCTTCTGGCCCGACCCGGACGTCTTCGAGACGGTCGACTTCGACTTCCACACCATCTACCGTCGCCTCCAGGAGATGGCCTTCCTCACCCGGGGTCTCACCATCCACCTGCTCGACGAGCGGGTGCCGGAGGACGAGGACGGCAAGACCCGCGAGGTCACCTTCCACTACGAGGGCGGCATCGCCGACTTCGTCCGGCACCTCAACGCCTCCAAGAGCCCGATCCACAAGACGGTGGTCGAGTTCGGCGCCGAGGAGACGGGCATGTCGGTCGAGATCGCCATGCAGTGGAACGAGTCGTACGGCGAGTCGGTCTACACCTTCGCCAACAACATCAACACCCACGAGGGCGGCACCCACGAGGAAGGCTTCCGGGCCGCGCTGACCAGCGTCGTCAACCGCTACGGCGCCGAGAAGAAGCTGCTCAAGGGCGACGAGCGCCTTTCGGGTGAGGACATCCGCGAGGGCCTGGCCGCGATCATCTCGGTCAAGCTCACCGACCCGCAGTTCGAGGGCCAGACCAAGACCAAGCTGGGCAACACCCCGGTCAAGGGCTTCGTGCAGCGGGTCTGCAACGAGTCGCTCGTCGACTGGTTCGACCGCAACCCGGCCGAAGCGAAGATCATCATCCAGAAGGCGTCCCAGGCGGCGCGCGCCCGGATCGCCGCCCAGCAGGCGCGCAAGCTCGCCCGGCGCAAGTCGCTGCTGGAGTCCGGCTCGATGCCCGGCAAGCTGGCCGACTGCCAGTCCACCGACCCGCGTGAGTCGGAGGTCTTCATCGTCGAGGGCGACTCGGCCGGCGGCTCGGCCAAGCAGGGCCGCGACCCGCGCGTCCAGGCGATCCTGCCGATCCGCGGCAAGATCCTCAACGTCGAGAAGGCCCGCATCGACCGGGTGCTGAAGAACAACGAGGTGCAGGCGCTGATCACCGCGCTCGGCACCGGCATCCACGACGACTTCGACATCGAGAAGCTGCGCTACCACAAGATCGTGCTGATGGCCGACGCCGACGTGGACGGCCAGCACATCCAGACGCTGCTGCTCACCCTGCTGTTCCGCTTCATGCGGCCGCTGGTCGAGCTGGGCCACGTCTACCTGGCCGCCCCGCCGCTCTACAAGATCAAGTGGAACAAGAAGGGCGACGACGCCCAGTACGCGTACTCGGACCGCGAGCGCGACGGGCTGATCGCCCTGCGCCAGCAGAAGAAGCCAAACGCCCGCCCGGACGACATCCAGCGGTTCAAGGGTCTCGGCGAGATGAACTACCCCGAGCTGTGGGAGACCACGATGAACCCGGGGACGCGTACGTTGCGGCGGGTCACGCTCGACGACGCCGCCACGGCGGACGAGCTGTTCAGCGTCCTGATGGGCGAGGACGTCGAGGCTCGCCGGTCGTTCATCCAGCGCAACGCCAAGGACGTGCGGTTCCTGGACATCTGACGGACGCGCCCGGGGCCGGCCGATCATCCACCGGCCGGCCCGGAAGTCCACAGAGTTATCCACAGTCTGAACGCTTTCCACAGCCGTTATCCACAGCGAGACCACGACTGAAGAGTCTGATAAGGGTTAACAGTGACCGATACTCCCGAGTCCACCCCGAACGAGCCGGAGACCCCGGAGGCACTGGCCGCGGTTGTCCAGCACGACCGGATCGAGCCGGTCGGCCTCGAGGTCGAGATGCAGCGCTCGTACCTCGACTACGCGATGAGCGTCATCGTCGGGCGGGCCCTGCCGGACGTCCGGGACGGGCTCAAGCCGGTCCACCGCAAGATCCTCTACGCCATGTTCGACTCCGGCTACCGGCCGGACCGCGGGTACGTGAAGTGCTCCCGCGTCGTCGGCGACGTGATGGGCCAGTTCCACCCGCACGGTGACTCGGCCATCTACGACGCGCTGGTCCGGATGGCGCAGCCGTGGTCGCTGCGCTACCCGCTCGTCGACGGCAACGGCAACTTCGGCTCGCCGGGCAATGATCCGGCTGCCGCCATGAGATATACGGAGTGCAAGCTCGACCCGCTGGCGATGGAGATGCTGCGGGACATCGACGAGGACACCGTCGACCTGCAGGACAACTACGACGGCCGGGCCAAGGAGCCCACCATCCTGCCGTCGCGGATCCCGAACCTGCTGATCAACGGTTCCGAGGGCATCGCGGTCGGCATGGCCACCAAGATCCCGCCGCACAACCTGCGCGAGATCGGCGCGGCCGTGCAGTGGTGCCTGGAGCACCCGGAGGCCGACGAGGCCACCACGCTGGAAGCCCTGCTGGAGATCGTCAAGGGCCCGGACTTCCCGACCCACGGCCTGATCGTCGGCCAGGCGGCCATCCAGGACGCGTACCGGACCGGGCGTGGCTCGATCCGGATGCGCGCCGTGGTCGAGGTGGAGGAGGACAAGCGGGGTCGGCCGGCGCTCGTGGTCAGCGAGCTGCCCTACCAGGTCAACCCGGACAACCTCGCCGAGCGCATCGCCGAGCTGATCAAGGAGGGCAAGCTCGCCGGCATCGCCGACATCCGCGACGAGTCCTCCGGGCGTACCGGTATGCGGATCGTGCTCGTGCTCAAGCGCGACGCGGTCGCCAAGGTGGTGCTGAACAACCTCTACAAGCACACCCAGCTCCAGGAGACGTTCGGCGCCAACATGCTGGCGCTGGTCGACGGCGTGCCGCGCACGCTCAACCTGGCCCAGTTCATCCGCTACTACGTCGAGCACCAGATCGAGGTGATCCGGCGGCGGACCGCGTTCCGGCTGCGCAAGGCCGAGGAGCGGGCGCACATCCTGCGCGGTCTGTCCAAGGCGCTGGACGCCCTGGACGAGGTGATCGCCCTGATCCGTCGCTCGCCCACTGTGGAGGACGCCCGGCAGGGCCTGATCCGGCTGCTGGACATCGACGAGGTCCAGGCGACCGCGATCCTGGACATGCAGCTGCGCCGGCTCGCCGCCCTGGAGCGGCAGCGGATCCTGGACGACCTGGCGAAGCTCGAACTGGAGATCGCCGACCTCAAGGACATCCTGGCCAAGCCGGAGCGGCAGCGGCAGATCGTCTCGGAGGAGCTGGGCGAGATCGTCGCGAAGTGGGGCGACGAGCGGCGCACGAAGATCGTGCCGTTCGACGGCGAGGTCTCGATGGAGGACCTCATCGCCCGCGAGGACGTGGTGGTGACGATCACGCGCACCGGGTACGCGAAGCGGACGAAGGTCGATCTCTACCGGTCACAGCGCCGCGGCGGGAAGGGCGTCAGCGGGGCGACGCTCCGCCAGGACGACATCGTCAGCCACTTCTTCGTATGCTCTACCCACGACTGGATCCTGTTCTTCACGAACAAGGGTCGGGTCTACCGGGCGAAGGCTTACGAGCTTCCCGAGGCCAGTAGGGTGGCCAAGGGCCAGCACGTGGCCAACCTGCTCGCGTTCCAGCCCGACGAGCAGATCGCGCAGATCATTGAAATCCCGAACTACCAGGTGGCGCCCTACCTGGTACTGGCCACGAAGAACGGCCTGGTGAAGAAGACGCGGCTCGAGGAGTTCGACTCCAACCGTTCCGGCGGCATCATCGCGATCAACCTGCGCGATGAGGACGAGCTGGTCGGTGCGGTGCTGGCCGCACCGGAGGACGACCTGTTGCTGGTGTCGAAGAACGCCCAGGCGATCCGCTTCAACGCCACCGACGACGCGCTGCGTCCGATGGGCCGGGCCACCTCCGGCGTGATCGGCATGCGCTTCAGCGGCGAGGACGAGTTGCTCGCCGTCGAGGTGGTGCGAGAGGGTCTTGACGTTCTGGTCGCGACGAACGGGGGTTACGCGAAACGTACCCCGATCGAGGAATACCCGGTCCAGGGCCGGGGAGGTAAGGGCGTGCTGACCGCGAAGATCACCGAGCGACGCGGTGGCCTGGTCGGCGCGGTCGTGATCGATCCGGAGGACGAGCTGTTCGCCATCACGAGCAACGGCGGCGTCATTCGGACTCCGGTGAAGCCTGTACGCCGTACGCGTGACCGGAACACAATGGGGGTCAAGCTGATGGACCTCCCGGACGGCGTGACTATCGTGGCGATTGCTCGCAATGCCGACGAGCCTGACGAACAGGACTAGTTGATGACGGAGACACAGGCGAAGTCGGGGAACAAGGGGACCTCGGCCAATCCGGTCGAGGAGGAGGCCGCGCAGGGCGGCACACCAGCGACCGGCCGCGCGGCCGTGGGCCGGGCCACGGTTCCCGCCGACGCGCCTGCCCCGAAGTTCACCCGGGCTCCCGGCATGACCCCGCCTCCGGACAAGCCGGGCGAGGACTCCGGTTCCCGGGACTCGACCGAGACCAAGGTCGACGCGCCGACGTCGGCCGACGGTCTGGCCGCTCCGGCCGCCAATTCCGCGAACGCCACGAACACCCAGGCGATCAAGATGCCGTCGGCGTCCGGCCGGGCCTCCACGGGCACGACCGGCACGCAGCCCCGGATCGGCGCCGGCCTGGGCACCGCCCCGAAGACGTCACCGGACGGCTCGCGTCCGGCCGGCGCCGGGAACGCCCAGAACCGGCCCGCAAACGGCGGCGGCCTGCCGCCGGGCATCAGCGGCGCGGCAGCCGTCGGCGCCGCGCGCGTGGGTGAGGCGGTACGCGCCGCGCGTACCTCGGTCGGCTCGGCCGCGTCGCGCGGACCGCGACGGGCCCGGCTGAACCTGAAGCGGATCGACCCGTGGTCGGTGATGAAGTTCGCCTTCGCGGTGTCCGTGGTTCTCTTCATCGTGGTCGTCGTGGCGACGTCGGTGCTCTACCTGGCGCTGGACGCGATGGGTGTGTTCAAGAGCGTCAACGACAGCCTGACCGACCTGGTGAACGCCGGGGGCGGCCAGGGTGGCGGCGGCTTCCGGATCACCGCCAAGGGCGTGATCCTGACGTCGGCGCTGATCGGCCTGGTGAACGTCGTGCTGTTCACCGCGCTGGCCACGCTCAGCGCGTTCGTCTACAACGTCTGCGCCGACCTGGTCGGCGGCATCGAGCTGACGCTCGCCGAGCGGGACTGATCGGCCGACGCCGGGGCACCGCGTAAAGCGGTCGCCCCGGCGTCGTGCGTCCGGGTAGGTTCGAGATGGCGCGGGTGCTTCCGCCGCGGACCCCGATTTGGGCGCGGTGGAGGCGATGGGTTAACCTAGCTCGTCGCTACGCGGGGCTATAGCTCAGTCGGTTAGAGCGCAGAGCTGATAACTCTGAGGTCGCTGGTTCGATTCCAGCTAGCCCCACCGCACATCGTCCGACGGCAGTCGAGCGCGAGGGGTCAAGCAACATGTTCAAGAAGCTCCTGATCCTGGCCGGCATCGTCGGTGTGGCCGCCGTCGTGGCCAAGAAGGTCAAGGCCTCGAACGACGAGCGCGCCCTGTGGCACGAGGCGACCACGGCACCCGACCTGCGCTGAGCACCGTCACGGGGCCCTAGCTCAACTGGCAGAGCACTGCCTTTGCAAGGCAGGGGTTAGGGGTTCGAGTCCCCTGGGCTCCACCAGCACTTTCCCCGGTTGGTGGCTGTCGAGCATGACCATGGCTAGGCGGGAGCCGTCGGCATCGCGCGAGCGGGCCGACCGCCTGACGCTGATTGACCGCTGGCGCCACTTCGTGCCGGACCGCCCAGTCCTCTTGAACGCCGGCGAGACGATCTGGATCGAAGACGGCCGCCTCCTGGTGCATCGGATCGATGGGCGGCTGGATACGTACCCCGGCTTGATGAACCGCTGCGATTGCCGAGATCGGCGAGACGATTGACAGCAGCCGGGGCACGGACAGAGACACGACAGTCCGCTGGGCTCCACCACATCACGTCGTCTGATCACCAGCGGCTGTTGATGCGGCCGTGTCGAGTGCCGCCTGGGCAGTCGGCTTCCATCGATCAGCGAAAGCCTCGGCGAACCGTTCATGATCTGATCGGCGTCGCACCCGGCCGACCTTCCGGCTGCGGTGTTGGAGCACGTGATGCCCGAGCTCGTGCAGCAGTACGTCGAACCGCATGAAGTCCCGCAACGATGCGGCTTTCGATAGCGGTTGCTCGTAGAGGACGATCTCGCCTGGCACTCGGGTCCTGCCGTAGACGACGAATCCGGGCCGGAAGTCCTCGGTCTGCCGCAGCTCGACAGCGCGCAACCCGTACCACGCCCAGGACCCGAGGGTCTCCAGCACGTCGCGAACGTCTTGTCCGCTCGCCGGGTGCGCGAACCCGGGCCGCGGTGCGTGAACGTGGATCCGCACCCGGTCGAGCCGGGGCGCCCGCCGGAGTGCCTGGCGGGAGCGGGAATCTGTTCGGAGGCTTCGGCTCACAGCGGCCATGCTCGACGGGCGGCACTACCTACGACAACGGGTTTCTCCGCACGTACTGCCGGTGAGGACGGAATCGGAGCCGGTGCCCTACCGATCGGTACAGAACATGATCCTGATCATGGACCGATCGGTACAGAACCCTGGTACGGTCGTTGCAGAACCGAGCGGTACAAAAACTCGCTCCAGTGATCGGCCCGGGGACACGGGCCGGCATCAACAGATGAGGAAGACCGATCATGAGCTCCACCGCGACGGATGCAGGCATGTCCACCCAGGAACTGCGGGACTTCTACCTGCGGTACGTCGAGCTGGCCAACAAGCGGGAGTTCGCCCGCATGGCGGACTTCGCCCACGAGGAGGTCATCATGAACGGCACCTCGGTCAAGATGGCCGACATGGTGGCCGAGTTCTACAAGCACGTGGAAGCGGTGCCGGACCTCCACTGGGAGATCCAGGACGTCGTCGTCGAGGGTGATCGAATCGCCGCTCGGCTCGTCGACACGGGCACCCCGGTCAAGGAGTGGAACGGTCTGACGGCCACCGGCAAATCGGTGTCGTTCACCGAGACCGCCTTCTACCGGGTCCAGGACGGCAAGTTCAAGTTCATGTCGTACCTGATGGACACCGACTCGGTGCGGCGTCAACTCGCCGGCTGACGCTTCGCGGCTCCAGCAGGCGGGGAATCCTGAAACGCGGTGCGCCCAGCCGATGAAGCATCGAGCTGGGCGCACCCGGGCAACTATGCGACGAAGCGGGAACGACGTCGGCGTCCGATGACGTAGCTGGCGCCACCGAGGAGCAGAAGCGCCCCGCCGACGCCGGCCACGGTCGCGATGTCGGTGCCGGTCACGGGTAGCCCGCCGCCCTCACCACCACCGGGCGCGCCGAGGCTGGCGGAGGGAGTGACGGGCGGTACGACGGTCGACGTGGCGCTGGGCGTCGCGGTCGGTGTGGGCGTGGGCCGAGACGGCGTCGGAGTCGGAGTCGGCGTCGGCTGGGACGCGCAGTCGAGCGCACGAGCCTCGTACAGGCCGTTGTTCAGGTACGCGAGGTATACCTCGACCGACGGGTTGTCGAGTACCTTCTGCGCGGCGGCTCGCACGTTGGGGCCGGCGCCCGTCATCGTCTGGCCGATCCTGACGCGCAGAGCCGTCGCCCAGCGATCCCGCACGTTCTTGAGGTATGCGCGAAGGTCGTCCGAGGTGCCCTTCAGCCGCTCCTCGATCTCGCCCGGCAGAACGGGCAACGATTCGGCCTGCGCCTCGGCCAGCAGCCGGTACGCCAGCAGACGAAGCTCGGAAACGGTGGCAGTGTCCAGGTCGATGGTGACAAGCTCGCGGAAATCCTTGTACACCTTGCGTTCGACCGTCTGGCAGGACTCGTTCAGCCCGGGCGCTGCGGTCTGCGCCGCCGCCGGCGCCGCCGGAATCAAAAAGGCCAGCGCCACCAGGGCACCGGCCGGAATCTTCCATCGCATGTGGACTTTCTCCCCGTGTAGATCAAAACATGGAGATGTTACCGGCGTCGGTCCGGAAAGCAAGGGCATTGATGTGGTCGATCGTGTGCGAATTCGCTAAGGGCACAGTCGATCAACTGCCTCTTTTATCGCCGCTATCCGGTTCGCCAGTGGGCCCGCCAGCACGTCGACGAGGTCGAATCCCGCCTCCCGGTACGTCAGTTCATGGACGCGTTCGAAGACGAGCGACTCCTCGAAGGTGATCCGACGCGCGGCGGTCGCCTCGACGAAACCCTGATTCCGTATGAAGAAGACGGTCCGCTCCGTCGTCATACCCTCGATCTCGTCGAGCAGGGCGGGTGGCGGCGTCAACCCCAGGTGACGGCACAACGCGAGCGTGCAAACGGGTGAGCGATCGTGGAACACCACGTCGCCGCCAAACAGCTCGGCTCGGCGGCAGCGCTCCCGCTGGAGATCCAGCACCTGCTCGGCGAAGTCCGGCTCACGCCACGGCTCCGGCCGCCCGAGTGCCTGGCGCAGCGCGATCACGTCGGTCGCGGCCTCCTCCACGACGTGGTACCCGTCGACCTCCAGGTGGCGCAGGATCGCTGTCTTACCGGAGCCGGGAGCGCCGGTGAGGATGTATCCGGGCATGACGTCCTCCGATTGCGGTAAACCTCTTGATAGGCAAGCCGCTGCTTGCCTATCGTGGGTGCCGTGGGCGACCTGTACCAGGCGCTGGCCGATCCCACCCGCCGCCTGATCCTCGACGAGCTGACCGAGCGCGACGGTCAGACCCTGTTCGAGATCTGCGGCCGGCTGGCCACCAAGCACCAGGTCACCTCGTCCCGGCAGGCGATCTCCCAGCACCTCGACGTCCTGGAGGCCGCCGGCCTGCTCGTCACGCGGCGGCAGGGCCGCTACAAGTTCCACCACCTCGACACCCGGCCGCTGCGATCGATCACCGAGCGATGGCTCAGGTCCGCCGCACCCACCCAGGAGAACCCATGAGAATCAACCTCACCAGCGTGTACGTCGACGACCAGGCGAAGGCCCTGCGCTTCTACACCGAGGTGCTCGGTTTCGTGAAGAAGACGGACGTGCCGACCGGGGAGTACCGCTGGCTGACTGTGGTGTCGCCGGACGCCCCGGACGGCGTGGAGTTGCTGCTGGAACCCGACGCGCACCCGGCCGCCAAGGCGTTCAAGGAGGCGCTCGCCGGCGACGGAATCCCGCTGACGCAGTTCGCCGTCGACGACGTGGCCGCCGAGCACGACCGGCTGCGCGGCCTCGGCGTGCTGTTCACCCAGGAGCCGGTCGACATGGGCCCGGTGACCACCGCCGTGTTCGACGACACCTGCGGCAACCTGATCCAGATCGCACAGTACCGGTAGCGGGCCGACGGTGGCCGGTTCGTGGCGGAGCCCGGAGTTGGCGGCCGCGGTGACCCGCCTGGAGGGCGAGATCCGGGACGCCTGGGCACGGCTGCGCGATGAGCTGGACGTCGCCGCGGGCTCACCGGAGGAACGCGAGCTGGCCTGGCTCGTCGTGGACGACCCCGGGGCGTACGACTGGCGGACCGTTGACGGTGCGGTGGACCGGCTGACCTGTCCCGACTGCGGGGCGCGACTGGCCGCCGGACCGGTGACGTGTGCGACGTGCGAGTTCCGCGACCGGATGCGGTTCGGCGCCCGGGAGCGGGACCGCCCGCAGGTGCCGCCCGGCAACGAGCACGCGCTGCGGGTGGCAACGGCGGTGACCCGAAACCGGCATCGCTACTCGCCACGGGCCCGGGCCGGCTACGAGCTGGTGCTGCCGGACCTGCTGGCCGGCGCCCTGCCCACGACTCCCCAGGCCCAGGCGGCGAAGGCGCTGATCAACAAGCTGACCGCCGACGAGTGTGACCGGGTCGCGAGCCTCGCCGAGGTGGAGGAACTGGCGAGAGGACGTTGACTCGGCGGGAACCGCTGGACACGGTCGGTCACCCTGACGGCATGACGGTGTGGCGGCGCCCGTACTCGCTGGACCTGACCACCTCCGGCGCGATGTGCGCGGTGGTGGGGACGGCCGCTTTCCTGGTGTTCTTCGTGGTCACGGGCGTTCGCGGCGTCTATCCGGTCCCGATGGCGGCGTTCGCTGCGGCTTGGACCGCCGCCGGTCTGGTCGTCTGGGCCCGCCGCGCGATGCTCGGCGTCTGGGTGAGCCCCGTCGGCGTACGCTCGCGCTCGCTGTTCCACACGACCACAGTGCCGTGGGCGTCGGTCGTGGAGATCCACAGCGGTACGGGTTCGATAGTGGGCCTGGACATGGGCCGCGACGCGATCGTCATCGAGCGGATCGACGGCGCGCCGGTGCAGACGCCGATCCAGTCCGGCGCCATCATCCGGCCGTTCCGCCTGGAGCTGACCCGGCTGGTCACCTGGCCGGAGCACTACGACGAGATCCTCGCGACCCTGCGGGAGTGCCACCGCAACGCCCGGCCCCCGGAGCGGCGCGGGCCGGCGGGCCCGGCGCCGGACCAGGTCCGCGCCGACCGTCCGGGCTGGACCCGCCCGCCCGCGCCGAGCGCCGGGCGGCGGCGCGACATCCACGCGCTGACCCGGCAGTACGAGCGTGGGGCGCTGACCGACGCCGAGTACGCGGCCCAGTTGGCGCGGCTGCGGGGCGACGGGTAGGCGTCAGCCGAGCCGGTCGAGAAGTTCGCGGCTACGGCTGATCACCAGAGCGGTCGCCTCGGCGTCGTACGAGGGCAGGGAACTGTCGGTGAACAGGTGCCGGTCGCCGGGGTAGACGTACAGCTCGCCGCGCTCGGGACCGACGATCGACACCAGCTCACGGGCGGCGTCCACGTCGCCTTCCAGCCCGAAGAACGGATCCTGCTCCATGCCGTGCACCTGTACCGCCACCCCGTCGGGCCACGGACCGATCGCCCACTCGCCGGTCACCGGCAGGCAGGCCTCGTAGAGCAGCGCGGCCCGGGCCCCGGCCCGGGTCTGGGCGAGCCGCTGGGCGGTCGCGGCGCCGAAGGACACGCCCGCGTAGACGAGGCCGGCGGGCAGGTCGGCGACGAACGCGTCCGCGCGCTGGTCGAGGACGTCGCCGCCGATCCGCTTGGTCAGCGCGGCGCCGTCCTCGATGGTGGCCGGCTGTTCGCCGTCGAACAGTTCGGGGGTGTGGACGGTGTGCCCACCGGAGCGCAGCGAGTCAGCGAGCGCGCGTACCCCGTCCGTGAGCCCTTGAATGTGGTGGAAGAGCACGATCTCGGCCATCACTACACTCCTGGATTGTCGAACCAGAGTTGTCGAACGAACCAGAATATTAGAACGGTCGAGAAATGTCGGTCAATCAGCGGATCCCGGACTACGACCTCGACGACCTGCTCGTGGTCACCGCACCGGAGCAGTTGCGCGCGCTCGCCGACCCGCTGCGGAGCACGCTGCTGGAGCTGCTCCTGGAGCGTGCCGCCACGGTCAACGAGCTGGCCGTCGCCGTCGGCCGGCCCAAGAGCAGCGTGGCCTACCACGTGAACCAACTGGTGGACGCCGGTCTGCTGCGCGTGGTGCGGACCCGCCGGGTACGCGCCATCGAGGAGCGGTTCTACGGGCGTGTCGCCCGCACCTACTACGTCGGCGCGCTCAGCCGGCCCGAGGACAAACGGGTGGCCGCCGGAATCAACGGGCTCGCCGAGGCGGCCGCCGAGTCCGCCGCCGCGCACGCCGCCGACGAGCTGCGCTGCACGCTCGTGCACGCCCGTATCCCGATCGAGGACGTCCGGGAGTTCTGGGCGGAGGTCCAGGCGCTGGCCCGGCGGTTCACCCAGATCCCCCGGGCCGGCGACCAGGTGTACGGCTTCGCCGCCGGCCTCTACCCGACCGACGCGCCCACGCTGCCGGACACGGACACGGACCCGGACACGGACCGCGGCCGGACCGACTGAGCCCGAGCCGTTGAGCTGTCACCGAGCCGGGCTGAGGCCGCCGACGGGGTCTTGCCGGGGCGGCGAACCCGGCAGGCTAGCGTCGGAAGCGTGAGCACCGGATCCCCGCGCGTCCTGCCGGCCGAGAGCGGCATCGACGAGGCAGCCGCCGTCCTGCGCGCCGGCGGGCTGGTCGCCTTCCCCACCGAGACGGTCTACGGGCTCGGCGCCAACGCGCTCGACGCCCGGGCCGCCGCGCGGATCTTCGAGGCGAAGGCCCGGCCCAGCTTCGACCCGCTGATCAGCCACCTCGCCGACGCCGCCGACCTGGCCGCGCTGGTGGGCGAGGTGCCGGCGGCGGTGGCCGAGCTGGCGAAGCGCTTCTGGCCCGGTCCGCTCACCCTGATCGTGGACCGGCCGGAGACCATCCCACCGATCGTCACCTCCGGCCTGGACACCATGGCGGTACGGGTGCCGGACGAGCCGTCGGCGCGGGCGCTGATCGCGGCGGCCGGTGTGCCGGTGGCCGCGCCGAGCGCCAACCGGTTCGGCCAGCTCAGCCCCACCCGCGCCGAGCACGTGGTGGCCGGGCTGGGCGGCGCGGTGGACGTGGTGCTCGACGGCGGTCCCACCCGGTGCGGCATCGAGTCGACGATCGTGGACGCCCGGGGCGAGCGGCCGGTGGTGCTGCGGCTGGGGGCGCTGCCGATCGAGGCGCTCGTCGAGGCGGTCGGCCCGGTCGAGGTGCGCCAGGGCAGCTCCGGTCAGCCGGTCGCGCCCGGGACGCTCGCCGCGCACTACGCCCCGCGTACCCCGTTGCGGTTGGGCACGGCCGCCGAGCCCGGCGGCGGCCGGCGGGGGTTCCTGGCCTTCCGGGAGCCACCGGCGGACGGTGACTGGGCGGCGGTGGAGGTGCTGTCGCCCGACGGCGACGTGACCGCGGCGGCGGCGCGCCTGTTCGACGCGCTACACCGGCTGGACGCGGCCGGGGTGACCGAGATCGTCGCCGAGGCGGTGCCGGAGACCGGCGTGGGTCGGGCGGTGAACGACAGGCTGCGCCGGGCCGCCGCCACCTGGCACTAAGAACCGGGCTGCGGCAGGCGGTCCATCAACTTGGTCAGCGTGCCGTTGGCGAACGTCGCGCCGAGCGCCGAGCCGGTGGCGATGGTCCAGCCCACCGGGCCGAGCGGGGTGCAGCCGAAGAACTGGCTGACGCCCGGCGTCTGCACCACCGCCACCAGCACGCCCACCGACGCGGCGGTGGCGGCGAGCACGCTGGGGCTGGTGCCGCCGGCCAGCACCGTCTGCCCGAGCTGGGTGCCGATCAGGGAGGCGAGCGCGACGGTGCTGGCGCGACGCTGGGTACCGGTCCACCTGGCGATCGTCCAGCCGGCCGTCGCGCCCAGCGTGGTCGACGCGGCGCGTAGCCCGATCTCCCGGGTCATGGTGACGCCGAGCGAGGAGTCCGGCCCCTCCCGCAGCAGGTGGTCGGCGCTGTCGTCGGCGGGTGGGCGGACCGCGATGGCGAGCGCGGGTGCCAGGTCGGTGAGCAGGTTGACCAGCAGCAACTGCCGGCCGCCCAGGGCGGACCGGCCGGTCGCGGCGGCGCTGAGCACGCTGAACGCGATCTCGCCGAGGTTGCCGCCGACCAGGATGCTCAGCGCGTGCCGGACGGACGACCACATGGCCCGGCCCTCGACCAGCGTGGCGATGATCGTCTCCAGCCGGTCGTCGGTGACCACCAGGTCGGCGGCGGCGCGGGCGGCGGGAGTGCCGCGCTGGCCGAGCGCGATGCCGACGTCGGCGAGGCGGATCGCCGGGGCGTCGTTGGCGCCGTCACCGGTCATCGCGACAGTGCGGTCCTGGCGCTGCAACGCCTGGATGATGCGTACCTTGTGCGCGGGCGTGCAGCGCGCCACCACGTCGGTGGCCATCAGGCGCTCGGCGAGCGCGGCGTCGTCCAGCCGGTCCAGGTCGGTGGCGGTGACGACGCGCTGGCTGCCGTCGTCCGGGCTGATGGTGGCGGCGATCGCCTCGGCCGTGGCCGGGTGGTCGCCGGTGATCATGACGGTGTGCACGCCCGCGGCGCGGATCCGGGCCACCGCCGGCCGGGCGCTGTCCCGCACCCCGTCGGCCAGGGTCAGGAAACCCACGAAGACCAGCCCGTCGACCTGCTCGTCGCTGACCTGCTCGGTGGCGACCGGGCACTCGGCCACGGCGAGGATGCGGTGCCCGGCGCCGGCCCGCCCGGCCAGCATCGCCTGCACCTCCTCGCGCCCGGCCGCGTCAAGCGGGCGGTCGCCCTCGGCGGTGCGCCGGGACGCGCAGCGCGGCAGCACCGACTCGGGTGCGCCCTTCACGCTCAGCAGCAGCCCGTCGGCGGCCCGGCCGACGGTGGCGCTGTAGCCCCGGGACGGCTCGAACGGCAGCCCGGCCGTGGCGGCCCAGTCCGCCGCACCGGTCCGCTCGGTGACCCCGGCGGCGTCCGCGCCGTGGCGTACCGCCCGGTCGGTCTGCTGCGGCAACTCGTCCGGGTCGTCCGCGGCCGGGGTGGCCCGCACCGCGGCGGCCAGCGTCGACCGGAGCGGGTCGTCCAGTTCGTCGAGCACGGCGTACCGGCCGTCGCCAGTGCCCACCCCGGCCAGCAGCAGCTTCCCCTCGGTGAGCGTGCCGGTCTTGTCGAAGCAGAGCACGTCGACCCGGCCCAGCGCCTCGATGGTCCGGGGGTTGCGGACCAGGGCGCCGTGCTCGGCCAGCCGCCGCGCCGCCGCCAGCTGCGCGGCGCTGACCAGGAACGGCAACCCCTCCGGCACCGACGCCACGGCCAGGTTCGCGGCGGTCGCCGCCGTTTCGGCAAGGGGTACGCCCCGAAGCAGCCCCGCCCCGGCGACAGCGATCGCCGAGGCGGCCGCCAGGGGTACGGCGCTGCTTGTCAGCTTGCCCAGCCGCGCCTCCACGCCACTCGCGGGCGCGGCCTGCCGCGCCATGGCGAGACTCCGTCCGGCCTCGGTCTCCGCGCCGGTCGCCACCACCACAGCGGTGCCGTGCCCGGCGGCCACTGTGGTGCCCTCGAACAGCATCGAGTGCCGTTCCGCGACGGCCGCCGCCACCACGGGTTCCGGGCTCTTGCGCACCGGCAGCGACTCGCCGGTCAGTGACGACTCGTCCGCCTCCAGTCCGTCGCTCGTCAGCACCCGGCAGTCCGCCGGTACGGCGTCCCCGGAGCTGACCGTGATCACGTCACCGCGTACCAGTTCCTCGGCGGGCACCACCCGCTCGGCGCCGTCGCGCAGCACCCGGGCGGTGACCGCCGAACGGGACAGCAACTCGGCCAGCGACCGTTCGGTGTTGCGCTGGTGCACCGCGCCGACCAGCGCCGACCCGCCCACCACGCCGCCGACCAGGGCGGCGTCGACCAGCGAGCCGAACGCGGCGGAGAGCACCGCACCGGCGGCCAGCACCGGGGTGAGCGGGTTGGACAGCTCCTCCACGAACGCGCGGAGCAGCCCGGCCGGGCCGCGCTCGTCCCCGACCTCGACCCGGCGGCGACGGACCGCCTCCTCCTCGGCCAGCCCTGACGGGTCGGTGGCGAGCTGGTCCAGGACGGTCTGCGCCGGCATGAGATGCCAGGCGGTGAGCGCGGGCATCGGGGCGCCGGTACGGTCCGGCAGCCGGTGCGCCCGGAGCACGCCGTGCGCGAACGCGAGCGCCGCCGCGCCGTTGACCGCCGCCAGGGTCGGGCGGGGCAGCCGCCGCCGGTCCGCGGTGAACGCGCCGAGTGCGCCGAGCCCACTGCCGGCCATGGCGATCCGGACGTTCTGCGCTGTCATCCGGCGGGCCACCCCGGCGGCGTCGACGAGCAGGGCGGGTATCCGCAGGTCGTCACCGACCAGCAGGTGCGCGCCCCACGGCGGCAGGTCGTCCGGGCCGTACACGCCGAGGCCGCAGTCCGAGGCGGCTAGTGCCGACCGCTCACCGGAGACCACCATCACCACGGCGCCCTCGCGTTGCAGGTCGTGCACCGCGTCGGCGAGCCGGGAACCACCGGGTACGAGCAGGTCCGCGAAGTCGTACCGGCCGTCGTCCGCGCCGCCGACCACGAGCCGCAGGCCCGCCTGCCGGGCGGCCGACGCCAGCGCGTCCACACCCGGCGCGGGCTCCGGCTCGACCCGCAGCACGGCGGCGAGCCGGCCGTTCTCGGCCAGCCCGAGCAGCCGTCCACCGTCGGCGCGCAGCCGGGCGCTGTCCGGGGTGTCACCGGGATCGTCGGCGCCGAGGCGGTCCAGCGGGCCGATCCGCCAGCCCTCGGCGGCGCGTACCGCGTCCGGCTCGGCCGGGTCGAACAACGCGAACGCCCGGGCGGCGACCTGCCCGGTGTCGGCGTCGGCCAGCGGCGCGAGGTCGGCCAGGACACCACGGTCCGAACCGAGCACCGCCGCGTCGAGCACCACCGTGTCGATCCGGTCCAGCTCCCGCAGCACGCTACGGTCCATCGCGATCACGCCGCGCCGGGCGAGCATCCGGCCGAGCTGGGCGCCGTACCCCTCGCGGCCGGAGCCGGGCGCCTTCGGCAGCGAGGACAGCGCCAGCGCGGCGGCCCGCTTCGGCCCCAGCACCGGCAGCGCCGCCGCTCCGGCGACCGCGCCGGCCGGGAGCACGCGCTTGGCGTACCGCTCGGGCTGCCCGTCCGGCACCGGGCAGGGCCGCTCGCCGTCAGGCACCCGGGCCACAGCCCGCTCCGGGTCACCGGTCAGGTGCGGTTCGGCCCGCCGCCACGCGGCCAGTTGCGCGGCGCCCTCGCCCCACTGCACCACGCGCTGCGCGCCGTCGAGCACGATGCCCGCCCAGCCGCCGGTGAGACCCTGCACCACCGCCTCGGCCAGCGGGAACAGCACCTCGGCACGCGGGTCGGCGCGGATCCCCAGGCCGGCCAGCGCGTGCAGCTTCGGGTGCAGGTCGACAGCGCCGAGCAGCCCGGCCACCTCGGCGGGGATGGGAGTGAGCGGCAGGACACGGGTGGCCGCGGAGATGCTCAACCCGAGCACGTCGGACAGCAGCGCGCCGAACGTCCGCGCGGTACGCGGACCGTCCTCGGGCGGCTGCGGCGGTTCGATCTCCGGGTCCGGCTCGTACGGGCAGGTCCGCTCGACGCGTGCCACCGTGGCGATCAGGTCGCGCAGCTTCGGCGCCGGATCCCCGGTGGCCACCACCACCCGGCCCGACGGCGCGTTGACCCGTGCCCAGGTCACACCCGGCATCGACTCCAGCGCCGCCTCGACCTGGCGGGCCAGCCGGTCACCGCCGTCCTGGCAGACGCCGTGCACCTCGATGTGGTGCCGGCCGTCCTGCGACCACACCCGGCGACTGGTCAGCCCGGTGAGGCGGGCCAGCCGGGCCGCCGCCGTACCGACGCTGCCCGCGACCTCGGTGACCTTGGCGGGCACGGCGTCGGTGGGCAGGGCCGACCCGACGGTACGCGCGACGCGCGCGGCCGCTCCCGGTACGGCCGTCGGCGACAGCAGGAGGCCGGCGAACCGTCCCAGCGCCATCTCGCCTCCCGGTCTCGTCCCGGCGGCCCGACTTCCCGGCGCGGCGTCCGTCATGCCACCCCGACGGCAGAAGTTTCCGGTCATGCGCCGCCGCTCCCTCCGTTCCGGGTGTCCCGCCGTGTCCGGCGTCCCGGGGGACGAGACGCGCGACACAGTTGACCTCAACCGGGGGTGAGGTCCGAGGCTGAACGCCATGACCAGCACCGCCGCCGTACCGGCTGATCCACCCGTCGACCTCTGGTCGCCGCGCCTGCGGGCGATGACTGTGGGCAGCGTGGCCCTGGTGTCCCTGCTCGCGTTCGAGGCGTTGGCGGTGGGCACCGCCATGCCGACAGTGGCGCGCAGCCTGGACGGGCTCGGCCTGTACGCGCTGGCGTTCGGCGGCCCGTTCGCCTCCGGCGTGGTGGCGATGGTCGCCTCCGGCATCTGGTGTGACGCGCGCGGACCACGTCCGGCCATGTGGCACGGGGTCGTCTGGTTCGTCGCCGGGCTGGTGGTGGCCGGTGCCGCGACGACCATGGGGGTGCTCGTCGTCGGGCGGGTGGTGCAGGGCTTCGGCTCCGGACTGGTCTCGGTGGCGCTCTACGTGGTCGTCGGTCAGGCGTACCCGGAGCAGTTGCGACGGCGGATCTTCGCCGCGTTCGCCGCGGCGTGGGTGGTGCCGTCGCTCGTCGGCCCGGCGCTGGCCGGGCTGATCGTGGAACACCTGGGCTGGCGGTGGGTGTTCCTCGCGGTGCCGGCGGTGGCGATCCCGGCGGCGCTGCTGGTCCAGCCGGGGCTGCGGGCGCTGACCGGAACCGTGGCGACCCGCCCGCCGGCGGGCGCACTGGCCCGGATCGGCTGGGCCTGCGGGGCGGGGGCGAGCGCCGCACTGCTGCACTACGGGGGGCAGCAGCGCGGCGTGCTCGCCGCCGGCCTGATCGCCGTGGCGCTGGCCGGGCTGCTCGCCTGCGTGCCGCACCTGCTGCCGGCCGGGTTCCTGCGTGCGGCACGGGGGTTGCCGACGGTGATCGGGCTGCGCGCGCTGGCGTCGGCGGCGTTCGTCGCCGCCGAGGTGGTGATCCCGCTGATGTTGTCCCGGGAGCGCGGTTTCTCGCCCACCGGGGCCGGCCTGGTGCTGACCGTCGGGGCGCTGTCCTGGTCGGTGGGCTCGTGGATCCAGGGCCGGATCAGCTCACCCCGCTCGGCGGCGACGCTGCCCCGGGCGGGGCTGGCCTGCATCACGATCGGTACGGCGGGCGTGGCGTCCGCGCTGCTCCCGGGACTGCCGGTGCTGCCGGCGGTGCTGAGCTGGTCGGTGGCCGGGCTGGGCATGGGCCTGCTCTATCCGTCGCTGTCGGTGCTCACCCTGGCCCAGTCCGCCCCGGCCGAGCAGGGCCGCAACAGCTCCGCGCTGCAACTGGGCGACTCGCTCGCCGCCGCCACCGTGCTGGCGCTCACGGGCGCGGTCCTGGCCGCCGGTTCGTCCCCCGGCCCGGCCGGCTACGCGACCACGCTGGCCGTGGCCGCCGCCTGCGGCCTGCTCGGCCTGGCTGTGGCCGGCCGAGTCTCCCCCCACCCCACCCCCTGACCCCCCGCCTACCGTCTCCCCTCATCCGTCCTCACCGGTTGATCAAGGAGTTTGTGTCAGAAGGTGGGCCGAGATCCGACACCAACTCCTTGGTCAACAAGGCGGACGAGGTCGGGGAGAGGGCGGGTGGGTGGCTCGGACGGGGTGATCCGGGCCGAGCGGGCCGCCGGATGGCGCAGGATCGGGTGAGGGCGCTGCCGGGCGGGCGGCTGTCACGATCCGGGTCGGCATTCCGTCCCACCGTGGAGCCGCTGTGTGGCGGCTGCGCGTGGGCGGGAGGAGTGGCGATGCGGGTGCTGGTGACCGGGGCGACCGGACGGCTCGGGCGGGTGGCGGTGCCGCGACTGCGGGACGAGGGCTTCACGCTGCGGGCGGCCAGCCGCCGGCCGCGTACCGGGGACGGGGTCGAGTGGGTGACCGCCGACCTGGCCACCGGTGCCGGGCTGGCCGAGGCGGTTGCCGGGACGGACGCGGTGCTGCATCTGGCGTCGTCGCCGCAGCGGCGTACCCACGACGTCGACGTGCTCGGCACCCGCCGTCTGGCCGTGGCCGCCGGGCACGCCGGGGTGCGCCACCTGGTCTTCGTCTCGATCGTCGGCGTCGACCGGGTGCCGCTCGGCTACTACCGGCACAAGCTGGCGGCCGAGCAGGTGGTGGCCGCCGGGCCGGTGCCGTGGAGCGTGCTGCGGGCCACCCAGTTCCCGGAGTTCCTGGCCGGGCTGCTGAGCGGCGCGAGCCGGCTCGGCCCGGTGGTCGGGGACCGCGCGGTGCTCGCCCAGCCGGTCGACCCGGTCGACGTGGCGGACCGGCTCGCGGTCCTGCTGCTGGCCGGGCCGTCGAACCGGGTCGAGGACTTCGGCGGACCGCAGGTGCTGCGCTTCGACGAGGCGGCTCGCACCTGGCTGGCGGCACGCCGGGTACGGCGTCCGCTGCTGCCGGTCCGGATCCCCGGGCGGCTCGGGCGGGAGCTGCGTGCGGGCGGCCTCACCACCACCGCCACGCCGACCGGCAAGCGGACCTGGGCCGACTACCTGGCGGACACGTACGGGGGAACCGGCGGAAGATGAGAACCGGTCGGGTCCGCACCGGCCTACGGTGACCGCATGCTGGTCTTCGTCGCCACAGTGGTCCTCTACGTATTCGGTTTCGTCTTCCTCTACGGCGTGATCCGGGTCGGCGTCCGGCACGGCATCGAGGACGCCGAGGCGAACCGTCCCGAGGCGCTGCGCCGCCGGCAGCTCACCACCACCGAGAGCCGGGACTTCGCCCAGGAGAACGCCTTCCTCACCAATCCCAACTGAAGGGCGCGGGCGGGGTCCGGCCGGTCGATCCGCGAGGCGGGTGCGAGGATCGCGGCATGATGGGGACGCTGAAGACGGAGCCGGCCCGGACCCGGCTCGACCTGCTGGCCCCGCCGGTCGCCGCAGCCCTGCGGGAGTGGCCGGCCGAGGCCCCGGTGGACGTGGACGACGTGCTTGTCGCCCCGATCGACGCCGACCTGGCCGACACCGCCGCCTTCTGCGAGGCGTACGAGGTGGGGCTGTCGGAGTCGGCCAACTGCGTGGTGGTCGCCGGTAAGCGGGGCGGCGAGACCCGGTACGCGGCCTGCGTCGTACTCGCCACCACCCGCGCCGACGTGAACGGCGTGGTCCGCAAGCTGCTCGACGTACGCAAGGCGAGCTTCGCGCCGATGGCCGAGGCGGTCGAGTCGAGCGGCATGGAGTACGGCGGGATCACGCCGATCGGCCTGCCGGCGGACTGGCCGATCCTCGTCGACTCCCGGGTGATCGCCACGCCGCACGTGATCATCGGATCGGGCGTACGGCACAGCAAGATCGCCCTGCCCGGGCCGGCGCTCGGCGCACTGCCCGGGGCGAGGGTGGTGGAGGACCTGGCCAAGCCGGCCTAGGTCCTCATCCGCATCGATCTTGTTCCACGTGAAACATCAGGCTGTCGCTTCGCGCTGCGCCACCTCGCGCAGCGCGGCGAGCAGCGTCTCCGGCTCCTGGGCGCCGGTGACCGCGTACTTCCCGGCCAGCACGAACGTCGGCACGCTGGAGACGCCGAGCTGGTGGGCGGTGCTCAGGTCGGCGGCCACCTCCCGGCGGCCCAGGTTCGACTCCAGGTACTGCCGCGCCTCGGTCTCGTCCAGCCCGGCCTCGCCGGCCAGCGTGACCAGCGCGTCGATCGACCCGACGTCGACGCCGTCGTGGAAGTGCGCACGGTAGAGCCGCTCGACCACCTCGGCGGAGCGGCCCTGCTCGGTGGCGAAGCGAACCAGCCGGTGCGCGTCGAACGTGTTCGCCGCCACCGCGCGGTCGAACCGCAGGTCGAGGCCCGCGCCCGCGGCGACGCCGGTGACGTGCGCGGCCATGCCCTCGGCCTTGTCCCGCCCGCCGAACTTGTCGCCGAGCGCCTCCAGCAGCGGCTTCGGCTCGGTGACCGGCGTCGGGTCCAGCTGGAACGGCCGGAACCGGACGTTCACCTCGCCGTCGTACGACTCCAGTGCCTGTTCCAGCCGGCGCTTGCCGATCCAGCACCAGGGGCAGACCACGTCGGCGTAGATCTCGATGTCCATGACCAGCGACAACCCGCGGATCAGGAGATCTGTTCCCGGACCTGGCGCTTGAGCCGGGCCAGGATGGCGGTGCCGCCGCGTACCCGCAACGGGCTGATCGCCTGCGCCAGGCCCATCCGCTGGTAGAGGTCGTCCGGTACGGCCAGCACCTCCTCGGCGCTCGCCCCGGCCAGCCCTTCGGCGAGGATGCCGGCGAACGCCCGGGTGGTGGGCGCCTCCGGCGGGCAGTCGAAGACGGTGCTCACGGTCTTGTCCGCGTTCACCTCGGCGCGCAGGAAGAACGCGGTCTGGCACTCGGGGACCTGCTCCAGCTCCTCCCGGCTCACGCCCTCGGGGAGGGGCGGGATCACGTCGGCGAACTCCAGCAGCATCTCCAGGACGACGTCGCGGGGCGCGGCGGCGAACTCGTCGACGATCTCGGCCAGCTTGGTCGGCATCTCGGGCATGAGTCGAGGCTATCCGCCAACCGGCGGTGCCGAGCGGGGCCCCGCGCCACGCGAGCGGGGGCCCACCCTCACACGTTCGGTGCGGCCTCGCTGATGTCGCTGAGCGCCGACTGGGGGTCGAGCTGCATGGCGAGGTCACCGAGGGAGACGATGCCGACGAGCTTGCGCTCGTTGTCACACACGAGGACCCGGCGGATGTTGCGCTCGCGCATCAGCGCCGCCGCCTCGTTCGCCGTGCAGTTCTGCTCGATCATCACCACCTCGCGGGTGATGATCGAACCGATGGTCGTGCTGCCGGGGTCGGCGCGCTCGGCCACCGCCCGGACCACGATGTCGCGGTCGGTCAGCATGCCGGCGAGCGTGGCGCCGTCGGTCACCACCACGTCGCCGATGTCCGACTCCTTCATCACCCGGGCCGCCTCGTCCAACGGGGTCTCCGCCGGGAGGTAGACCACCTGCCTGGTCATGACGTCACTGACACGGAACATGAGAGCCTCCGAAATGCTTCGGTCGATCCGTCTGCGGTACCCGGTGGCGCGATTGCTACACCCCGTCGCGGTGCGTCGCGCGTACGTCGTCGCGCAGTCGCTCCACGATGGCCTCCACCGGCAGTTCGGTGCGCTCACCGGTGGCCCGGTCGCGCAGTTCCACGTACCCCTCGGCCAGGCGGCGGCCGACCACGACGGCGCGTGGGATGCCGATCAGCTCGGCGTCGGTGAACTTCACCCCGGCGGAGACGTGCGTGCGGTCGTCGACCAGCACGCGCAGGCCGGCGGCGGCGAGACGCCCGCCGAGGTCGAGCGCCGCGTCGAGCTGCGGCTCTTTCCCGGCGGCGATCAGGTGTACGTCGCACGGCGCGACAGCGGCCGGCCAGACCAGCCCTCTGTCGTCGTGGTGCTGTTCGGCAACGGCGGCGACCGCCCGGGACACGCCGATGCCGTAGCAGCCCATCGTGGGTCGCACCGGCTTGCCCTGAGGGCCGAGCACGTCGACGGTGAACGCGTCGGTGTACCGGCGGCCGAGCTGGAAGATGTGCCCGACCTCGATGCCCCGCCGGAGGGTCAGCTCGCCGTCGGCGCAGGCCGGGCAGCTGTCACCGGGCCGCACCTCGGCCGCCTCGATCGTGCCGTCCGGTACGAAGTCGCGCCCGCACACCACGTCGGTGGCGTGCCGGCCCGGCTCGTTCGCGCCGGTCAGCCAGGTGGTGCCGGGCACCACGCGGGGGTCGACCAGATAGCGGATGCCGTGCTTGGCCAGGATCTGCGGCCCGATGTAGCCGCGGACCAGCTCCGGGTGGGCGTCCCAGTCCTCGAAGACGGTCACGGTGGCCGGGGCCAGCACCGCCTCGACGCGCTTGAGGTCCACCTCGCGGTCGCCGGGCAGGCCGATCACCAGCGGCTCGTGCTGCTCGGCACCGGGCCGGCGGACGGTGAGGACGACGTTCTTCAACGTGTCGGCGGCGGTCCAGCCGGTGCGCCCGCCCAGCTTCCGTGCCTCGGCCAGCTCGACCAGGGCGGCGATGGTCGGCGTCTCCGGGGTGTCGTGCACCTCGGTGGGCGGGTGGGCGTCCGGGTCACCGGCGGCCGGGGCGCGGGTCACCACCGCCTCGGTGTTCGCCGCGTAGTCGCAGGCGGTGCAGCCGACGAACGTGTCCTCGCCGACCGGCGTGGCGGCCAGGAACTCCTCCGACGCTGACCCACCCATCGCGCCGGACATCGCGTGGACGGTGGTGAAGTCCAGCCCGAGCCGGGTGAAGACGCGCGTGTAGGCGGCCCGATGCCTGTCGTAGGCCGCCTGGAGCCCGGCCTCGTCGAGGTCGAACGAGTAGGCGTCCTTCATCAGGAACTCGCGCCCGCGCAGCAGACCGGCCCGGGGCCGGGCCTCGTCACGGAACTTGGTCTGGATCTGGAACAGCGTCACCGGGAAGTCCCGGTACGAGGAGAACAGGTCCTTCACCAGTAGCGCGGCCAGCTCCTCGTGGGTCGGCGCGAGCAGATGGTCGGCGCCCTTGCGGTCGGCGAGCGTGAAGATGTCGTCCCCGTACTCGGTCCACCGCCCGCTGGTCCGGTAGGGCTCGGCCGGGAGCAGCGCCGGGAAGTGCACCTCCTGGTCGCCGATCGCTGTCATCTCGTCCCGCACGATCGCGGTGATCCGGTCCAGCACGAGCTTGCCCAGCGGCAGCCACGTGTAGCCACCCGGCGCGGCCCGGCGGACGTATCCGGCGCGCAGCAGCAGCCGGTGGCTCGGCACCTCCGCGTCGGCCGGGTCCTCGCGGAGGGTCCGGAGCAGCAGGGTCGACATGCGTAGCAGCATTGCCGCAGCTTATGGCGCGAGCGGACGGCCGGGCGACCCCTTTCGGTGTCCGTGCCGACCGATCGTCGCAAGCTCGGCGAGGTGGCGGTATCGACACCAGCGGGATGCCGCCACCCCGCCGAGGTGGCGCGGACGGGCCGGAAAATGTCGCGGGGGTCGGGTAGGAATGCAGCATGGCTGAGCGACCGCTGATGAAGCTGACGACCACGGTGCTGGACGCACCGTCCGCAGAGGACCTGGCCGCGTTCTACGAGCGGCTGCTCGGCTGGACCCGGCGCGAGCAGGAACCCGAGTGGGTGGTGCTCGCTCCGCCGGAGGGCGGCCACTGGCTGGCGTTCCAGGACGAGTCGGCCTACGTGCGGCCCGTGTGGCCGGCGGGTCCCGGTGACCAGCAGATGTCGGTCCACCTGGACATCAAGGTCGACGACCTGGAGTCGGCCGTGGCGTACGGGGTGTCGGTGGGCGCGACGCTGCCCGACTTCCAGCCGCAGGACGACGTCCGGGTGCTCCTCGACCCGGTGGGTCGTCCGTTCTGCTTCTACCTCTGATGACGGGTGGCGTCACCGCGTCGGCTCGCGCGACCAGCCAGTACGCGACGACGACGGGCAATCTGACCGCCCGGATGGCGTTGCACTCGTACGGCACCAACCCGCACGGCTGGTTCGGCTGGCTGGGCGAGCGGCTTCCACTGGGCGGGGACGTGCTGGAGGTCGGTGCCGGCACCGGCGAGCTGTGGCAGAGGGTGAGCCATCCTGGCCGGCTGATCCTCACCGACTTCTCGCCCGCCATGTGCGCGCGGCTGCGCGAGGTGCCCGGCGCCGGGGTGCTGCGCTGCGACGCCGCCCGCCTGCCGTTCCGTGCCGGATCGGTCGACGCGGTGATCGCCAACAGCATGCTCTACCACCTGGATGACCCGGACGCCGCACTGCGCGACTTCGCCCGGGTGCTGCGCCCACAGGTGCTGATCAGCGCGACGCGTGGCTCCCGCTGAGCCGGACGAAGGCACGCCAGGCGTCAGGTGTGAAGGTGAGTACCGGCCCGGCCGGGTCCTTGCTGTCCCGCACCCCGACCACCCCGGCCAGGTTGTCCGCCACCTCGACACAGTCGCCCTGGGTGCCGCTGCGGGTGGACTTTCGCCAGACCGCTCCGGTCAGCTCCACGAGGTCATCACGTCCTTCATCAGCTCGACCGACTGTCGGCGTGGTAGTGCCTCGCTGCGGACACTCTCCCATCTGGACAGCAGGATAGCCACGTCCTCGTCCTTGTCGACCACGACTCCGCCGAGTTGGTTCTCCAGGTGACCGACCCAGCCGCCGTCTGTATCCCGGGCCAGTGCGAACGGTCCGACCAGGCCGACGTGCATGGTGACCGAGGCCGGCACGATGTGGATGTCGATGTGCGGGTGCTCGGCCCATTCGGCGAGGTGTGCGATCTGCTCGGCCATGAGTCCGCGATAGCCCTCGTCGGCGCGGCGCAGGACGGACTCCTCGATGACGGCGATGTACTTCGGGTGACCGGCGTCGGAGAGAATCGACTGCCGGTCCAGCCGCACTGCGAGACGCCGCTCCACTTCGTCATCGCTGATCAGGTCATCTGTGCGGATCATCGCGCGGGCGTAGTTCTCGGTCTGGAGCAAGCCGGGTACCAGGGTCGGCTGGTAGGTGCGCAACTGCTGCGCCTGGCGCTCGGCTTCCAGCCAGGGGCGGAACCAGCTCGGCTGGCCGTCGCGCTCGGCGAGCTTGAGCAGCGACATCAGCAAGCCGCCCGTACCCAGCACCTCGTCGGCCCGGGCGAGGAAGAACCGGTCCAGCGGCCGGTGCCCCAGCTCGACCGCCGACACCTGGGAGCCGGAGAAGTGCACGAGCTTCCCGAACTCCTCCTGACTCAGCTCGGCCCGCACTCGCAGCCGCCGCAGTTGCGCGCGGATCAACTCGGCGGTCGGCTCGTTCTCCACACGCCCTCCTCAGTCGGCCGCCGGTCTCCCGGCCTCTCCCCGGACCGGCTCCGACGACTTCCGAGCGTAGTGTCGTGATCAGCAGACTGTCACGCATGAACCTTCCCGTACCCCGGCTCGGGCCGTACCCCGATCGGCCCCGCCCTGCCCGCCGGGCCAGCCGGCCCACCTGCCGATCCGGCCGCTCTGGCTCTGCCGCGCCTGCGGCGGGCCGTGGCCCTGCGCGCAGGCCCGCCTGCTGCTCAAGGCCGAGTACGCGGACCACCCGGTCGACCTGGCCGTCTACCTGTCCGGGCTCTACCACGAGGCCACCCACGATCTGTTCCGCCTCAACCCGCAGGACGGGCCGACGCCGCGTGAGCTGTTCGAGCGGTTCGTCGGCTGGGGCCCTTACCGGCGGGGCAACGCCGATACGATGCCCGCGACATGACAGCACCGGGGGACTTCGACCTGACCGTGGACGAGCTGCGCGAGGTGGCGCGGTACGCGGTGCGGCACGCGGAGGACGTCCTCCCGGTCTACGAGCGGGCGGTTCCCGGTGACGGGCGTCCCCGCGCGGCTGTCGACGCGGCCTGGACGTTCGCACGCGGAGCCGCCCGGACGAAACTCCAGCGGGTCACGTCCCTCGACGCGCACCGGGCCGCCCGGTCCGCGCCCACCGAGGCCGCGCGCCTGGCCGCCCGGGCTGCCGGTGACGCCGCGGCGGCCGCGTACCTGCACCCGATCGCGAAGGCCACCCAGGTCGGCCACATCCTGCGGGCCGCCGCCAACGCGGCGCGCGTCGCCGAACTGGAGGCCGGCGGCGACGAGACCGTGGGCGAGGCGGCGCTGGACCGGTACCGGCGGCTCGCCACACCCGTGCTGGTCGACGTGCTCCGCCGCTACCCGCCGGTGACCGGTGGCGGCAGCCGGGTCGCCCGGCTGATGAGCACTCTGGACCACGACCTGCGCCACGCCGGACCGGAGGCCGCGTCGTGATCCTGCCGAAGATCCGGGATCCCCGGTTCATCACGATCCGCCGGGGCGGCACGCTCACCGACGAGCACCACCACCTGCTGGCGCTCTGGGCCGCCACCTGCGCCGAGCACGTCCTCGGCCTGTTCGAGGCGGTCCGGCCGGACGACAGCCGTCCGCGCGAGGCGATCGAGCACGCCCGCGCCTGGGTGCGCGGCGAGGTCGGGATGATGCGGGCACGGGCGGCGGGCGGGCACGCCATGGGCGCGGCCCGGGACCTGCGCGGGGCGGCACGCAACGCCGCGTACGCCGCCGGTCAGGCCGCCGTCGTGGCTCACGTCGCCGCCCACGAACTCGGCGCCGCCGCGTACGCGATAAAGGCGGTACGCGCGGCGGCGCCCGACGGTCTCGGCGAGGTGGCCGGGCGCGACGAGTGCCGGTGGCAGCGCGACCGGCTCCCGGTGGAGATCCGCGAGCTGGTCCTGGACGACCAGAGCCTGCGCAACGACATCTGCTGGTCGGTCTTCGACTGCTGACGCCGGCCGGCCCGGCGAAAGAGTCACCGCCGGCGGCAACCATGGCGCGGGCAGGTGGCGTCTCGGAAGGCGTCACGCTGATGCACCACCTGACCCCAAGGACCGGCTCGTGTGGACCCTCTCCTGAATGAGTTCGACTTGTTCGTCCGAACTCGCACCCCCGCCTTACTGCGATCCGCATACCTGCTCACCGGCGACCAGCATCTGGCCGAGGATCTCGTCCAGTCCGCCCTGGCCCGTACCCACCGCGCCTGGAACCGGTTGCACGAGACCGGCAACGCGGAGGCGTACACCCGGAAGATCATGTACCACCTGCAGGTCTCCTGGTGGCGGCGCCGCCGGGTGGCCGAGTCGATGCCGGGCGACATGCCCGAGCCGCGCGGAGGCGACTCGGCCCCCGACCACGCCCAGCAGACCACGCTCCGGCTGACCCTCCGGGTCGCGCTGGCCCGGTTGTCCGCCAAACAACGGGCCGTCCTGGTCCTGCGGTTCTTCGAGGACCGCACCGAAGCCGAGGCCGCCGACCTGCTCGGCGTGACAGTCGGCACCGTCAAGAGCCAGACGTCCAAGGCGCTGGCGAAGCTGCGCAGCGTGGCCCCGGAGCTCGCCGAGCTGTATGTCACGGAAGGAACCGCCCGATGAACCAGGACCGACTGCGTTTCGACCTGTCCGACCTGGCCGAGGAGGTCACCCCGGTCGACCTGCGGGACCGCGCGCTGCGTACCTCGCGGCGACTCGGCATCCAGCGGGCCGTCGCCACCTCCGCTGCCGCGCTCGTGGTGCTGGCCGCCGCGACCGGAACCGCGCTGGCGATCCGGCCGAACAGCCAGGCGCCCGAACCCGCCGGGCCGTCGGTGACCGTCACCGCCCCGCCGGTCGAGCCGTCCCGTACGCCCTCCACCGACGCGAGCACCACTACCGGCCAGTCGCAGCCGGCGCTCACCGGTACCCGCTACTACCTGGAGCACACGTCCACCCGATCCCGGATCCACGAGGTCCGCGGCACGCGGGACCGGGTGGTCCACGAGGTCGTCCACGAGGCAGCCTCTCGCTGCGAGGCCAACAGCGTCAGCATCTCCCCGGACGGCAAGCGGGTGGTGTGGGTGCAGGACAGCGCCGACAACGCCAACGGGGTGCTGCTGATCGCCACCGTCGGAGACGAGGGGGCGACGACCCTCGCGGAGGGGATCAGTTGCCTCGGCGCCCGGCCGCTGCGGTGGAAGGGCGACGACCATCTGATGGTGCAGCGGAAGAACCGCCAGTCCGTGCTCTACGACGTGACGGCCAACAAGCAGGTCGTCGGCGACCCGGGCCAGGAGGTCAAGCGCTGCTGGTCCGCCGACGGCACCTGGCTGGCCGCCGAGTCGGACGGCAAACCCTACGTCACGGACGGTGAGAGCACCCGGCAGTACACCTACACGCCACCTCAGCAGGAGGCCACGAAGTGGGGCGGCTGGGAGGCCCGCAGCGTGTCCGCCGACGGCCACTACGTGGCAGTGGGCTGGATCGGCACCGACCCGTCCCGCCGGGACGGCAGCTTCGCGGTGGTCGACACCAGGACCAGCAAGGTCGTCGACCTGCCCGGCACGGGCGAGGTCCGCGGCATCCTGTTCAGCGCCGACGGCAGGGTGTTGCTGCGGCGCGGTACCGGCATCACGGTCCTCGACAGTGAGTTCAAGCCGCTCGGCACGGTGACCGAGCCGGCACCGACCCGGAACCGGGCACTGCTGGCGTACGTGCCCGCCTGATGACGGGCGACGCGGGGCAGGTCACCGACGGGTGGCCCGCCCCGCGTCGTTCAGCGCAGGACGGTGATCGCCGCGTCCGCGCTGACCTGTTTCCACGGCACCAGCACCACGGTGCCGTCGCGTTCCAGCACCTTCGCGTCGCTGCCCTCGGTGCCGGCCGAACGCGGCGCCTCGGCCAGCACGTCCACCTTCCCGGTGGCCGGGTCGATGCGGACCAGCCGGGGGGCGAGATCCCGCCGGTCGCCCACCTCCCACGCCAGCACACCCTGATCGTCGAGGCGGATCAGTTCCACCTCGCTGTCGGTGTGCCCGGCCGACACCCAGCGCCGCTTCCCGGTGGCCAGGTCGATCGCCACCACCTGGTCGGCCTGGCGCATGTCGTCGCCGACCGGTGAAGGCTCGGTGGGCAGGTAGAGCGTTTCCGTGTCGGCCAGGTACGGCCGGATCTCCGGCCCCTCGACCGTGTTGGATCGGTTGACGGGCAGGTCGCTGAACCGCGTACCGTCGACGGGGTTGCCGAACGTGGCCCGCTCCTTGCCGGTGGCGTCGCGCGCGACGAACGTCTCGGTGCTCAGGCCGGGCAGGCTGACCAGCGGGTCGACGCTCAGCACGCCGCCGCTCTGCTGTGCGGCCGGCAGTTGCTGCTGCCAGCGCGGCTTGCCGGTGGCCGGGTCCAGGCCGAGCAGTGCCCCCCGGTCGCCGTCGCAGAGCGCGGTGACCACGGCCTGGTCCCCGGCGGCCTGCGCGTCGGCCACGCGGCAGTCGCGGCCGGGCAGCAGCCGGTCCGCGTCGGTCTGCCACAGCCGCTTGCCGTCGGCCAGCGAGTATCCGAGGACGCTCTCGCCGCTGCGCACGACGACCTGCCCGTTCGCCACCGACAGGTCCGGCGCGGTGACAGTGGACCGGCCCTTGCGGCGTTCGACGGGGAACGTCGCCCGCCAGGTCTGGCTGCCGCCGGCCGCGTCGAACCCGACGAGCGTGTCGCAGGATTCGGCGGATCCGAGCGCCACCACACCCCGCCCCTCGGCCAGCGTCTGCGCGGCCGCGCACAGCGACGTCGCCTGTGGCGCGGGCACACCCCACGCCTGGGCGCCGTCGTCGAGCCGGTAGGCGATGATGCCGTCCGGCTGGGCCCGGACCACCGCGTCGCCGACCAGCCAGGCACCGAACATGTCCTGCCCGTCGTACGTCTTCAGCCCGTTGCGCTGCAGTTCCGGGAAGTCGAGCACCCACGCGGTACGCAGCTTCCGCCCGTCGCCGTCACCGCCGCCGACCAGCCGGGACACGCCGTAGGCGGTGCCGGCGGCGACCGCGAGCACCGCCACCAGGCCGCCGGCCACCAGTAACGCCACGCGCCCGCGCCGCTTCGGCGCCGCCGGCGGCGCACCGACCGGACCCGGCGGTGGGTACGCGGGCGGCGGGTACTGCTGGTGCTGATACGTCATCGGTCGTCTCCCGTTTCCGTCAGCCGTCCAGTTCGCGGACGTAGTCGGCCCAGCCGGCCTGGAACTCGTCGAGCGACACGCCGAGCACGTCCCGGGCGGCGCGGTCGGTCGGGGTGCCGGCGTAGACGGCCTCGACGAAGCGGAACAGCTTCGGCTCGCCGTGCTTCTCGGCGAGGTGGCTCATCGCGGTGTGCCCGAGCCAGTAGTGGAAGCTCAGCCGGTCGGGGTTGTCCCACTCGCCGTTGCCGGGCAGCTTCCCGTTCCACCCGTTGCGGACCAGCTGCCGGGCCGGCGCGGTGCGTTCGCTGGCGGTCAGCGGAAGGCCGCTGAAGGCGATGTACTCGGCGAAGCCCTCGACCACCCACTCGTCGAGCTTGCTGAACTCGTCCACGGCGGACAGGTCGGTGCGGAGCGTCATCAGCGAGTGCGCGATTTCGTGCCGCAACACCATGCGGGCGTCGTTGTCGCCGCCGGAGCGGGTGAAGTAGCGATCGGTGGTGTCCACCACGATGCGGGTGCCGCCGATCGTGGCCTTGCCGTCCTTGCGCTCGGCCGCGACCATGCCCACCGAGAAGCCCGCCGCGGTGGCCTTCTCGGTGCCGATCCGGTAGAGCGAGGTCATCTCGTCCTTGCCCGCGGCGAACGTGACGACGAACTTGTCCGTCATCGGTTCGGGCGGCGCGTTGGCCCGCCACACGGCCAGGTTGTCCGTCACCGACCTGTCGACGGCCAGGGCGTACCGCACCGCGAGGTCGGCCCGGGCCGCGTCGGTGATGATCAGGGCGTACGCGGTCCGCTCGACATGGATCTCCTGCCACTTGTCCCACGGCCCGGGGTAGTAGACGGTCTTCGAGTCGCCGTTGCCGCCGGCAGGTGCGCCGGTCACAGCGGTGACCCGGATCGGCGCGTCCTTGCCGGCGCGGACGATCGTCCAGCGGTACCACTCGGCGACCGGGGCCAGGTCGAAGCCGTCCAACTGGTGCACGAACGAGACGTCGAGCTGGAACGTGACGCCCTGTCCGAACGCGTCGCCGGCGCGGCCCTGCTTCTCGACCGTCTCGTAGCGGGCCACCGACAGCGGCAACTTCGCCAGGTTGCGGAAGAGCTGGGTCTGCCCGGCGATCAGCTCCTCGCGGGCCGGGTCGAACGCGGCCAGGTAGCCGTCCAGGTCCTTCGCCGCCAGCGCCTTGGTGTGCCGGTCGAGCAGGGCGGACAACTCGGCGTTCGTGACTGTGACACCGTTCGCGCCGGCTGCCGCCTTCGGCGCCGGGCCGTCCTCGTCGTCGCCGCGCAGGCCCAGCCCGACGCCGACCGCGGTGCCGGCGCAGACCGCGAGCGCGAGCGCGCCGGCCGCGAGCCCGATCCAGAGCCCACGGCGGGACCTCGGTGCCGGGGGCGGCGGCCCCCACGGGACCGGCTGCGCGGGCGGCGGTGTTCCGCCGTGCCGGGAGTCGGCGTTGCCGGGCGGCGGCCAGCCCGCCGCCGGAGGGTGCCCCTGCGTCATCTGGTTCCTCGCTCGTGCCGTGTGCGGGACCGGCCGGACGGTTCCGCGCGGCCGGGTGACGGCAGCCATCATCTCCGGTCCGGATGACGGATTCTGCCCCGGCGGGCGTGTCTGGTCGATTCGTCCCCGAGGTGCCGCTCGGGAACAGGACGTCGAGACATCCGCCACGTCCGGCGTGCAGGGCCAGCGGGACCGGTCCGCGCGGTGACAGACTGTGCGACGCACTTCTGCCGGGACGTCTGAGGGAGGCGCCGTGCGCTGGCGCAGCTACGTGGCGGTGGGCGACAGCTTCACCGAGGGCATGGACGACGCGTATCCGGACGGCAGCTACCGGGGCTGGGCCGACCTGGTCGCCACCCGCCTCGCCGCCGAGGCCGGTCCGGACTTCGGCTATGCCAACCTGGCCATCCGGGGCCGCCTGTTCCCGAACGTGGTGGCCGAGCAGGTGCCGTCCGCGCTGGCCATGAAGCCCGACCTGATCAGCTTCGCGGCCGGCGGCAACGACGTGCTGCGCCGCAGCTTCGACCCGGACGTGTTCGTGCCGCGCTACGACGCCGTGGTCCAGCGGCTCCGGGGCGGCGGCAGCGACGTGGTGCTGTTCCGGTTCGCCGACGTGATGGCCCGGCTGCCCGGCCAGCGACTGGTGGCCCCCCGGGTGGCAGTGCTCAACCGCGCGGTCGGCGAGGTGGCCGAGCGGCACGGCGCGATCCTGGTCGACCTGTACGCCGACGACACCTACCTCAACCCGCTGCTGTGGAGCACCGACCGGCTGCACCTGTCGGCCGCCGGGCACCGCCGGGTCGCCGCCCAGGTGCTCGCCGCGCTCGGCGTCGGCTGCGACGAGGAGTGGCTGCTGGTTCCGCCGCACCCGGCACCCAGCCCGTGGCTGGCAGCCCGCGCCGCCGATCTGCGCTGGGCGGGCAAGCACCTCGCGCCGTGGATCAAGCGACGGTTGACCGGGCGGTCCTCCGGGGACTTCGTCACCGCCAAGCGGCCGGTGCTCGGCCCGGTCGACGCCGACTGAGCGTGCGTACCGTCCACGCCGCCGACCTGCTGCGGCTGACACCCGACGACCCGCCCCGCGCGGGGTTGGCCGTCGTGGTCGCCGGTGACCGGGTCGAGGCGATCGTGCCGACGGCCGAGCTGCCCGGCGCGTACCCCGGTGTGCGGGTGCGGCGGTGGGCCGGCACGCTCGGGCCGGCGCTGGTGCACGACGGCCCGCTGCCTCCCGCGCCCACGCCCCGCGAGCGGGTGCACGCGTTGTTCCGGCTCGGCGTCGCCGCCGTGGTCGGGAAACACGTCACCGATCCGGCGCTGCGGTCCGCCGCGGCCCGCAACGACGTGGCGGTGCTGCCCGCCGCCAGGCCGCCCGCGCTGGTGGCCGGCGGGCGGGCCGACCTCGCCGTCTTCGATCCGGACGGCTCCTGCCGCGCCACTGTGGTCGCCGGGCGGCTGGTGCACCGCCGCGCCTGACCCAGCCGGACGGCTCGACGGCGTCCACCGGACGTCCTATGTGTCCCGCGCCTCGCCTATTGGGATCGCCCGATGTCCGCCCGCCTGGGTAGCATCCGCTGCCCCCGTCGATCAAGTACGGGGTGACACAGGGGAAAGGTGGATGGGGTTTGACCCTCATGCCTGACAGAAATCCACGTCGGACCGGCCGGCGAGGTCTGCTCGCCGCCGCGCTGGCGACAGTGGTCGTGGCCGGGACGGTGACCGCCACCGCGGCGCCGGCCGCCGCGTACGACATCCGCTACGAGACGAACACCTCCTGGGCCTGGACCGACTCGCGCTCACCCGCCAAGATCAATATCGATCAGCCCGGCGACGTGCCGGTCGGCACCTGGACGGACGCGAAGGGTCGCCCGCACACGTCGCGTGCCTACTTCACGTTCGACATCTCCCGGTACCGGGGAGCGGAGATCGAGACGGCCAAGCTCGACGTCACGGAGACGGCCGGGGCGGACTGCACCAAGCGCCCGAAGATCGAGCTGTGGCGCACCGCCGCCTACACCGCCCGGTCGAGCTGGCTCAAGCCACCGGCCGACCTGGCCCTCGTCGACAGCCGCCAGCTCACCGACCGGACCGTCTGCCCGGCGCCCCGGGTGGAGTTCGACGCGGTCGAGGGGCTGCGCCAGGCGCTCGCCGAGGGCCGGTCGACGCTGACCCTCTCGCTTCGGCTGCCCGCCGACGTCGAGCGGGATCCGGCGCTGGCCCGGAAGTACGCCACCAAGGTCGGCATCTCGATCGACTACAACTTCCGCCCCGGCGTGCCGACCGACCTGCGGACCACCGACGGAACGGCGTGCACCACGGCCGAGCCGTACCAGGTGATCCGCTTCCCCACCCTCTCCGGGGTGGTGCACGACCGGGACCGCAACGACGGCGGCGGCACTGACCATCTCACCGTCTCCTTCGCGGTCTGGCCGGTCGACGAGCCGGAGGCGCGCATCGAGCAGACCAACAACGCGCGCGACGGCCAGCGCGTCGTCGGCCGCTTCGACCACATCTATCCGTCGCCGTTCGAGCACGACCGGACGTACGCCTGGCAGATGCGTGCGGCGGACAGCCGGGCCACCGGCGAGTGGAGCCCGGTCTGCTACTTCCGCCTCGACATCCGTGGCCCGGCCACCCCGCCCACCGTCACGTCCACCGACTTCCCGGACGACCGTGAGTGGCACCCGGCTCTGCCCGGCGAGTTCACCTTCACCGCCAACGGCGCCGCCGACGTGGTGCGGTACGGCTACTCGTTGGACTCCGGCGTCGAGAAGACGGTCGACGCCGACCGGACGGGCGGTGCGGCCACCGTCACGCTCACGCCGGACCGCGGCCTGAACACGCTGCGGGTGTGGAGCCTGGACGCGGTCGGCAACCGCTCGACGACCACCGCGTACGAGTTCCTCGCCGAGGACGTGTCGCCGGTCATCGAGGGACGGCTGAACGAGATCGGCGTGCCGGCGACGTTCCAGCTCCGTCCGCAGATGGACGGGGTGGTGCGCTACCGCTACGCCCTGGACGGCGACCCGGAGCGGACGGTCGACGCCGCCGCCGACGGCTCCGCCGCGATCACCGTCACCGCGACCCGTGGTGGCTTCCGCACCCTCACCGTCACCAGCGTCACGGCGGGCGGCGTGGAGGTCAGCGGCATCCGGGAGTTCCACCTGCCGACCGAGCCGATGATCTCGGCCACCGTCTACGAGGAGTGGACCGGCGGCGGCGGACAGGGCATACCGGGTGTCTTCACCTTCACCCCGCGTATGCCGGACACGGTCAGCTACCGCTACCGCTTCGACGACGAGCCGGGCACGGTGGCCGCGAAGGCCGACGGCACCGCGTCGGTGACCTGGACGCCGACCGGTGAGGGGTGGGTCAACCTGGCCGTGTGGAGCGTGAGCCGGGACGGCACCGAGTCCGAGCCGGCGACCTGGTTCTTCCGGGTGTGGGACCTGCGTCCCGCCGTCTCCGCCGACCCCTACCGGGCCGACTGGCCCGCCGGTGGTCCGGGCCAGCCGGGCGAGTTCCGGTTCACCTCGGAGGTCCCGGAGACGGTGGCCTTCCTCTACCGGTTCGACGACGGCGCCGAACAGCGCGTCGAGAGCGGCGCCCGGGCGACGGTGAGCTGGACGCCCACCGAGGGCGGGCAGCACACGGTCACCGTTCGCGGGGTCACCGCGGACGGCACCCGCTCGCCCGAGACCGTCTGGACGTTCCTGGTCGACGACGCCCCGCTGGTCCGGTCGGCGGAATATCCGGAGGGCGGCAGCAGCGGCCTGCCCGGAGTCGCCGGGACCTTCGCCTTCACGCCGCAGCGGTCGAACGTGGTCCGGTACCACTACTCGTTCCAGGGCGCGGAGCCGACGACAGTCGACGCGGCGGCCGACGGCACCGCCACCGTCACCTGGACCCCGGAGCAGGCCGGCTGGCACCAGTTGACGGTGATCGCGGAGACCGCTGACGGCACGCGCACCGGGCAGCGCGAGTACCAGTTCACCGTCCGCGATCCCAAGCCGCGGGTCATCTCGTACCTGTACAGCGAGTGGGGTTCGAGCGGTGGCATCGGCGTACCCGGTGGCTTCCGCTTCGACTCCGACCTGCCGGACACGGTGGCGTTCGTCTACCGGCTCAACGACGGGCCGGAGCAGACCGTCGACGTCATCGACGGCACCGCCGCCGAGCTGACGGTCACCCCGGACCGGGCCTTCCGGAACACGCTCACCGTCCGGGCCCGCTCGGCGTCCGGCGAGCTGTCCCCGGAGACCAGCTACTCGTTCCTGGTCAGCAGCGTGCCGGGCGTCAGCTCGACCACCTACCCGCTCGGCGGGTCGGGTGGCGGTCCGGGCGTGCCCGGTGTCTTCACGTTCACCCCCGGGATGCCCGACGTCGACAGGTACGTCTACCAGTTCGACTACGCCCCTGAGGTCACCGTCCCGGCCGGCGCGGACGGCTCCGCCTCGGTCACCCTCACGCCGGCCGAGGCCGGCTGGCACACCGTGACGGTGTACGCGATCGACAAGGCCGGCAATCGGTCGGACCTCGCGTACCAGTGGTTCATCGTCGAGGGCTGATCGTCTGATCGCACCGGCCCCACCACCTTTCCGAGGTGGTGGGGCCGGTGTCACATCCGCGGCTCCGGATCGGGCGTACCTTGGGGCTCATGCCTGTGCCGAGTGATCCGCATCCACACCTCCAGTCGTACGCCGACCCGCAGCGCCTGGTCACCACCGAGTGGCTGGCCGAGCACCTGGGCGACGAAGGGCTCGTGGTGGTCGAGTCCGACGAGGACGTGCTCCTCTACGACACCGGCCACATCCCCGGCGCCGTCAAGGTCGACTGGCACACCGAACTCAACGACCAGGTCACCCGCGACTACCTGGACGCCGCGAGCTTCGCCGAGCTGTGCGCCGCCAAGGGCATCGGGCGGGACGACACAGTCGTCTTCTACGGCGACAACTTCAACTGGTGGGCCGCGTACGCCCTCTGGGTCTTCTCCCTCTTCGGTCACCAGGACGTGCGGCTGCTCGACGGCGGCCGGCAGAAGTGGGTCGCCGAGGGACGGGAACTGACCCGGGACAGGGTGAGCCGGCCCCGCGCCTCGTACCCGGTGCCGGAACGCGACGACGCGCCGATCCGCGCGTACCGGGAGCAGGTCATGGACCACGTGGCGGCCGGCCGGCCGCTGGTGGACGTGCGTTCGCCGGGCGAGTACACCGGCGAGATGCTGCACATGCCGGACTACCCGCAGGAGGGCGCGCTGCGCGGCGGGCACATCCCGGGCGCGGTGAGCAAGCCGTGGAAGTCCGCCGCGAACGACGACGGCACGTTCAAGTCCGCCGACGAGCTGCGCGCCATCTACGCCGACCAGCTCGGGCTGAGCCCGTCCGACGACGTGGTGGCCTACTGCCGGATCGGTGAGCGGTCCAGCCACACCTGGTTCGTGCTGCACCACCTGCTCGGCTTCCCGCAGGTGCGCAACTACGACGGCTCGTGGACCGAGTGGGGCAACCTGGTCCGGGCTCCCGTCGTGAAGGGCGACCAGCCCGGCGGCCTGATCCGCTGAGCCGTCCCGGCCGGTCCCGCCGTGGTCGCGGCGGGACCGGCCGGTTCCGCGCCGGTCAGCGGGCGGCGATCGACAGCAGGCCGGGGACGTCGCCCGCCACCCAGTCGACTCCGCCGGTCTCCGGTCGCCACCGGGCCAGCCCGGCGTCGTAGCGGAACAGCAGCGCGCCGTCGGCGGTCCAGCCGTACACCTCGCAGCAGCCCTTGGACCGGCCCTCGCGTCCGAGGTCGAGCAGGCGGGTCACCGCGCCGGTACGGGCGTCGAGCACCGCCACGCCCTCGGCGCCGCTCATCGTGCCGGCGGCGCCCGCTGTGGTGGTCCACCCGGCCTGGCCGATCCGGTCGCCGCGCTGCCAGCCCCGTCCGTAGACCTCGTCCAGCCGGTAGCCGGGCGGCAGTTCCCCGGCGGTCACCGGCCGCCGCTCCGGCTCGCCACCGGAGGCGGGGAACCGGCGTACGGCCAGGCCGCCGTCCCCGGACCAGCCGCCGACTGTGAACAGGTCACCGGAACGGGCCGGCTCGGGCACGACGAGCGTCCAGGGATCGACCGGCAGCTTCCGTGCCGCTCCGGTGCGCCGGTCCAGCTCGTACGCGGTGTCGTTGTCCCCGACCAGCAGCCGGTCCCCGGCCCAGAGCACGTGTTCCAGGTAGCCGGCGAGCGGGTAGCGGCGGACCGCGCCGTCGGTCAGGCCGACCACGACCACCTCGCCGGTCTGCGCGAACGCGGCGATCCGGCCGTCCGGCGACAGACTGCCCGGCTTGAGCGGAGCGGCCTGGTTGCCCCCGGCGTCGCGGGTGGGCGCGAGCGTGACCACGTCGAGTTCCCGGACGATGCCGTCGTCACCGAGCACCCGGACCGGGCCGGCCTCGCCGGTCTCCGGGTCGACCGGCTGGTAGAGCGCCTGTGCCCGGCGCACCGGGCGTTCGGAGAGGCCGGAGGGGACCCGGTCGCCGAGCCGGGCCAGCGGGCCGCCGGCCTGTCCGAGCCGCTCCGGGGGCCGCTGCACCACCGGCGCGCTCGGTGCCGACGTCACAGTCGGGCGGGGCGGTGCGGCCGGTGGCGGGCCGGAGCGGTGCAGGAGCGCCGTCGTACCGCCGCCGAGCAGGACCACGGCGACGGCCGCGGCGCCGGCGGCCCGGCGGGCGCGACGGACCCGGCGGGCCCGGTCCCATCCGGCGGCGGCCGGACGAGCCGGCCGGATCTCCTCGGCGGCCCGGGTCAGCAGCCGGGTCAGCTCGGTCTCGGTCACGGGTTCGCCTCCATCCCGGTCATCAGGCCGTCTCCGGGCGTGCCCGGGGCGGGTACGACGTCGCGCAGCTTGCGCAGCGCGTCGTGGCACTGGCTCTTGACGGTGCCGACGGTGACGCCGAGCGCCTCGGCGGTGGCGACCTCGGTCAGGTCCTCGAAGTAGCGCAGCACCACGACCGCCCGCTGGCGTGGCGGCAGCCGGTCCAGCGCCGCGCGCACGGTGAGCCGCAGCGCGGCGTCGGCGTCCGCGCCCGGCCGGTCCGGCGGATACGCGCTGAGCCATTCCCGCCGTCGGCGTCGCCACCACGAGACGGCGTCGCGGTAGAGGATGGCGCGCACGTACGCGGCCGGGTCGCCGTCACGCACCGACGACCAGCGCAGCGCCAGCTTGAGCAGCGCGTCCTGGAGCAGGTCCTCGGCCTGGTGGCGGTTCCCGCAGATCAGGTACGCGGCGCGCAGCAGCCGGTGCTGGTGCGACTCGACGAAGGCGAGGTAGTCCGCCCGCCCGTCGTCCATCCGGCCTCCCTCTCCCGCGCGTTCCACCCCCCAGACGCCCCCGCACACGCAAAAGGTTGGCGGGGTTGACGGGACGGACACTGTCGGCGCTGACCGGTACGGTGAGCGCCGAAAATCCGAACCGGGAGCGCGATTGGACCGCACCTTCCAGGTCGACCTCCGTGGCGTGGTCGACCTGCTCAGTCATCACCTCTACGGCAGTCCGCGGGTGTACGTGCGCGAGCTGCTCCAGAACGCCGTCGACGCGATCACCGCGCGGCGGGCCGCCGAGCCGAAAGCCCCGGCGCGGGTCCGCATCGAGCCGCCGGAGCTGACCGGCGACGGCACACTGCGCGTGCACGACACCGGCATCGGGCTGACCGAGGCGCAGGTGCACGAGCTGCTCGCCACCATCGGCCGCAGCTCCAAGCGCGACGAGCTGGGCTTCTCCCGGCACGAGTTCCTCGGCCAGTTCGGCATCGGCCTGCTCTCCTGCTTCCTGGTCGCGGACGAGATCCGGGTGGTCACCCGGCACGCCGACGAGCCCACTGTGCTCTGGACGGGCTGGTCCGACGGGCGGTACGCGGTGCGCCTCGCCGATCCGGAGCAGGCCCGGGACGAGCCCGGCACCACGGTCACGCTGGTGCCCCGGCGCGACGCCGACCAGTGGCTCGGCGTACCCACAGTCACCGAGCTGGCCCGCCTCTACGGCAGCCTGCTGCCGGTCGACGTCCGGGTCGGTGACACGCCGACCACCGCCGGCCCGCCGCCGTGGCCGACCACGCCGGGAGCGCCGGTCGACCGCGCCGCCCTCCAGCGGTACGCGCAGGACCTGCTCGGGGTCGTCCCGTTCGACGTGGTGCCGCTGTCGGTGCCGGAGGCCGGCCTGACCGGCGTGGCGTTCATCCTGCCCACAGCGGTGAACCCGGCCGCCCGGGCCGGGCACCGGGTCTACCTGAAGCGGATGCTGCTCAGCGAGCACGCCGACGGGCTGCTGCCCGAGTGGGCCTTCTTCGCCCACTGCGTGGTCGACGCCGGCGAGCTGCGTCCCACCGCCAGCCGCGAGGCGCTCTACGAGGACGCGCTGCTCACCTCCGTCCGGGAGGCGCTCGGCGACCAGATCCGGGGCTGGCTGGTCCGGCTCGCGAAGCACGACCCGCGCCGGCTCGGCGAGTTCCTCCAGGTGCACCACCTGGGGGTCAAGGCGCTCGCCATGCACGACGACGAGATGCTGCGGCTGGTCGACCAGTGGTGGCCGATGGACACAAACGTCGGCACGATGACGCTCGCCGAGTTCCGGCAGCGCCACGGCGTGCTCCGGTACGCCGCCAGCCTGGACGAGTTCCGCCAGCTCGCCGCCGTGGCCGCCGCGCAGGATCTGGCCGTGGTCAACGGCGGCTACACGTACGACACCGAGCTGATCGAACGCCTGCCCAGTGTGGATCGGTCGGTGCTGATCGAGCGGCTGGAGCCGAGCGACCTGACCACCCGGTTCGAGATCCTCGACCCGGCGACCGAGCTGGCCCTGCGGCCGTTCCGCACCGCCGCGCAGCGGGCCCTGGAACGGCTCGGCTGCGAGGTGGTGATCCGGGCGTACGACCCGGTCTCGCTCCCCGCGCTCTACCTGCTGTCCCGCTCGGCGGCGTTCCACGACCAGCTCGCCGCCAGCCGGGACAAGGCCGACGAGCTGTGGGGCGGCGTGCTCGACGCGCTCGCCGCCACCGCCCCGCCGGACCGCCCGCAACTGGTGCTCAACCACCGCAACCCGCTGGTCCGCCGGGTCACCACGCTCGCCGACCCGGAGCTGGTCGGCCTGGCCGTCGAGGCGCTCTACGGGCAGGCGCTGCTGCTCGGGCACCACCCCATCCGGGCGGCCGACGCCGCACTGCTGAACAGTTCCTTCCTCGGCCTGCTCGGCCGGGCCGTACCGGGAGAGATCCGTGACTGACGACGACCTCTGGCGCATGCACCGCGAGATCGAATCCATGCCGTACGGCCCGGGGCAGATCGCCGCGCTGGAGCAGCTGCTGCGCCGCGCCGACGCGGGCGACGACCGGCACCTCGCCTTCGCCGCCCGGATCATCGGCACCACCGCGTACGTCTACGGCGGCGAGCCGGCGAAGTCCTTCGTCACGTTCTCCTGGTGCCTGTCCGAGTACGACAAGGATCCGCAGCCCTACCACCAGCGCTACACGCACCAGCTGCTGTGGTTCTTCAAGTACATGGTCAACGCCATGGTGAAGTTCCCGGAGCTGCCGCTGGACCGGACGTACGCGGTCCTCGACGACATGGAACGGCGCTACCGCGACTCCGGGCACTCGCTCCAGGCGGTCTACAAGCACCGCTACCTGGTGGCCGCGCACCTGGGTGACGAGGAGGCGGCGGACGGGTGGTACCGCAAGTGGATGACAACGCCCCGCGACACGCTCTCCGACTGCGCCGGCTGCGACCCGACCACGCAGGTCACGCACCTGGTGCGGCTCGGTCGTCACGAGGAGGCGGTGGCGCTGGCCGAGCCGGTGCTCGCCGGCCGGCTGACCTGTAGCGAGCAGCCACAGGGGATCCTCACCGCGCTGCTCACGCCGTACCGGGAGACCGGCCGGACCGACGCCGCACGGGACGCGCACCGGGAGGCGTACCGGCGGGTGCGCGGGCACCTCGCCGACCTGTGGGACATCGCCGACCACGTCGACTTCTGCACCGTCACCGGCAACGAGGCGCGCGCGTTGGAGCTGGTCGAGCGGCATCTGGACTGGCTGGACCGGGCGCCCACGCCGGCCGCCGCGATGCACTTCGCGGCCGCCGCCTCGGCGGCGCTGCGTCAGGTGCCGGCCGAGCTGACAGTGCACCGCCGCGCCGCAGGCGACCGGCCGGCCGCGGACGTGCCGGCGGGCGCGCTCGCCGACGAGCTGGCCGGTACGGCGACCGCCCTGGCCGAACGCTTCGACGCGCGCAACGGCACCACGCACCAGTCCGGGTTGATCGCCCGCAAGCTGGCGGCCGGGCCGGTCGGCGAGCACCTGCCGCTCTCCGCGAGCCTGCGCCGCCCGGCGGTGCCCGTGCCGCGTACCGGCCCGGATGCTCCGGTGGCCGCCGCGCAGCCGGTCACCGTGCCCGCCGACGCCGGTGCCGACGAGCTGCTGGGGCTGGCCGAGGAGTCCTGGCGCACCAACCGCCGGGACGGCCTGGCGGCGGCGCTGCGCGCGTACGACGAGCGGTTCGGTGACGCCGACGTGCCCGCGAACACCCGGGCCTGGCGGCTGGAACTGCGGGCCGGTGAGCTGTCCCAGGACGACGACGGCGTGCCGGCGGCGATCGCCGTCAACCAGGAGGCGCTCGCCGCGTGGCGGGAGGTGCCGGATCCGCTGCGCGCGCAGGTGGTGGCGGGGCGGCTCGGTGTGCTGCTCAGCATGGTCGACGAGAGCGCGGACGAAGGGCTGGCCCTGGCCCGGGAGTCGGCCGACTACCTGACCGAGAACGGCGAACCGCGTGACCGGGCCGCGGGCTGGGACCGGCTCGCCCTGGCCCATGTGCACCGCGGGCGGTGGGCGGAGGCGCTCGACGCGCTCGACCGGGCCGAGCCGGACGCCGACGCCGATCCGTGGCTGGCCGGCCGGGTCGCGCTGCACCGCACGCACGTGCTGGAACAGTTGGAGCGGGCCGACGAGTTCCGGGACGCGGCGGCGCGGTCCCGCCGGCTGGCGGGCGAGCTGGGCGACGCCGACATGCTCATCGGCGCCTGCCTGGCGTACGCGCGTGCCACCGACGACCCGGCCGACGCGGTGGCCGCCTGTGACGAGGCGCTGTCGGTCGCCCCGCCCGGCGTCCACCTGCCGCTGCGGGTGACCCGGGGCCGGGCGCTGATGGCCGCCGACCGGGCCGCCGAGGCGGTGGAGGATCTGGCCGAGGCGGTCACCCTCTGCGTCGAGCAGGGGCTCGACGGCGACGCGCTGCTGCGCTGGGAGCTGGCCGACGCGTACCGGGCGGCCGGGCGGCTGGCCGAGGCCGCCGAGGTGGCCGAGGAGGCGGTGCTCGGGCTGGACCGGGCCGGCGCGCAGGCCGAGGCGGACCGGTGCCGGCACCTGCTGGCCGGCATCTACGCGGGGCTGGGCGAGACGGACCTGGCGCTCACGGTGCTCGACAAGCTGGCCGAGAACCTGGACGGGCCGGACAATCTCCCCCACCGGGCGCAGGTGCTGGAGGAATCCGGTGGCCTGCTCTACGACGCCGACCGGGACGCCCTGGCCGCGCAGCGGTTCGCGGCGGCGGCGACCGCCTGGCGGCTGGCCGGGTATCAGGTGGACGAGCTGCGGGCCCGGCGGCGGGAACTGCTCGCCCTGCACTGGTCCGGCGACCTGCCGGCGGCGGTGGCCGCGATCGAGCGGGTGGACGAGGCGGTGGCCGCGCTCCAGGGCGAGGCCGACGAGCCGCCGGTGGTCACGTACGAGCGGGCGATGGCCGCCGACGCGGTGGCCCGGGTGCTGATCGGCGAGGACCGCCTCACCGCCGCGCTGGACCGGGTGGACGGCGTGCCGGAGCGCCTGCGGTCGATCGAGGCGTTCGGCGAGGCGGCGCAGGTCGAGGTGCTGACCGGTGAGCTGCTGCTGCGCGACGGGCGGCCGGAGCAGGCCGAAGGGCTGCTGCGCCCGGTCCTCGCCGGGCTGCCCGCCGGTTCCCGCCCGGCCACGCAGGCCGCCTGGCTGCTGGCCCGCGCGCTCGACGAGCAGGGCCGGGAGGCCGAGGCGGCGAAGGTCCGCGCCGACCACGGCATCGAGGAGGACTGAGACGGCGAGCCGGGGCAACGGTGGGTCAACCGCGGCTGCCCCGGCTCGTACGCGAGGTCTAGGCTGGGCCGGTGGCGGTGGAACAGCAGGCACGGGGGGCGGCGGGTGCGGCCCGGCGGCGGTCCCGGCGGGACGAGATCCTGGAGATCGCGGTCGGCCTCTTCGCGGCGCGCGGCTACCACGGTGTGTCGATGGACGACATCGGCGCGGCGGCCGGGGTCACCGGGCCGGCGCTCTACCACCACTTCGCCGGCAAGGAGGCGATGCTCGCCGCCGCGCTGATCCCGGTGAGCGAGGGGTTGCTCGCGGGCGGGCGGGACCGCGCCGCCGGCCACCCGGGTGATCCGCGTGCCGCACTGGAGTCGCTGATCGACTTCCATGTCGAGTTCGCGCTGGCCCATCCGGCGGTGATCGCGTTGCACCTGCACGAGCTGGACCGCCTCCCGGACGAGCCGCGCCGCCGGATCCGCCGGCTCCAGCGGATGTACGTCGAGGAGTGGGTGACCGTGCTGACCGCGCTGCACCCCGGCCTGCCCGACGGGGCGGCCCGGGTGCTCGCCCACGCGGCGTTCGGCCTGATGAACTCGACGCCGTTCCTCGGCGGCGAGGTGGACCGCCGGCGCCGGGCCGAACTGCTGCGCGGCGCGACCCTCGCGGCCCTGCTCGCGCCCACCGATCCGGCCTGACACGCCGCGCGCACCTTAACGCGTGTTAAGAAGAGACCCCGGCTTTGCGTCGAGAAGGGGTCACGTCCGTGCAGAAGATGATCGAATCGTTGTTGGTCGCGAATCGGGGGGAGATCGCGCGGCGGATCATCCGTACCGGCAGGCGGCTCGGGATCCGGACGATCGCCGTCCACTCGGAGGCCGACGGCGGGCTGCCGTTCGTGACCGAGGCGGACGAGGCGGTCTGTGTCGGCCCGGCGAACCCGGCGCAGAGCTACCGCAACGTGGAGGCGATCCTCGACGCCGCCCGTAGCACCGGCGCGCAGGCGATCCACCCCGGCTACGGCTTCCTGTCCGAGAACGCGGACTTCGCCCGTACCGTCGAAGGGTCCGGCCTGATCTGGGTCGGGCCCGGCGCGGACGCGATCAGCGCGATGGGCGACAAGATCAACGCTCGGAACCTGATGGCGGCGGCCGGGGTCCCGGTCGCGCCCGGCACCACCGAACCGGCGACCGACCTGGCCGCGGCGGTGGCCGCCGCGGAGATCGGCTACCCGGTGATGGTCAAGGCCGCCGCCGGTGGCGGCGGCATGGGCATGGGCGTGGCCGCCGACGAGACGGCGCTGCGCACCGAGTACGACAAGGTCCGTGCGTTCGCCGAGCGGATGTTCGGTGACGGGTCGGTGCTGATCGAGCGGTACTTCCCCCGGGTGCGCCACGTCGAGGTGCAGATCCTCGGCCTGGCCGACGGCCGGGTGGTGGCGCTCGGCGAGCGGGAGTGCTCGGTGCAGCGGCGCAACCAGAAGCTGGTCGAGGAGTCGCCGTCCCCGGCGGTCTCGCCCGAGTTGCGCGAGCGGTTCCTGGCCGCGGCGGTACGGGCGGGCGAGGCGGTGGGCTACCGCAACGCGGGCACCGTCGAGTGCTTGCTCGACCCTTCGACGCAGGAGTTCTTCTTCCTGGAGATGAACACGCGGCTTCAGGTCGAGCACCCGGTCACCGAGTACGTCTACGGCGTCGACCTGGTCGAGGAGCAGTTGCGGGTGGCGTCCGGCCTGGCGCCGACGTTCGACCCGGACGCGCTCACCCCGCGCGGCCACGCCATCGAGCTGCGGATCAACGCCGAGGACCCGAAGCGGTTCCTGCCCGGCCCGGGCGCGATCACCACCTGGAACGAGCCGACCGGCACCGGCGTGCGTGTCGACTCCGGCTACGTCGCCGGCAACACCGTCACGCCGTTCTACGACAGCCTGATGGCCAAGCTGATCGTCAGTGGCGCTACCCGCGAGGAGGCGGTCGAGCGGGCCCGGGCGGCGGTCGCCCAGTTCGAGATCGCCGGCCCGAAGTGCAACCTGCCGTTCTTCGCCGAGCTGCTGGAGAACCCGGAGTTCCTCTCCGGCGACTACGACACCGGCATCGTCTCCCGGATGCGCTGACGCCATCTCGGTGTCACGCTCGACTGAAGTGAGGTGAACCTGATGGCGCAACTTCCGGACTCCGTGAGCATCCGTGAGGTCGGTCCCCGCGACGGCCTCCAGAACGAGGAGCCCATTCCCACCGACGCCAAGGTGCGGCTGCTCGACGCGTTGTCCCGCACCGGCGTGCGGCGCATCGAGGCCGTCTCCTTCGTCCACCCGAAGGCGATCCCGCAGATGGCCGACGCCGACGAGGTGTGGCAGCGGGCGGAGAAGGTCGACGGCGTGCGTTACTCCGCGCTGGTGCCGAACACCCGTGGCGCGCAGCGGGCGCTGGCGGCCGGCTTCACCGAGATCGAGGTGGTGGTCTCGGCCAGCGACACGCACAACCGCCGCAACGTGAACCGCTCCACCGACGAGTCGCTCGACGACATCGCCGAGCTGATCGACCTGCTGCACGGCGCGGGCGCCACCGCCGAGGTGATCGTGGCGACCAGCTTCGGCTGCCCCTACGAGGGCGACGTGGACCCCCGCCGGGTCGCCGCGATCGTCGACCGCGTCGCCCGCGACGGCGCGGACCGCGTCGCCTTCGGCGACACCACCGGCATGGGTACGCCCCGGCGCGTCCGCGAACTGGTCACGGCGGTCCGGGACCGTAACGCCCACCTGCCGGTGCTGCTGCACTTCCACAACACCCGGGGTACCGCGCTGGCGAACATGCTCACCGCGATGGAGTTGGGCGTCACCGAGTTCGACGCCAGCGTCGGCGGCCTGGGCGGCTGCCCGTACGCCCCGGGTGCCAGCGGCAACCTGGCCACCGAGGAGGCGGTGCACATGCTGCACGACATGGGCATCGACACCGGCATCGACCTGGACGCCCTGGTCGAGGCCGCCGAGCTGGCCGAGGCCCTGGTGGGCAAGCAGCTTCCGTCCGGAGTCCTCCGAGCCGGTCCTCGCTCCCGCCTGACCCCCCTCCCCACCTGACCCTGACCTGCCCCTGCCTCTCGTTGATCAAGGAGTTTGCGTCCTCCGGGGGCCCGGATGAGGACGCGAACTCCTTGATCACGGGGGAGCGTCGGGGGCGTGGCAGGGTCGCCGGGAGCCGGGCCGGTGGGGTAGCCTAACGATCGTTCAGGTCGGTGGCGCCCTGCGCGGGCGGTGGCAACGGGGAGTCGGCGTGACGCTCGACGGTGAGGCTCTGGAGCAGCTACGCAAGCGCGCCCGCGCCGGCGGCGCGGACAAGTACCACGCGGCAAACGCCGCCAAGGGCAAGCTGTTCGCCCGCGAGCGCGTGGCCTACCTGGTCGACGAGGGCTCCTTCGTCGAGGACGGGCTCTACGCGAACGCCATGGCCGACGGGCTGCCCGCCGACGGCGTGGTCACCGGCACCGCCACCATCGACGGCCGCCAGGTCTGCCTGATGGCGAACGACTCCACGGTCAAGGCCGGCAGCTGGGGCGCGCGTACCGTCGAGAAGATCATTCGGATCATCGAGCGGGCGTACGCGACCGGCGTCCCGATGGTCTACCTGGTCGACTCGGCCGGTGCCCGGATCACCGACCAGGTCGACCTGTTCCCGGGCCGGCGCGGCGCCGGCAAGATCTTCTGGAACCAGGTCCGCGCCTCCGGCTCGATTCCGCAGGTGTGCGCGCTGTTCGGGCCGAGCGCGGCGGGCGGGGCGTACATCCCGGCGTTCTGCGACGTGGTGGCCATGGTGGACGGCAACGCCAGCATGTACCTCGGCTCCGACCGGATGGTCGAGATGGTCACCGGTGAGAAGACCACGCTGGAGGCGATGGGCGGCGCGAAGGTGCACTGCGCCGAGTCCGGCGTCGGTCACTTCCTCTGTAAGACCGAGAACGACGCGCTCGACGTGGTGCGGACCTACCTGTCGTACCTGCCGTCGAACTGGAAGCAGGACCCGCCCGCCGCCGAGGCGGTGGCCGCGCCGGAGAAGGCCGACCTGGCCGCGCTCGTGCCGGCCAGCGAGCGGCAGGCGTTCGACATGCGCCGGTACGTCAAGGGCCTGCTCGACTCCGGCAGCTTCTTCGAGATCCAGGCGCTGTGGGCCAAGGAGCTGACCATCGGGTTCGGCCGGCTCAACGGCGAGGTCGTCGGCGTGGTCGGCAACAACTCGATGTTCAAGGGCGGCGTGCTCTTCGTCGACTCGGCCGACAAGGCGACCCGGTTCGTGCAGCTCTGCGACGCGTTCAACGTGCCGCTGCTGTTCCTGTCCGACGTGCCCGGCTTCATGGTCGGCAGCGCGGTGGAGAGGCAGGGCATCATCAGGCACGGCGCGAAGATGATCACGGCGATCTCCGAGGCGACCGTACCCAAGATCTGTGTGGTGGTCCGCAAGGCGTACGGCGCGGGTCTCTACGCGATGGCCGGTCCCGGCTTCGAGCCGGACGCCACTATCGCGCTGCCCACCGCGAAGATCGCGGTGATGGGCGCGGAGGCCGCCGTCAACGCGGTCTACGCCAACAAGATCGCCGCCATTTCCGACGAGGCCGAGCGGGCCGCCTTCGTGGCCGCGAAGCGCGAGGAGTACGAGCGCGACATCGACGTGGTCCGCCTCGCCAGCGAGCTGGTGGTGGACGCGATCGTCGAGCCGCACGAGCTGCGCGCCGAGCTGGTACGCCGGTTCGCCGCCGCGCGCGGCAAGGAGCGGCACTTCTCCCGGCGCCGCCACGGCGTCACCCCCGTCTGACCCGGTAAGGAAGGGCCCCTCTTAACGCCTGGTGCATGTAAAGGGGCCCCTCCTAACGCTTCAGCCGCTCCCGGCGTCACGAGCGCCCGGCGGCCCGCCCTTTCCAGGAGGATCGACATGGACTTCCGGCTCGACGAGGAGCAGCAGGCGCTGCGGGAGAGCGTCCGGGAATTCGCCCGCGAGGTGGTCGCGCCCACCATCGCCGAGCACTACGAGCGGCACACCTTCCCGTACGAGATCGTCCGTCAGATGGGGAAGATGGGCCTGTTCGGGCTGCCCTTCGCGGAGGAGCACGGCGGCATGGGCGGCGACTACTTCGCGCTCTGCCTGGCGCTTGAGGAGCTGGCCCGGGTGGACTCCAGCGTGGCGATCACGCTGGAGGCGGCGGTGTCGCTCGGCGCGATGCCGATCTACCGGTTCGGCACCGAGGAGCAGAAGGCACAGTGGTTGCCGAGGCTGCTCAGCGGTGAGGCGCTGGCCGGGTTCGGGCTCACCGAGCCGGGCACCGGCTCGGACGCGGGCGGCACCCGGACGCGCGCGGTCCTGGACGGCGACGAGTGGGTCATAAACGGCTCGAAGGCGTTCATCACCAACTCCGGCACCGACATCACCGCGCTGGTCACCGTCACCGCCGTCACCGGTACACGGCCCGACGGCGGCAAGGAGCTGTCCACGATCATCGTGCCGTCGGGTACGCCCGGCTTCACCGTCGCGCCCGGCTACTCGAAGGTCGGCTGGAACGCCTCGGACACCCACGAGCTGACGTTCGACGACTGCCGGGTGCCGGCGGCCAACCTGCTCGGCGAGCGCGGCCGGGGCTTCGCCCAGTTCCTGCGCATCCTGGACGAGGGCCGGATCGCCATCGCGGCGCTCGCCGTCGGCCTGGCCCAGGGCTGCGTCGACGAGTCGATCAAGTACGCCAAGGAGCGCCAGGCGTTCGGTCAGCCGATCGGCAACTACCAGGCCATCCAGTTCAAGATCGCGGATATGGAGATGAAGGCGCACACGGCCCGGCTGGCCTACTACGACGCGGCGGCCCGGATGCTCGCCGGTGAGCCGTTCAAGCGCCAGGCGGCCATCGCCAAGCTGCACGCCAGCACCGTGGCCGTGGACAACGCACGCGAGGCGACGCAGATCCACGGCGGGTACGGCTTCATGAACGAGTACCCGGTGGCCCGCTTCTGGCGCGACTCCAAGATCCTGGAGATCGGTGAGGGCACCAGCGAGGTGCAGCGCATGATCATCGCGCGCGACCTCGGCATGTGACATTCACCCGCGTCCTCGTCCTGTCGGATAACGGCGATGGACGGTCGGGTGGTTGACGATGGGCTGTGGAGCGTCGGAGTCCATCCGTACTCTTCGTGCCCATGACTCCGGATCATGACCGTGCGCGGGGCCCGGGCGGTCGCGCCGGTCTGTCCGAACTGTTACGCGGGCACCGGCTCGCCGTCGGCCTGACCCAGGCCGAGCTGGCGGACCGGGCCGGCGTCGGCGTACGGACGGTCCGCGATCTGGAACGGGGCCGCGCCACCCGGCCGCAGCGCACCACAGTCGACCTGCTGGCCGACGCGCTCGGTCTGACCGGTGAGCGGCGGCGGGAGTTCGTGGACACCGCCCGGCCCGCGGCGTCCCGCCCACCCGCCACCGGTGCCTCGGACGATCCGCCGGTCGCGCTGCCCCAACCCGTACCCCTGCTGGGGCGCGAGCGGGACGCGGCGGAGGTGTCCGGCCTGCTCGACGCGTACCCGGTGGTGAGCCTGGTGGGTCTCGCCGGGGTGGGCAAGACCGCGCTGGCCGTCTCGGTCGCGCACGCGGTGGCGGCCCGGCATCCGGCGGGCGTGGCCGGAGTGCTCGTGGGCGAGGGCTCGGACACCGCCGACGTGCTCGCCGCGTCGACCTCGATGTTCGGCGTGAACCGGCTGGCCGACCTCGCCTGCCGGATCGGCGACCGGCGGGCGTTGCTGGTCGTCGACGCGGTGGACCGGGCACCGGCTGCGGTGGCCGGGGCACTGCGCGCGCTGACCGCCGCCGCGCCGACGCTGCGGGTGCTGGCGACCGGCCGTCGCCCGGTCGGCCTGCCCGGCGAGATGGTCCGGCCGGTCGCGCCGCTCGACGTGCCGCCGACCGGCGTGGATCCCGAGCACGCCACCGACCTGGACGGCTGGCCGGCGGCGGCGCTGTTCGCCGCCCGGCTCGCCCAGGTCCGCCGGGAACCACCCACAGCGGCCGAGCTGCCGGCGCTCGCCGCGCTCGTGCGCCGGCTCGGCGGACTGCCGCTGGCCATCGAGCTGATGGCGGCACGGGGACGCATCCTGGACGTCACCGAGCTGCTCGACCGCTACGGCGACCGCGTCCTGGACCTCACCGGCGTGCGCCCCGGCTGGGAGCCCGCCGGCCCGTCCACCGGCACGGTGACGCTGCGCGACGCGGTGGCGACCAGCTATCACCTGCTCGCGTCCGCCGACCGGGCGGCGCTGCGGCGGCTGTCCGCGTTCCGTAACCGCTGGTCGGTCGAGCTGGCCGAGGAACTGCTCGCCGACGGCGGCCGGCGGTGGGACGCCGCGCCCATGCTGGACCGGCTGCGCGAGCTGGGCCTGCTGAGCGTCCGGGGCACCGGCCGGTTCCGGTTCCGCCTGCTGGACGCCGTCCGTGACTTCGCCGCCGAGCAGGCCGATGTCGAGGGTGAGACCCACCGCATCCGGTCGCGCCACGCCTCGGTGATCGCCGGTCTGGTCAACCGCACCGCGCCGGGGCTGGTGGGCCCACGGATGGCCGGCGCGGTGCACGTCCTCGACGAGGCGACGAGCGACATCACCGCCGCGCTGGCGTACGCCGCGGAGCACGCGCCGGAGACGGCTCTCCTGCTCGCCGCCTCACTGCCACGATGGTGGCGGTTGCGCGGGCGGGACGTCGCCGGCCGGCAGCGGCTGCGCGGGCTGCTCGCCGATCCGCGTACCGCGGACGCCCGGCCCACGCTGCGGGCCTGGGCCATGCTCGGCGCGGCCCGGCTCGCAGTCGAGCACGGCGCGGGCGCGGAGGAACTGGCCGCGACCCGGGCCGCCCTGGTCATCTTCACCGAGGCGGGCGACGTGACCGGCGAGCTGTCCGCCCGGTCGGTGCTCTGCGCGCTCCTGCCCCGGCTCGGCGCGCACGACGAGGCCCGCGCGCAGGCCGAGGCCGCGCTGGCGGCGGCCACCCGGCACCACCGGGTACGCGAGATGGCTGTGGCCCAGGCGCACCTCACCTGGCACGACGTACGCGAAGCGAGGCTGGCCGGCGCCCGGCGGCGGCTGGCCACCGTGGACCGCCTGGCGGCGCAGTGCGGTGACCAGCGCCTGCGGGTGCAGGCGCGGGCCGATCAGGCCGAGCTGACCCGCCTGGAGGGCCGGTACGCCGAGGCGGTCGAGCAGGGGCGCCGGGTGGCTGCCGCGCTCGCGGAGCTGGGCGATCCCGGGCGGCGGCGCCGGACGATCGGCGCGGTCGGGTTGGCCCTGGCCCATGCCGGGCGGGCGGACGAGGCGCTGGCCACCGTGGCCGAGCTGTGGCCGTCGGGCGCGGTGCCGGACCGTCGCCGGCCACCGGCGGTGGAGACGCTCGACGCGCCCGGCTCGGCCGGGGACGCCCGCACCGGCGACGCGCTGCGCGGGTTGATCGAGGGACATGTGGCGTTGCGCCGGGGGGATCGGGAGCTGGCGGCGGAGTGGTTCGCCGCGGCGGCCGACGCGGCCGAGGGTGTCGCCGACCGGCGGGATCTGGTCGAGGCGCTCGTGGGGCTGGCGGTCAGCACCGCCGACCCTGGTGTGCTTGACCGGTTGGACGCGGCACGGCGGGTCACCGGCGTGAGCCTGCTGCCGCAGGAGGAGGAGTTGCTGTTCTCCCTGATGGCCCGCCGGGGGCGATGAGCGCTGCCGGCGTGGGGCGGTGGAGGGCGCGGGGGTGGCACGAGCGAAGTAGCCCCCTGGTGCTGCCCCTCGCTCCACGCTCGCGCCAGCACCCCCCGGTGCCCCCCGCGCTGCGGGAAGACTATCGAGGTCTGACCGCCGATTCGCGATACCTTGTGCTGCTTTGTCCGTCCGCTCGGCTGATTCTGCCGGTCATTCTGCCGGTGACCGACGGGTAGCCGTCGAACGGCCGCAGGCGGTCAGGCGACGTCCTGGGCGAGCTCGGTGCTGCCGGCGGTGGCGCCCGGATGGACCGCGTCGCGTACCCGGCGCAGCCCGTCCAGCAGCCCGTCGAGCTGCTCCGGATCGAGCTGGCTGGTGAACCACTGCTCGATGATCCGCAGATGGCCGGGAAGGACGGCGTCCAGCCTGCTCAGCCCCGCGGCGGTCACCACCGCGAAGGAGCTGCGCCGGTCCGACGGGCAGGCCCGCCGGCGGATCAGCCCGTCCCGTTCCATCCGGTCCACCACGCGGGTGACACCGCTGGTGGAGAGCGAGGTCTGTGCGGCCAGGTCGGTCATCCGCAACTGGTTGTTTGGTGAGCGGGCGAGTCGGGTCAGCACCTCGAACTCGACCGGTGAGAGGCCGTGCTCCTCGAACTGGGCGGCGAACCGGGCGGCGAGCCCGGCGTGCGCCTCGACGAGCAGGCCGACGGCAGTGATCCGGGGGTCGTCGAACACGTTCTGATCCACGCCACCATCCTAGCAACACTTGACACAGGGAATATTGCCTAGACTATAGTTGCTTAGTCAGTCGTTGGGCACCTAAACATTCTTCTCCGGAGGAGAGCATCATGACCAGCAGCACCGAGGCGACTACCCGCGACTGGGAAGGTCTCACCATCCCCACCCCCGGCACCTACGTGCTGGACGCCGCGCACAAGCGCGTCGGCTTCGTCGCGCGGCACATGATGGTCAGCAAGGTACGCGGTGAGTTCGCGGACGCCACCGCCACCATCACCGTCGCCGACGACCCGATGCAGTCCTCGGTCACCGCCAGCATCCAGGCGGCCAGCATCAACACCGCCCAGGCGGACCGTGACGCGCACCTGCGCAGCCCGGAGTTCCTCGACGCCGAGCAGTACCCGACGCTGGAGTTCCGCAGCACCGCTGTGAAGTCCCGCGAGGGCAACGAGTTCGTGCTCGCCGGCGAGCTGACCATCAAGGGCGTGACCCGCCAGGTCGAGCTGGAGGTGGAGTTCGAGGGCGTCGGCCGCAGCCCCTTCGGGCAGGACATCTTCGGCTTCTCCGCCTCCACCGAGATCGACCGGGAGGACTTCGGTCTGACCTGGAACGTGGCGCTGGAGACCGGCGGCGTCCTGGTCGGCCGCAAGATCAAGATCGAGATCGAGGGCGAGGCCATCCGCCAGGGCTGAGCCCGGCACCGGCCCGTGGGGCCCGCACCGTCCGCCGACGGTGCGGGCCCTTCCCGCGTACGCCCCGGCGGTGCGAATCGTCACGTGAAGTTCTCCGGACGGATGTGCTGGTGACGGCGTTGACGGGGTACAGGTGCAGACCTGTCGCCCGTCCAGCAGGACGACGGCACGGGCGCACTTACGCCCATCACGCGAATGGTTCACAATGCGTTGCGGAACGGTACGGTTCCGTCGCACCGGCGCCGGGAGGACACATGGGCAGAGACGTCGAGCAGGGCGCCTTCTCCCGCGAGGATCGGGTCCGCTACCGGCAGAAGGTGCGGCGGTGCCTGGACGTCTTCGCGCTGATGCTCGACGACTTCGGCTTCGACGCCGACCGCCCGATGACCGGGCTGGAGATCGAGCTGAACCTCATCGACGCCGCCGCCGAACCGGCCATGCGCAACGACCAGATCCTGGCCGACATCGCCGACCCGCTGTTCCAGACGGAGCTGGGACAGTTCAACCTCGAACTGAACGCCTCGCCCCGGCTGATCGAGGGCAGTGGCTTCGCCGACTACGAGCAGGACCTGCGCAGCAGCCTCAGCCGCGCCGACGAGCGGGCCGCCAAGTCCGACGCGACGATCATGATGGTCGGCATCCTCCCCACGCTCACCGAGCGCCACCTGGTCGCCGACAACCTCTCCACGAACGAGCGGTACCACGTCCTCAACGACCAGATCGTCGGCGCCCGGGGCGAGGACATCGAGCTGGACATCAACGGCGTCGAGCGGCTGCGTACGCACACCGACTCGATCGCGCCGGAGGCCGCCTGCACCAGTCTCCAGTTCCACCTCCAGGTCGCGCCGGACAGCTTCGCCGACTACTGGAACGCGTCCCAGGCCATCGCCGGCGTGCAGGTCGCCGTCGGCGCCAATTCGCCGTTCCTCTACGGCCGGCAGCTCTGGGCGGAAACCCGGATCGCGCTGTTCCAGCAGGCCACCGACACCCGCCCGGACGAGCTGAAGGCCCAGGGCGTACGCCCCCGGGTGTGGTTCGGCGAGCGCTGGATCACCTCGATCTTCGACCTGTTCGAGGAGAACGTCCGTTACTTCCCCCCGCTGCTGCCCATCTGCGAGGAGGAGGACCCGGTCGAGGTGCTGCACGCCGGCGGCGTGCCCCAGCTCGGTGAGCTGAGACTGCACAACGGCACCGTCTACCGCTGGAACCGCCCGGTGTACGACATCATGAACGACCGCCCGCACCTGCGGGTGGAGAACCGGGTGCTGCCCGCCGGGCCGACAGTTGTCGACATGCTCGCCAACGCGGCGTTCTACTTCGGGCTGGCCCGGGGTCTCGCCGAGTCGGACCGTCCGATCTGGAGCCAGTTGACGTTCAGCTCGGCGGAGGAGAACTTCCACGCCGCCGCCCGGCGCGGCATCGAGGCGGTCCTGCACTGGCCCCGGCTCGGCGACGTGCCGGTCACCAAGCTCGTCCTGGACACGCTGCTCCCGGTGGCCGCCGAAGGGCTGGACCGGTTCGGTGTCGCCCCGGCCGAGCGGGACCGCCTGCTCGGCGTGATCGAGGGCCGCTGCCGTACCGGCCGCAACGGTGCGGTCTGGCAGACCGAGACGGTGTGGACGGCCGAGCGGCACCGGGGCCTGGACCGGGAGGCCGCGCTGCACCACATGGTCAAGCGGTACGCCGAACTCCAGCGCGGCAACGAGCCCGTCCACACCTGGCCGGTCGACTGACTCCCCCGCCCCGCCGCGCGTCCCCCGCAGCCCGCGATGTTGCACTTGCGGCCCTCGTGGTGCCCGATTCGCGCAGTTGACGAGGGCCGAAACTGCAAGATCGCCGGGAGTGGTGGGGGTGACGTCGGTGCGGCTGGGATCGGTGGAGATCTTGGTAGAAGAGCGCCCCTATGGGGGCCCCTATGGGGGCCGTTTTATACCAAGATCTCGGCGGGCGGGGACTGGGTGCGTCGATCTTGGACTTGTGACGCCTCGAACCTCCCGAAATGCGAGGTCTGTGAGGTGCCACAACTCCAAGATCGCGGTGAGGGTCAACGGCCCCGGCGGCGGGGGGTTCCGGTGGCAGGGGGTGGGTCGGTCGGGCCGGGTGAGGCCGACGGGGACGGGTCGGTCGGGTCCGGCTCGTCGGTGGACGGTTCGTCGCGTGACCGGGTGGGGCCGAGCGGTGTCTCGGGTTGCCGTTGCGGCGGGACGGCTCGGCTGCGGCGGCCGGTGCTGGTGGACCGGGTCACGCGACCCCGCTCCGACTCGGTCCGGGCGGACGTCACGTCCGGTCCGTCCTGCGCCGCCGCATCCCGGCTCGGAACGGGCGACGGGTCGGGTGCCGGCCCGGCCGCCTCGTCCGAGGGCGGCGACGTCGACCGGTCCGACGTCAACGTGGCCGACGTTGAGCGGTCCGGTGCCGACCTGGCCGACGCCAATGCCGACCTGTCCGGCGGCGCGTCCGGCGCGGCCGGGTCCGCGCTGACCGGCTCGGCCTCCGCGCTGATCGGGTCCGGCTCGCCGGTGCGCTGGCGGGGCACGGCCGTCCGCTCGGTGCCACGACGCTCGGAGCGCTGGGCCAGCGCGGCCATCACCATCGAGCCGCCGACACCGGCGATCACCGCGTACGGGGCGATCAGATGGGCCGACAACTGCTCCGCGGCGATCCCGGCCAGGCGCGGTACGGCAAGCAGGTACGCCAGCGCGACGAGCAGTGGTCCGGCCGCCCCGGAGGCCGCCGCGCCGACCCGGATCTCCGGCGCGCGGGCGGCTCGCCGCGCCGCCACGAGGCCGATCACCAGGGCGGAGAGCACCGACAGCAGCGCACCGGGCCAGTAGAAGTAGTCGCGGATCCAGAACGCGCCACGGTCCGCGCTGATCTGCCAGATGCCGAGCTGGGCGGTGGTCAGGCCACGGCCGGCCACCACACCGTCCACCACGGACACCACGGCGAGCAGCCAGAGCCAGCCGGTGGTGGCGATCAGGTTGGTGGCGGCGGCACGGGTGTGCAGTGCCCAGACGGCCAGCAGCACGCCGAGCACCAGCCCGGCGCCCGCGTACGCGGCGGCGACGGCCTGCGGCGAGGAGACGTCCGGCACCCGGGCCGCCCGCGCCGGAACCGCCACCAGCAGTACGGTGACGAGCGCGCCGGCACCCGCGGCGAGCGCCAGGCCGAGCCGGGGCAGCGCGCCCTGGGGCTCCTCGTCGTGGCCGCGCAGGCGCTGGGCGCAGACCGCACCGACGATGACCGAGGTCGCCGCGATCCAGGTCGCCCACGCGAGGCTCGCCACCCACGCCGCCTCGTCCCGTACCGCACCGGCCGGCGACCAGTCGATGATGCCCAGCCCGTACCCGAAACCGAGCTGCGCGGCGCCCGCGCCGGCGGCGACGCCGAGCGCGGCGGCTGTCGATCCTCCCCAGCCCCGTCTGACCATGCCGGGGAGCGTAACGTCCCGAGGTCGGCGCGGCGAGTCGTAGCGACGGACCGTGACCACTTGGCGGCAACGGATACGGTCGTCGATGATCGGGCGGGGGAACATGACGGACGAGCGGCAACCGGCAGACGACGGCACCCGGCCGGGGCGGCCCAGGCTGCTCCTCGGCGGTGGCCTGGCCGTGGTCCTGCTGGCGGTGATCGGCGCCAGCGTCGGGTGGATCCTGGCCGGCGAACCGGAGCGCCAGGCCGCGCCCGGCACCACACCACCGGTCGGTGCCACGCCCACGTCGGCCTCAGCGTCGCCGACCGCCACCGCCTCGCCCACCGGTACGCGCACGAGCGCACCGGCCGGGCTCACGGTGCCCGAGGTGGTGGGTGCCGACTTCGAGCAGGCCCGCCGGGACCTGCGCGAGCGCCGGCTCGGCTGGCGACTGGTCTTCGGTACGGGCACCGGACGAACGGTGGAGCGCGCCTCACCGGCGCCCGGCACCCCGGTGAAGCGCGGCATCACCGTCACGGTGTGGGTCTCCGGCCCGGCGCCGGCTGTCGCCGTGCCCGACGTGGGCGCGCTGTCCTGCTCCGACGCCGCAGACGATCTGGTGGACGCCGGGCTCTATCCCCGGTACGCCACCGGCCGCGAGGGTCCGGTCACGGCCCAGGATCCGGTGGCGGGCGGCGCCGCCCGGTGGAACGACCAGGTCACGCTCACCTGCGGCGGCACGGCGTCCACGTCGCCGACGGCGTCCCCGTCGCCGACTCCCTGACGAGCGCGGCGCGCTGATCCCGGCCGGGCGGGCCGGGGCCCGCTACGGTGGACGATCGAGGGCCGTGCGCCCCGTCCCGGTGGGGAAAGGACGTGCCATGAGCGACGACCGTCAGGAACCACCCGCCGGTGACGCGGACGCGACCCGGGCGTTGCCCCGGGATGCGGGCGATGCCACCCGCCCGCTGCCCCGGGATGCGGGCGACGCCACCCGCCCGCTGCCCGGCGGCCCGGCCGGACCGGGCGGGCCACCGGCGCCGGGCCGTCCGCTCGACGCCACCACTCCGCAGGAACCGGTGGGTGCCTGGTCCGGCCGGGCCGGGGTGCCGCCACCACGGCCGGCGGGCTATCCCGAGCCCGGGAGCGAGTGGTACGCCGAGGAGCAGGCCGGGCGCCGCTGGTGGATGCCGATCCTGCTCGGCGTCCTGGCGCTGCTGCTGCTCGCGTTGATCGGGGTGGGGGTGTGGCTGGCGTTGCGCGCCGCCGACCGGGACTCCGATCCGGGGCCGCCGCTGCCGAGCCCTCCGGCGCAGACGAGCGCCGCCCCGACGACCGCCGCCCCGACGAGTGCCGCGCCGAGCAGTTCACCGCCGAGCACGCCGGCCACCACCGCGCCGGTCGAGGTGCCGATGCCGCCGCTCGTGGGGCTGCCGGAGGCCGCCGCCCGCGCGGCGCTCGATCGGCTGGACGTGGACTACCGGGTGCAGCGGCGGGCGTCGGACCGCCCGGCCGGCACGGTGATCGCCACCGATCCGGAGGCCGGTTACCCGGTGGGTGAGGACGATCGGGTCACCATCGTGGTGGCCGTACCCGCTCCGCCGACGAGCGGCCCGAGCACGCCGGGCTCCGCTCCGGCGACGACCACGACGCCCTGATATCCACGGCGCCGAGGCTCGGCACGGTCACCACTGGCGTCTGCGGGTGCCGACCAGGCCCAGCCCGGCCAGCGAGATGGCGAGCCCGAGCAGCCCGGAGTAGAACAGCGACCGGCTGAGGTCGTCGGTGCCGGCGGCCGGCCGCTCGGCCAGCGTGCCCTCGCCGCCTCCGGTGCCCGCGGACGGCTCGTCCTCGTCCTGCGAGGTGTCGGTGGCGGCCCAGCCGTCCGGGTCGTCGGCCGCGTCGGAACCGGCCGTGTCGGACTCTGTTCGGGCGCCCTCACCGGCCACGGTGATCTCCGGGGCCGGCACCGGCTCGGCGAGCTGCTGGGTGGCGGAGAAGGCGGGGTGGCGTACCGCGAGCGCTAGTGCTGTCGCGGTGACGAGGAAGAGGAAGAGCCCGAGGGCATAGCCGACACGGGAGCGGTGGTGCCGCCGCGCGGCGGGCAGATTGACCATGACCATCCCAGGTTCGGGGTCCATGGCGCGCGGGGTGGAACGTGCCGGGGTGGGCGTACCGATTCTATGGCGACGGCACGCCCTCCCGGCCGGGAATCGTCAGGTCAGCCGACCCGGACCGGAGTCCGGACCACCGGGCGGCGGGCCGTCCGCACGGTGTGCTGACGCGGAGCCGGCGCGGCCTGGAGCTGCCGCAACCCCTCCCCGAGTACGAAGATCGACCGCCGGCTGACCGCGTCCCCCGCCGCGTTCAGCTCGTAGCCTTCGAGCCAGAGCCAACCGTCGTAGGTCGGCCAGTCGAGCACCCGGATGACCCGGAACATGATCGGTCTGAGGAACTGGACACTCGCCGCGCGAGTCACGTGCAGTACGTCACCGGAGCGGGGAAGCACATGGGCTCCTGGGATGGTCGGCCGGCCGGGACCGGCGAGGCGGATCGGGTCGGTGCGGTCCGGTGACGGGGGTCTGCCTCGTGGACCGGCGGTCTGTGGGTCGGTGGTGGTCGGGCCGTACCCGCGGTGGCGGACCGCCACCCGACCATCACCCGGCTGCTCCCGGTTACCGCTCCCGTCGCCGCAGCCAAGCTGGCGTGCAGCGACGGGGTCTTCATTCCGGGGCAGGTCGCACGGCGCGGGACGGCCCCCCTCCGGCTGTCCCGCGGACCGTGGTGCCACCACGCCCGGAGATCAAGCGAAGACGGTGAGTAACCCGTGCCATACGGACAGCCTGCATCAGGGACGTGCGACATGCAAGTTGCACGTAGAGTTTTGCCGATAGGTGAGTCGGACACGCAATCGGCGATACTTGAAGCGTCAGGTACCAGAACGGCACACTGGACGCCGGTTTCGCCCGTCGCGGCCGGTCGACGACCGGCACCACCCCTGCCGCGAACGTTCGCCCGCCGCCCCCGGTCGCGCCCGCGGTGGGTGCCGAACCGGGGCGCGACCGACCGGAGGTAGCCGGGTGACTGTGAATCGTGGTCCCGCCAGCCGATATATGGCGCCGTGACGGAACGGCGTAGCCCCACCATCCGGCGACGGCGGCTGGGTGCGGAACTCCGCCGGCAGCGGGAGGCGGCGGGCATCACCATAGAGGTGGTCGCCGAGCAGCTGGAGTGCTCCGCGTCCAAGATCTCCCGGATCGAGACCGGCCACACCACCGCGACCCCGCGCGACGTGCGCGACATGCTCCGGATCTACGGCATCGTCGGCGCGGAGAGCGACGAGCTGGTGCAGATCGCCCGGGAGGCCCGGCAGAAGGGCTGGTGGCATCCGTACAGCACGGTGCTCGTCGGCGCGTACGTCGGCCTGGAGGCCGCGGCCGGCTCGATCCGCACGTACGAGCAGCAGGTGGTGCCGGGGCTGCTGGAGACCGAGGAGTACGCCGGCGCGATGATCCGCGCGGCCCGGCCGGACATCACCGACGATCAGGTCGACCAACGGGTGCGTGTCCGTCTGGGCCGTCAGTCGTTGTTGACGCAGGACGATCCGGTCGATCTGTGGGTGGTGCTCGATGAGGCGGTGCTGAGCCGGCCGGTTGGCGGCGACGCGGTGATGCGTGGTCAGCTCAAGCGGTTGGTGGAGGTGGCCGAACTGCCGAACGTGACGGTGCAGGTCCTGCCCTTCGAGGTGGGAGCGCACGCCGGCATGGACGGGACCTTCACCATTCTCAGTTTCCCCGAGCCGAGTGATCCCGATGTCGTGTACGCGGAGAACGCCACGGGTGGGCTCTTCCTGGAGAAGAGCGACGAACTTCAGAAGTACAGCTTCATCTTCGATCACATTCGAGCAGCGGCCATGCTTCCGGAGGAGTCCGTCGCACACATCGCGAGACTGGCAGAGGAGCCACTGTGGAAATGGCGACCAAGGAGTTCCCCGTGGACCTGACGCAGGCGACGTGGTTCAAGAGCTCGAAGAGCGGGCCGAACTGCGACAACTGCGTCGAGGTCGCGTACGTGACCGGGGCGGTCGGAGTGCGGGACTCGAAGGACAAGGCCGGCCCGGCCCTGGTCTTCGCCCCGGGTGACTGGCACGCCTTCGTCGCCCGCGCGCGCAACGGCGCGTTCAGCCGGAGCTGACCGGCACCGAAGTGTGGTCCCGCCCGGCAGCGCCGCCGGGCGGGACCATTCGCGTTCGCGGGCCCGCGCGGTGGCGGGCACCCGTCGCCAGTTCCGATCCGCCTCGTTGAACCGCACAGATCGGCAACCGAACGAGGCAGGCGAGACGGATGACGACGATCGGTTCAGAGAACCTCACCAGCGGCCCGGGCAAGCCGGAGCGGTTCGGTGGCAAGTACCGGGGGGCCCGCCGGGACACCGTCCTCACCGAGGTGGTCTCCGGCGACGGCGACGACCCGCGCGAGGGTGGCGTCCCCGAGCAGGCCGCGGCGCCGCTGTCCCTGCCGTCGCTGGACCCGAACCCGCTCACCGAGCCGTCCTTCCCGCCGAGCGGCTGGCCGGTCGAGCAGCAGGAGTCCCTGGTGGACCACCCGCTGCTGCGCGGCCTGCTGATGGAGCTGCCCCCGAAGGGCAGCGTGCCCCCGCCCGGCTGGCTGGACCGCTGGTTCGAGGCGACCCGCGCGATCCTGGAACTGCTATACGTGCAGGGCGCGAGCCGGTCGCGCTGACACCGTCTCGGCGGCCGGCATCGCCCGCTCGGCGAGCCGGTTGTGCCGCAGCGCGTGGCGTACCCCGATCGCGCAGACGCCCAGCACTCCGACGGTGATCACCGGTCCGGCGACGCCCGGCGCGGCGAACAGGTCGATCCCGACCGACGGCAGCACCGCCACCAGCACCGCGATCGCCGTCGCCTGGAGCGGCAGCGCGATCAGCGGGTGCGCCGCCGCCGCGCGCAGCCCGTGCGGGGCGGGCGTGCCCGGCGCCGCCGCGAACGCGCCCGCGCCGGACCGCAGCCGCCGGACCCGCCGTACCGTGCAGACCGCCACCACGGCCGCCGGCAGCGCCGCGACCCCGAGCGCGGCGGCGGCCCGGTCGACAGTGGTGCCGTCGGCGCGTTGCAGGCCCGCGGCGAGGACCGCCGCGGTGAGCGCGAGGCCGGTCAGCACCAGGGCGGACAACCATCCGGTACGCCGGCGCAGCGCCCGGGCGCGGTCGAGCCCGGGCAGGCCCTCCGCGACCAGTCCGGCGGCGAGCCAGACGGCGGCGACGGGAAGCAGCACGGCGAGACGGTCATCCATGCCCCCTAGCCTTGCCCGTTCCGGCGCTCGCCGAATCCGGGACGGCACCCCGGTTCGTCCCGTACCCGGGCCCGTAGGGGTCGAGGGCTCAGACGTCGAACGTGGTGGGACGCCCGGTGGCCGGCGCCGGCGGGGTGGCCTTCCACAGCCCGGTCTTCTGGGCGGCGAGCCGGGCCAGGTAGGCGGGGTTGAGGATGACGTACCGGCGCCACAGGCGCTTGGGCTCCAGACCGAGCCGCCAGAACCACTCCAGTCCGGCGCGCTGCATCCACGGTGGCGGGTTGCGCAGCAGGCCGGCGTGGTAGTCGAAGGCCGCGCCGACAGCCATCAGCGGCATGTCCAGCAGCGGGCGCATGGCGTACGCGAAGACCTCCTGGCGCGGGCAGCCCAGCCCGACCAGGACGAGGCGGGCGCCGCTGGCCCGGATCCGGTCGGCGATCTCGGCGTCCTCGCCCGGTGCGACGGCCCGGAACTTGGACGGCTCCACCCCGGCGATCTTCAGCGCGGGGAACTTGCGCTCCAGCGCCGGCACCAGCCGGGACAGCGTCTCCTCGGTGGAGCCGTAGAGGTAGACCGGCAGCCCTTCCTCGGCGAACCGGGCGAGCACCCGCAGGGTCAGCTCCGGGCCGTAGACGCGGTCGGTGAGCCCGGCGCCGTGCAGCAGGTTGAGCGCCCAGCGCACCGGCTGCCCGTCCGGGGTGACCACGTCGAAGGAGTTGAGCCGGGCGTTGTGCGCCGGGTCGAGCACGCCTGTCATCACGCCGTGCACGGCCAGCGCGGTGAGCGCCAGCGGGCGGCGCTCGTGCGCGGCGGCCACCACCGCCTCGGTGGCCCGGGCGTAGTCGGTCGCGTCGACGCCCACGCCGAGCACGTTGCGCTTGGTCCCGGTGGTCATGCCTTCGGTACCCACTTGTCGGCGTTCGCCTCGTAGATCTCGCGGAGGATCATCGGCACGTCGTACGTGATCTTCCAGGACGGGTAGTGCTCCTCGAACCGGGCCATGCTGCTGACGTACCACTGGTGGTCGCCGGTGCGGGCCTGCTCGACGTAGTTGATCCGGGCCTCGCGGCCGGTGATCTCCTGGGCGACCCGGAACGCCTCGATGTGCGAGGTGTTCGAGTGCCGGCCGCCACCGAGGTTGTAGACCTGGGCCGAGCGCGGTTCGCGGAAGAACGCCTCGAACGCGGTCAGCACGTCGTGCGAGTGGATCGCGTCCCGGACCATCTTCCCCTTGTAACCGAAGAGGTTGTACGTCCGGCCCTCCATCACGCAGCGCATCAGGTACGCCAGGAAGCCGTGCAGCTCGGCGGCGGAGTGCGCCGGGCCGGTCAGCGTGCCGCCCCGGAAGCAGGCGGTCTTCATGTCGAAGTAGCGGCCGTACTCCTGGACCATCACGTCGGCGGCGACCTTCGAGGCGCCGAAGATCGAGTGCAGCGACTCGTCGATCGACATGTCCTCGGTGATGCCGTCGTACCAGCGGTGGTCCTCGGGCAGCTCGTAACGCGTGTCCAGCTCGATCAGCGGGAGCGAGTTGGGCCGGTCGCCGTAAACCTTGTTGGTGGAACAGTGGATGAACGGCGCCTCGATCGCGTGCCGCCGGGTGTTCTCCAGCACGTTGAGCGTGCCGCCGGCGTTCACGTCGAAGTCGGTGAACGGCTCCTTGGCGGCCCAGTCGTGGCTCGGCTGGGCCGCGCTGTGGATCACCACGGCGATGTCCTTGCCGTACCGCTTGAAGACCTGCTCCAGCCCGTCGCGGTCGCGGATGTCGACGGCGTGGTGGGTGTACGCGGAGCCGAGGTCGGCGGCGAGCCGGTCCAGGCTCCAGGCTGTGGAGCCGTCCTCGCCGAAGAAGTACCGCCGCATGTCGTTGTCGATGCCGACCACGTCGAGACCCAGTCCGGCGAAGTGCCGGGCCGCCTCGGAGCCGATCAGACCGCCGGAACCGGTCACCAACGCGACAGTCACACGCCACTCCTGGTCCGTGGGAGGCAGGGAAACCATCGGAGCATAGCGTGACGTCCGGAACGCCCCGATACGAAGCAAGGGCCCCGCTGTATGCGGAGCCCTTGTCCTGGTGGGGATGGGGGGAGTTGAACCCCCACGTCCTTTCGGACACACGGACCTGAACCGTGCGCGTCTGCCATTCCGCCACATCCCCGTGGCACGACCCGGAACACCATATCGCATCCCGCGCCCGCCATCTGCGGCGGGTGCCGGGACATATTACGCTGTCCACTGGCCACGCCACGAACGATCACCGCTCGTGGCGGGCGAAACTTTAGCACGTCCGCGGGCCTGGTCACGAACGGGCCGACGGCAGCCGGCCGAGCGGCGTGTGAGCTGCGGAGGCGGTGTCCGGATACCATCATTGCCTCGGGACCCGAGGAGGAGCCGGTGAGCGTGCTGCAACGCTTCGAGAAGCGTCTGGAAGGCCTGGTCGAGGGGGCCTTCGCCAAGGTCTTCAAAGGGGTGGTCCACCCCGTGGAGATCCTCAACGCCATGCAGCGGGAGGCCGAGGCGCACAAGGCGATCCTGGCCGGTGGGCGCACCCTTGTGCCCAACCGCTACGTGATCGATCTCTCGCCCTACGACCACAGTCGGCTGGCGCCGTACGCTGCCGCGCTGGCCCAGGAGCTGGCCCAGTCGCAGGCCGAGTTCATCGGCGAGCAGGCGTGGACGGTCTACGGCGACGTGATCGTCGAGGTCGAACGCGGTGAGGGCCTGGACACCGGCATGTTCCGGGTCACCGCCGAGGTCTACACGGGCGGGGACGTCGCCCCCGTCTCGGCGCCCGGCGGCTACGACGCCGGCCCGGCCTACCCGGCGTACGACCAGGGTGGCGGCTACGGCCCCCCGCCCGGTCACGGCGGTGGTCGCAACGTCCGCCTGGTCTCCGGCGACGGCCGCACCTACCCGCTCCAGATGGGCTCGACCGTGATCGGCCGCGGCGACCAGGCCAACCTGCGCCTGCCCGACGTCGGCATCTCCCGGCGCCACGCCCGGCTCGACTTCGACGGCGGCCAGGTGGTGCTGACCGACCTGGGCTCCACGAACGGCACCATGGTCAACGGCCAGCGGGTGTCGGCGGTCGCCCTCAACCCCGGCGACATGATCCAGCTCGGCACCACGACGCTGACCTTCCGCGTGGACGGCTGATCCGCGTTGCCGGAGCTCGTCATCACCGTCGCCCGGTTCGGGTTCCTCATCCTGCTGTGGATCTTCGTGTTCACGGTCGTCGGTGTGATCCGCCGGGACCTCTTCGCCGGTGCCCGGTCGGGCAAGCTGGTGGCCGCGCCGCGGGGGATCGGCGCGTCGACCGGGCAGCCGGGGAAGCCGGCCAAGGCCAAGCGCGGCCGGGCCGCCCACCAGTTGGTGGTCACCGCCGGTCAGCTCGCCGGCACCCGGATCACGCTCGGAGAGGCCCAGATCACCATCGGCCGGGCGGAGGACTCGACCCTGGTGATCACCGACGACTACGCCTCGGCGCGACACGCCCGGCTGGTGCCCCGTGACGGGCAGTGGTACGTCGAGGACCTCGGATCGACTAACGGCACCTATCTCGATCGCGCTAAGGTCACCGGACCAACCCCCGTCCCCCTCGGCGTGCCGATCCGGATCGGCCGCACTTCCCTCGAATTACGGCCATGACTCTGACCCTGCGCTACGCGGCCCACAGCGACCGCGGTCTGATCCGAGACGGTAACCAGGATTCCGTCTACGCCGGACCGCGGCTGCTCGCCGTGGCCGACGGCATGGGCGGCATGGCCGCCGGTGACGTCGCCAGCAACATCGTCATCGGTGCCATGGCGCCGCTCGACGAGGACGTCCCCGGGGATGCCCTCGTCGACGCGCTCCGCTCCGCCGTGGGCACCGCCAACCAGCAGCTCCGCGACACCGTGGACGCCAACCCGCAGCTGGAGGGGATGGGCACGACGCTCACCGCGACCCTCTTCTCCGGCAGCAAGCTCGGCATGGTCCACATCGGTGACTCCCGGGCCTATCTCCTGCGCAACGGCGAGTTCGCGCAGATCACCAAGGACGACACGTACGTCCAGATGCTCGTCGACGAGGGCCGGATCAGCGCGGAGGAGGCGAGCAGCCACCCCCAGCGCTCGCTGCTCACCCGGGCGCTCGACGGCCGCGACATCGACCCGGAGTACAGCGTCCGCCAGGTGCTGCCCGGTGACCGCTACCTGATCTGCTCCGACGGGCTCTCCGGCGTGGTCAGCGCGGAGACCATCGCGGACACCATGCGGGAGTACCCCGACCCGCAGCGGTGCGTGGAACGCCTGGTGCAGCTCGCGCTGCGCGGCGGCGGCCCGGACAACATCACCGTGATCATCGCTGACGCCACCGACCAGGACATCGTCGAGGCGTCCCCGATCGTCGGCGGTGCCGCCGCCCGCGACCGGGGCATGGCGACCTCGGCCGACGACTCCACCCCGGCGGCCCGCGCCTCGGCGTTGTCCGCACCCCGGCCGCCCGCGCCCGAGGAACCGGTGGACAACCGCGACGACGAGCCCGAGCGGCGTCGCCGCCGGCCGCTGCGCACCGTCGCGATGGTGCTGGCGCTCGCGGTGATCGTCGGCGGCGCGGCGTTGGGCGGCTGGACGTACACCCAGCGGCAGTACTACGTCGGCGCCACCGACGACGGCCAGCTCGCGGTCTTCCGCGGGGTGCCCGGGCAGATCGCCGGGCTGGACCTGTCGGACGTGCACGCGCGCAGCGACGCCCGGCTCGACGACCTGACCCTGGCCGCCCAGGAGCGGGTGAAGCAGGGCATCCAGGCCCGCGACGAGCCGGACGCGGAGCGTCGGCTGGCGGAGCTGACCAGCGAGGACCCGGCGAACCCGAACCTCAAGCCGCTCTGTCCGCCCGACCCGTCGCCCGGCCTGACCAGCCCGAGCACGGCGGCGACGCCGAACGCGCTGACCCCGCAGCTCAGCGGCAGCCCCGTACCCTCCGCGCCGCCCGCCGGCACGCCGACGTCGACCATCACGCCCGACGCCGTACCCTCCGACACCGTTCCGCCGGCCGACCCGGCGGGTTGCCGGTCGCCGGAGTGAGTGCCGGCTCGATCCCGAGGACGTATCCGTGACCGCAGCCGCCGTACCGGCCGCCTCGCCCGCTTCGACGGGCGGGGAGTCCGGCGACCGCCTGGCCCGGTCGCGGCGTAACGCCGAACTGTCCCTGCTCCTGCTCGCCATGGTGCTCGTGGCGGCGTACGCGGCGATGGTCGAGGCGAAGGCGCTGGACACGATCACGCCCGACTTCTGGATCCCGGCCGCCGCGCTGGGGCTGGTCTTCCTCGGCCTGCACCTGGTGATCCGCTGGCTCGCGCCGTACGCCGATCCGGCGCTGCTGCCGGCGGTGGCCCTGCTCAACGGCATCGGCGTGGGCTTCCTGCGCCGGTACGACCTGGCCAAGGCCACCCCCGCGGAGCGGGAGGACCTGGCCATCTTCGCCGGCACCGGCGGCCGGCAGCTCGCCTGGACGCTGGCCGCCGTGGTGCTCGCCGCCGGGCTGCTGGCGATCCTGCGCGACCACCGTTCGCTGTCCCGGTACGCGTACACGCTGGGCCTGGCCGGCATCGTGCTGGTGATGATCCCGGCGGTGCTGCCGAGCCGGTTCTCCGAGATCAACGGCGCCAAGCTGTGGATCAAGTTCGGCGGGTTCTCCATCCAGCCCGGCGAGTTCGCCAAGCTGGCCCTGCTCACGTTCTTCGCGTACTACCTGGTGCGCAAGCGCGAGGTGCTCTCGCTCGCCAGCCGGCGGGTGCTCGGCATCGACTTCCCGCGCGGGCGTGACCTCGGCCCGGTGCTCGTGGTCTGGCTGGTCAGCCTCCTGGTCCTGATCTTCGAGAAGGACCTGGGCACGTCGCTGCTCTACTTCGGCATGTTCGTGGTGACGCTCTACATCGCCACCGAGCGGGTCAGCTGGCTGCTCATCGGCCTGATCCTGTTCTTCGGCGGCGCCTACCTGGCGTACGTGCTGGGCAGCACCGTGGGCGGCCCGTTCGCCAACTTCTACGACCGGGCGCAGATCTGGCTGGACCCGTTCGCCGAGCCGTACGACAGGGGCTACCAGCTGGTGCAGGGCCTGCTGACGCTCGGCACCGGCGGCCTGTTCGGGGCCGGCCCGGGCGGGGGCCAGCCGGCGCTGCTGCCCGAGGTGCAGACGGACTTCATCTTCGCCGGCATCGGTGAGGAGATCGGCCTGTTCGGTCTCTCCGCGCTGCTGGTGATCTACCTGCTGATCGTGGAGCGGGGCCTGCGGGCCGCGCTCGCGGTGCGGGACTCGTTCGGCAAGCTGCTCGCCGGTGGTCTGGCGTTCACGCTGGGCCTCCAGGTCTTCGTGATCGTCGGCGGCATCAGCAAGCTCATCCCGCTGACCGGTCAGACCACCCCGTTCCTGTCCGCCGGTGGCTCCTCGCTGATGGCGAACTGGCTGCTCATCGCCGTGCTGCTGCGGGTGTCCGACGGTGCCCGCCGTCCGGTGACCGGTGGCGGCGGTCCGGCAGCCCGGCCGGCCGGCGGTCCGCCCGAGCAGTTGCACGGCGCCCCGACGGAGGTGATCCGGCCGTGAACGCCCCCCTGCGCCGCGTCGGCGTGGTCGTGATGGTCCTGTTCGGGCTGCTGTTCGCGAACCTGAACTGGATCCAGGCCTACAAGGCCGACGAGTACCGCAACAGCGACTACAACGGCCGGGTCCAGGTCGCCGAGTACGACCGCAAGCGCGGCAACATCGAGGTCGGCGGCACCGCGTACGCGCTCAGCAAGGAGACCGGCGGTGAGCTGAAGTACCAGCGCACCTACCCGGGCGGTGAGATGTACGCGCACGTGCTCGGCTGGAAGCCGGTGAACGGCAGCGCGAGCGGCATCGAGCGGGTGGAGAACGACTTCCTGGCCGGCACCAGCGACGCGCTCATCGCCAGCCGGATCAAGGACATGTTCACCGGGGACGAGACCGGTGGCGGCAACGTGCTGCTGACGCTCTCCAAGCGGGCCCAGGAGACGGCGTACAAGCAACTGAACGACAACCAGGTCGGCGCGAAGAAGGGCGCGGCCATCGCGATCGACCCGCGTACCGGCGCGGTGCAGGCGCTGGTGTCCATGCCGAGCTTCGACCCGAACCCGCTGGCCAGCCACAACAGCACCGAGGCGGACCGGGCGTACAACACGCTGGAGAAGGACAAGGACCGGCCGCTGGCGAACCGGGCGCTGTCCGAGACGCTGCCGCCGGGCTCCACCTTCAAGATCATCATGGCGGCGGCGGCGCTGGAGAACGGCGTCGGGCAGCAGACCCGCATCCCGGCCGGTTCCAGCTACACCGCGCCCGGCGCCGGCCAGCCGATCCGCAACGCCGCGCCGTCGATCTGCCCCGAGTCCCAGGTCACGCTGCGCGAGGCGGTCACCGAGTCCTGCAACACCGGCTTCGCCCAGCTCGGCGTCCGCCTCGGCGCGGACAAGGTCAAGGAGAAGGCCAAGCAGTTCGGCTTCGAGCAGGAGGACCTCAACGTCGGCCAGCTCGGCGAGGGCGGCCTGCCGGTGGCGGCCAGCCGCACCGGCGACATGCAGAACCCGGACGGCAGCACCGACCCGGCGGCGCTGGCGCAGTCGTCGATCGGCCAGAACAACGTGCGGATGACGCCGCTGCAGGGCGCGCTGATCGCCGCCGCGGTGGCCAACAAGGACGGCAAGCAGATGCGTCCCTACCTGGTCAAGCAGCTGCTCGGGCCGGACCGCACCACCGTCTACGACGCCGCCCAGCCGCGCGAGCTGCGCCGCCCGATCAGCGGCCAGGTCGCCGCCGACCTGCGCGACATGATGCAGAACGTGGTGAAGGAGGGCACCGGCCGCCGGGCCGCCGTCGACGGCTTCGTGGTGGGCGGCAAGACCGGTACCGCCGAGTCCGGCCCGAACACCCCGGACCACGGCTGGTTCATCGGCTTCGCGCTGGACAAGGACGGCACGCCGCTCTCCGCGGTCTGCGTCGAGCTGGAGCAGGCGGGCAGCGGCGGCAGCGCCGAGGCGGCCCGCATCGCCGGCCGGATCATGGCGGCGGCCATCGCGGACTCCGGGAGGCGCTGACGTGCTCGCCCCGGGAGTGAAGCTGGGCAACCGCTACCGCCTCGACGAGCGGATCGCCAGCGGTGGCATGGGTGACGTGTGGCGCGGCACCGACCAGGTGCTGGGCCGTACCGTCGCGGTCAAGAGCCTGCTCCCCGCGCTGCTCGACGAACCGGGCTTCGCCGAGCGGTTCCGCGGTGAGGCCCGGACCATGGCCACCATCAACCACCCCGGCGTGGTCGACGTCTACGACTTCGGCAGCGACCAGCACATCGCGTTCCTGGTGATGGAGTACGTCGAGGGCGACGCGCTCTCCGCCACGCTCAGCCGGGTCGGCCGGCTGACCCCGGCCCGCACGATGGCCCTGCTGGCGCAAGCCGCCGACGCGTTGCACGCGGCGCACGAGAAGGGCATCGTGCACCGCGACGTGAAGCCCGGCAACCTGCTGGTCCGGCCGAACGGCACGCTCGTGCTCACCGACTTCGGCATCGCCCGCTCGGACCTGATCGGCCAGCTCACCGCCGCCGGGTCGGTGCTCGGCACCGCGTCGTACATCTCGCCGGAGCAGGCCACCGGTGCGGTCGCCACCCCCGCCTCGGACGTCTACGCGCTGGGCGTGGTCGCGTACCAGTGCCTGGCCGGCCGCCGCCCGTTCGAGGGGGACAACCCCCTCGAAATCGCCATGAAGCACGTGCGGGACGCTCCACGTGCGCTTCCGCCCGACATCCCGCCGCAGGTGCGTGCGATCGTCGAGCGGTCCATGGCGAAGGATCCGGCCGCGCGCTGGCCCAGTGCCGCCGCGCTGGCGAGCATCGCCCGGCAGGCCAAGCTCGCGCTCTCCCAGGCGGC
>NZ_JBEZMS010000004.1:0-271757 GCF_040652815.1 Micromonospora sp. NPDC048169
TCTTCGGTTGTCCTCACAAACCATCGATGATCAACGCGGTGGCCGTCTTCATGCCCGCGCCACGCCCAACGCCAAAGCCAAGTGACGTTGGAGTACTAGCCCGGGATGGATCATGCCCCGGCCGGATTCGCCCGCTCGGGTGGAACGTCATGGGTGTCTCCCGGCCCCGCGGACACCCATGACGTTCCACCGACGCTTTCTGCGGTCAGGCGCGGGGGTGCGCCTGGCGGTACGCGGCGCGGAGCCGCTCCACCGAGACGTGCGTGTAGATCTGGGTGCTGGCGAGCGACGAGTGCCCCAGCAACTCCTGCACGGCCCGCAGGTCCGCGCCCCCTTCGAGCAGGTGCGTCGCGGCGGAGTGGCGCAGCCCGTGCGGCGTCACCCGCGGCACCCCCGCGGCACCGGCCCAGCCGGACACGATCCGTCGCGCCGTGGTCGGGTTGAGCCGTCCGCCCCGAGCCCCGAGCAGCAGCGCCCGGCCCGAGCCCGGGGTCAGCAGAACGGGCCGGCCGTCGCGCAGCCAGGTGTCGAGCGCCCGCTGGGCCGGCACCCCGTAGGGCACCGAGCGTTCCCGCCCGCCCTTACCCAGCACGCGTACCACCCGGCGGGCCTGGTCGACGTCGGTGACGTCCAGGCCGCACGCCTCGCTGACGCGTACCCCGGTGCCGTAGAGCAGCTCCAGCAGCAGCCGGTCACGCAGCAGCACCGCAGCGGGTGTGTCCGCACCCGCCGTCTCCACGGGCTGCGGGGCGTCCGCGGGCCGGGCCGCCTCCATCAGGACGGCGGCCTGGTCGGCCCGCAGCACTGTGGGCAGTTCCCGCCGGGCCCGGGGGCTGGCCAGCGGCGCGGCCACGTCGTCGGCGAGCAGGCCGGTCCGGTGCGCCCAGGCGCTGAACGTGCGGACCGAGGCGGCACGCCGCGCCATGGTCGTCCGGGCCGCGCCCATGGTCCGCTGCTTCGCCAGCCAGCTACGCACCATTGCCAGGTCCAGCTCCGGCAGGTCGGCGCAGCCCATCCGGACGGCGTGATCCAGCAGCGACACGAGGTCCGTGACGTACGCCCGGACGGTGTGGACGGAGCGGTTGCGCACCCGTGACAGGTGGTCGGCGAAGTCGTCCACCGCCTCGCGCATCGACGCGGGCAGCTCCTCGTGCGCGTCCCGCGTGCCACGCCGCCGCTGACTCATCGCGGCGTCCGGTCCGGGCGCACCCGGTCGCGGCGGCGGTGGCGGACAGCGATCACCGCCCCAGCGTAAGGCCGGAGCGCCCACGTTCGCCGTGCCGCCGCCCCGCCGCTCGCCGTGCCGCCCGGCTACCGTTTCCGTCCTCGCGGTGGGCCGGGCCGTCGCCCGTGCGTTGTGCCGTCCGCCACTGCCGTCCGCTTCTTCCCGGCGTGGATTACCCGCCGACGCGCTGAGTGGGGTGGCAAAAGCGGGTCTGGACAGGGGAAACTCATGCTGCGGCACGCTCCGGTGCGGCGACCGGCGGGCAGCGTGGCCCGGACCGGCCCCGACGGAGGTCGATCCGGCCGCGATCAGACGAACGCGTCCCCGCGTCGGTGACGCCGCTACGAGGAGGGCCGAGAGTGGGAGTGGACGCCGTCCTCTACCGGCAGGTGTCGGCGGGCGACAGCCGTCGCCGGCCCGCGTACGTCTCGATCGAGGTCGTGGCGGATCCGCAGGATCTGCTGCTCGACCTGCTCAAGCGTGTGCGCGGCGGTGGCCGGACCCCGCTGCTGGACCGCGTCGACCCGCTCGGTGAGCTGACAGTGGGCACCGAGCGGATGCCGCACCTGCTCGCCGAGCTGCGGTGCCTGGCCGAGGTGGCCCGGGCGCAGGCGGAGGTCGACCACGTGCACCGGCTGGCCCGGCTCGTCCGCCGATGTGCCGAGCGCCGCGACGCCGAGATCCGGTTCGAGGGCGACTGAGGCGGTCACGTGCGGGCGGCCGGTGGGGGTGCGAGCGCGTAGCCGTCGTCGCGGCGTACCACCATCGCCAGTTCCTCCAGCATGGACAGCTTGCGCATGGCGGTGCGCAGGTCCACGCCGGCGCGTGCCGCGACGCTCTCCAGGTCCAGCGCCCGGCGGCGCGGCAGCGCCTCCAGCACCTGGGTGGCCTCCTCGTCGAGCCGGTCCCGTGGACGTTCGGGGGCCCGGGCGGGCGGGGCCAGGTCGTACCCGATGCGCCCCACCTCCTCCAGCACGTGCGCGACGTTCGTGACCAGCCGGGCCCGTGGGTGTTCCCGCAGCACCTCGTGCCCGCCGACGGACATCGCCGAGGTCACCGGGCCCGGCACCACCATCGCCGGGCGGTGCAGGCCGAGCGCCCGGTTGAGCGTCTGGGTGGCGCCGCTGCGGGCGGCGGCCTCGACCAGCACCGTGCCGTTCGTCGCCGCGGCGATGACCCGGTTGCGGATGAGGAATCGTGGGCGCAGCGGCTCCGCGCCGGGAATCCACTCGCTCACCAGCAGGCCGGTGTCGGCGATGCGGTCGAACAGCGCGGCGTTGCCCATCGGGTACGGGCGGTCCACGCCGCAGGCGAGCACGGCGACGGTGCGCCCGCCCGCTGTCAACGCCCCGCGATGCGCCGCGGCGTCGATGCCGAACGCGCCACCGGACAGGACTGTCCACTCCCGATCGGCGAGGCCGTAGCCCAGCTCGGTGGCGATGTGCGCGCCGTAGGGGGTGGCCGCCCGGGCGCCGACCACCGCCACCGAGCGTGCCAGCGCCTCGTCGAGCGGCCACGCGCCGCGTACCCAGAAGCAGAGCGGCGGATCGGTCTCCACGTCGACCCGCCGGGTGGCCCCGGACATCGCCAGCCGGCGCAGGTCCCCGACCTGGGTGGGCCATTCGTCGTCGTCCGGGGTGACCAGCCGGGCGCCGAGTCGTTCGCCGCGCGCCAGCGCGTCGGCGGCGACCGTCCGGGCGTCACCGGCGGCGCCGCGCGCCGCGACGGCCGACCGCAGCGCCCGGTCCGGCGCTTCGCCGGACAGCAGCAGGTCGAGCGCGGCGACCGGGCCGATCCGCTTGACCAGGGCGTACACCGACCGGGTGCCGGGCTCGGCGAGCCAGGTGAGCGCGACCCGCGCCAGCCGGTGGTCGTCGGCGCTCACGCGACCTCTCCCGTCCTGAGCTGGATGGCCTCCGCCACGTCGTCGCGGCCGGGCCGATCCCGCCCGTCCAGGTCGGCGATGGTCCAGGCGAGACGGAGTACGCGGTCGTAGCCGCGCGCGGACAGCGAACCGGTGTCGAGCCGGCGGCGCAGATCCGTGGTGACCCGGGCGGGCAGGTGCCACGGCGGCCGGCGCAGGTACGGGCCGGGAACGTCGGCGTTGACCCGGTGCCCGGTGGCCGCCCAACGGTCGGCGGCGGCGTGCCGCGCGGCGACGACCCGGGCGGCGACGGTGGCCGAGGACTCGTGCGCGGCGTCGGTGCGCAGCAGCTCCGCCGCGCGTACCGCGGTCAACCGGACCTGCACGTCCACCCGGTCGAGCAGCGGACCCGACAGGCGTCCCAGGTAGCGCCGCCGGGTCAGCGGCGGGCACTCGCAGTCGACGTCACCGGAGGGCTTCGCGCAGGGGCAGGGGTTGGCCGCCAGCACCAGTTGGGTGCGGGCCGGGTACTCGGTGGCGCCCCGGGTACGCGCCACCCGCACCCGGCCGCTCTCCAGCGGCTGCCGCAACGCCTCCAGCGCGCCCTTGCTGAACTCGGGCGCTTCGTCGAGGAACAGGACCCCGCGGTGGGCGAGCGACACCGCGCCGGGCCGGGCCAGCCCGGAGCCGCCTCCGACGAGCGCGGGCACCGTGGCGGTGTGGTGTGGCGCCTGGAACGGGGGACGGCGCAGCAGGCCGCCGCCGGGTGGCAGCAGGCCGGCGATCGAGTGCAGCGCGGTCACCTCCAGAGCTGCCTCGTCGTCCAGTTCGGGCAGGATCGAGGGCAGCCGCTCGGCGAGCATGGTCTTGCCGGCGCCGGGCGGACCGAGCAGCGCGAGGTGGTGGCCGCCGGCGGCGGCGATCTCCAGTGCGCGCCGTCCGAGCGGCTGCCCGGCCACGTCGACCAGGTCGGGCCCGACGGTGCCGCCGCCCGGGACGTGGGCGGGTGGGGTGAGCAGCGGGCTGCCGTCGCGGACGTGGGCGACGAGCCGGTGCAGGGTGTCGACGGCGTGCACCCGTACGCCCGGGATGACCGCCGCCTCGGCGGCGTTGCCGGCGGGTACGACGACGCGGGTGTGCCCGGCGCGGGCGGCGGCGGCGACCATGGGCAGCGTGCCGCGGACGGGGCGTACCGCGCCGTCGAGGCCGAGTTCGCCGAGCACGACGGTGGCGTCCAGGGCCACCGGCGGCAGCTCACCCGAGCCCGCCAGGACGGCGAGCGCGATGGCGAGGTCGAACGCCGAGCCGTATTTCGGCAGGGTGGCGGGGAGCAGGTTGAGGGTGATGCGACGGTTGGGCCACTTCTGGCCGGAGTTGACGATCGCGGCGCGGACCCGGTCGCGCGCCTCGTGCAGGGCGGTGTCGGGCAGGCCGGAGATGATCACGGCGGGCAGTCCGGGAGCCAGGTCGGCCTCGACCTCGACGAGGTGCCCGGCGACTCCGGCCAGGCCGACGCTCAGCACTTTCGCGTACCCCATGTCAGAACGCGCCGCGGAGGTGTTCGACGCGGGCGGGGCCGGTGAGCGGGAGCCGGACGGAGAGGACGTCGAAGCGGACCTCGTCGGCGGTGGTGCCGGTCTCGGCGAGCCAGCGGGCGGCCAGGCCGCGCAGCCGACGGGCCTTGGCCTGCACGACGGCCTCGGCGGGGGAGCCGAACCGCTCGGTACGGCGGGTCTTGACCTCGCAGATGGCGAGGACCGGGCCGTCCCAGGCGATGATGTCGATCTCGCCCTCGGGACAGCGCCAGTTGCGGGCGACCGGGCGCAGGCCCGTCTCGATCAGGTGCCGCAGCGCGCACCGCTCGCCGTACGCCCCGACGGCTCGGTTCCGGTTCGTCATGCCGGTCAGGATGCGACCGGCGTCCCTGATCGCGGGTGGCCCGGTCCGGTGACCTGTGGACAGGGGTGGGCCTGTGGACGGAACGACGATCATGTTGTCGATCTGCTAGGGACAGGCATGATGAGCCGGTCCGACAGCGAGAGTGGAGTGCCGTGGCAGCTCGGAACACGTCGTTCGACGCTTCGGCCTGCGGCGGGATCGCGGAGTTCCGCGAGGCGGACGCCGAATCCAGGGTTCGGAGGACGGATGCGGCGGTGCTCGCCCTGAATCTGGGCGTCGAGCAGTCCAGCCTTGCGGGCCGGCGTTTCAGCTGCCTGGTGGTGCCCGACCGGTACGGGGTCACCAGAAGTGACTTCAGACTCGCGTGAACAGGTACGTCGAGCGGCTCGTGCGGATGGTGCCGCCTCCGGCCCGCCTGAGCGCGCCGCCGGACTGGCCGGCGGTGGAGCGCTCGCTCGATTCCGCACTCCCCGGGGACTACAAGGATCTCGTCGACCGGTACGGGCCGGGGAAGTTCGACGACTTCCTGGCGCTGCTCGCGCCCGGCCATCCGGTTGCGCGGCTGGACCTCGCGCGCGGTGTCGCGGAGGCCGCCGAAGTGCTGCGCGCGTACGCCTCCAGCGGGGAGGCGCTACCCGCACCGGTCGACGGTCTGACGGCGGTGGCCCTGACCGACAACGGAGACACCGTCTACTGGGTGCGCGACCCGGGCGACGCGCCGGATCGGTGGCGCATCGCGGTGAACGGCGCTCGGGACTTCGACGAGTGGCACCTGTTCGACGGTTGCCTGGCGCACTTCCTGGTCGACGTGCTCAACCGCGAAGCCGTGGTGACCGCCTTCCCCGACGATTTCCCGTACCCGGGTGCCGCACCGACCTTCACATCGCACGACTACCCAAAGTAGTGCGGCGGCGACCCCTCGATATCGGTGCTGACCTGGGCCGATATCGCCGGGTGTCCGAATGGCGCGGCTGGTGCGTGTCGCATACCGTGCCGGTCGTGGACGGACGACGGAGCTATTCCGAGGATGAGCAGGGGTCGCGTTGGGGCGACCGCGGATACGAGTCGGACTGGCGCGCCGCGGGTGAGCCCCGCTACCGCGACGACGACTACCGCACGCCTGAGCAGCGGGCCGGTGAGAACCGGTACGCCGAGCCGGGCCGGTACTCCGCCGCCGATCCGCTGGTGGACGACACGAGCAGCTGGCGGTCGCAGCGGCCGGACGACCCGGAGGTCTCCGGGGAGCTGCCCGGGTCGCGAGCCGCCCGCCGCGCGGCGCGCGAGTCGGCCGACCCGCTCGGCTCGGTGTCCCGCAGCGGCGTCGACGCGCTCGGCACCGCCGCGCACGGGAACCCGCTGGCGAGCCCGCTCGGTACGCCGACGGCCGCCCCGGCCGGCGTCTCCCCGGCCGGCGCCGACCCGTACGGCCTCATCGCCCACGGCAGCGACCCGGCCGGCGGCGCCGACGCCCGGAGCGCGGTCGGCGGCGTCGACCAGCCCCGGCTCAGCCCGGTCGGCGGCTACCCGGTGGTCGAGCCGGCCGCGCCCGGCGCCGTGGGCCCGGACGGGGCCGAGCCCTCCGCCGCCGGTCGGCTGAACCCCGGCGAGCCCACTCCGCTGCGGATCGGCGAGCGCCCGGGTGGTCCCGCCCAGCCGGCGGCGACCCCGCACCCGCTGGAGATGCCGACCGGTCCGATGCCCGCTGTGCTGCCGCGCCCGGACGGGCCGCCGCCCGGTGACGGCGTCTACCGGACCCGGCGCCCGGCGCTGGCGGTCCTGCTGGCGGTGCTCGTGCTGGTGCTGGAGGTGCCGGCGGTGCGGGTGTTGCTGCACGGCATCTTCGGTGACCCGGTGTCGACGTCGCACGTCGTGGTGGGCATGTTCCTGGTGGTGGGCCTGCCGATCTTCGGCACCGGCCTGTACGGGCTGCGCACCGGAGGGCTGGCGCTCGCCGACGGCAGCCGGGGCTGGCTGCGCCCGCCGACGGCGTACCTGACCGTCGGGCTGGTGTTGTTCCTGGCCGCCGCGCTCGCCGCCGGCTGACCGGGCGGGCGTGCTCCGCACCCGGGGGCCGGGCAGCGGAGAGGGCGCGTACACTGGTCGACTGGCGACCGCCTCGCGCGGTCGACCTCGCGTGCCCTCTCCACGGTCTCTCCGTGGGGCGACGGCCTCCCTGGTCCCGGTATGACGTACCGGGCCCACCCTGGCCGGCGACCGGGCGCCAGGCGTCCGGCCGCCGGCCGGACGGACAACCAGGGACAACGTAGGAGTAACCCACCATGGCCGTCGTGACCATGCGTCAGCTGCTGGAAAGCGGTGTGCACTTCGGGCACCAGACCCGGCGCTGGAACCCGAAGATGAAGCGCTTCATCTTCACCGAGCGCAACGGTATCTACATCATCGACCTGCGCCAGACGCTCGACTACATCGAGAAGGCGTACGAGTTCGTCCGCACCACCGTCGCGGGTGGCGGCAGCATCCTGTTCGTCGGCACCAAGAAGCAGGCCCAGGAGGCCATCGCCGAGCAGGCGACCCGGGTCGGCCAGCCGTACGTCAACCACCGCTGGCTCGGTGGCATGCTGACCAACTTCCAGACCGTGTACAAGCGGCTGCAGCGGATGAAGGAGCTGGAGGCCCTGGGTGACCTGAGCGGCACCGCCGCCGGTTACACCAAGAAGGAGACGCTCCAGCTCTCCCGCGAGAAGATCAAGCTGACCAAGACCCTCGGTGGTCTGCGGGACATGCAGAAGCTCCCGGCCGCGGTGTGGATCGTCGACACCAAGAAGGAGCACATCGCCGTCGACGAGGCCCGCAAGCTGGGCATCCCGGTGATCGCCGTGCTCGACACCAACTGCGACCCGGACGAGGTCGACTTCCCGATCCCGGGCAACGACGACGCCATCCGCTCGGCCGAGCTGCTGACCAAGGTCGTCGCCGCCGCCGTCGCCGACGGCCTGATCGCCCGTTCCGGCCGTAACCGGGGCGCGGACGAGAAGCCCGAGGCCGGCCAGGTCGCCGCCGGCGAGCCGCTGGCCGAGTGGGAGCGCGAGCTGCTCGAGGAGCCGAAGAAGGCCGACGAGCAGCCCGCCGCCGCCGAGCCGGCCGAGCCCGCCGCGCCTGCCGCCGAGCAGCCGGCGACCGCCGCCGCGGAGTGATCTCGCCGTCGCGTCCCCACCGCCGGGAATCGCCGGCGGTGGGGACGTGACGGGTACGCCGGGCAGCACCGGCCCGGAAACGGGTAACCAGCACCCCAGACCACCTCACTGACACCGAAGAGAGAGTCATGTCCAACTTCACCGCCGCGGACGTCAAGAAGCTCCGCGACCTCACCGGCGCCGGCATGATGGACTCCAAGAAGGCGCTGACCGAGGCCGAGGGCGACTTCGACAAGGCCGTCGAGATCCTGCGCGTCAAGGGCGCCAAGGACGTCGGCAAGCGGGCCGGGCGCACCGCCGCCAACGGCCTCATCGCCCACTCCGGCCAGGCGCTGCTCGAGCTCAACTGCGAGACCGACTTCGTCGCCAAGAACGACGCCTTCATCGCGCTGGCCCAGCAGCTGGTCGAGCACGGCGTGGCCAGCGGCGCCACCAACGCCGAGGAGCTGCTCGCCAGCAGCATCGACGGCAAGAGCGTGGCCGACCTGATCCAGGAGCAGTCCGCCAAGATCGGCGAGAAGCTGGTGCTCAACCGCTTCGCCAAGCTGGACGGCACCACCGCCGTCTACCTGCACCGCAAGAGCCAGGACCTGCCCCCGGCGGTCGGCGTGCTCGTGGAGTTCACCGGCAAGAGCGACGAGGCGGCCGACGCCGATGCCCGCGCCGTGGCCATGCAGATCGCCGCGATGCGGCCGAAGTACCTCACCCGCGACGAGGTGCCGGCCGAGACCGTCGAGTCCGAGCGGCGCATCGCCGAGCAGACCGCCCGCGAGGAGAACAAGCCCGAGGCGGCGCTGCCGAAGATCGTCGAGGGCCGGGTCAACGCCTTCTTCAAGGACTTCGTCCTGCTGGAGCAGGCGTCGGTCGCCGACAACAAGAAGACCGTCAAGCAGGTGCTGGCCGACGCCGGCATCGAGGTGACGCGCTTCCTGCGGTTCGAGGTCGGCCAGGCCTGAGCCGCCGCGCCGGGCCGTCCGGCCCGGGCACAGGGGAGACGTCGACGAGGAGGCCGCCGGTGTACGCGACAGGCACCGCGGCCTCCTCGTCACATAGGGTCGGCAGGGGCACGTACGCGACACCGCGCGATGCGCGGGGAGAAGGGGCGGGGCGGATGACGCAGGTTGTGAGTGACCGGAACCTGGCGGTGGAGGATCCGACCGCACCTCCGCCCGGTCGGTCCCGCCGGGTGGTGCTGAAGCTTTCCGGCGAGGTCTTCGGCGGCGGCGCGATCGGCGTCGACCCCGACGTCGTGCAGGGCATCGCCCGGCAGATCGCCACCGTGGTGCGCCGCGGCGTGCAGGTCTCCGTGGTGGTCGGCGGCGGTAACTTCTTCCGCGGCGCCGAGCTGCAGAAGCGCGGCATGGACCGGGCCCGCGCCGACTACATGGGCATGCTCGGCACGGTCATGAACTGCCTGGCCCTCCAGGACTTCCTGGAGAAGGAGGGCATCGAGACCCGGGTGCAGACCGCGATCACCATGGCCCAGGTCGCCGAGCCGTACATCCCGCTGCGCGCGATCCGGCACCTGGAGAAGGGCCGCGTGGTCATCTTCGGCGCGGGCGCCGGCATGCCGTACTTCTCCACCGACACGGTGGCCGCCCAGCGGGCGCTGGAGATCCGCGCGGACGTGGTGCTGATGAGCAAGAACGGCGTGGACGCGGTCTACACCGCCGACCCCCGGATCGACCCGACCGCGAGCAAGCTCGACTCGATCACCTTCTCCGAGGTGCTGCGCCGTAACCTGCGGGTGGCCGACGCCGCCGCGTTCAGCCTCTGCATGGAGAACGGCCTGCCGATGCTGGTCTTCGGCGCGCAGGGCGACGACACCATCGTCCGCGCCGTCGGCGGTGAGAAGATCGGCACCCTGATCACGGCCTGACCGGCCCGCCGGACCGGCAACGGTCCCTCTCTGCCACGGCAGCACCCGCACCACACCCGACGAGCGACAGAAGGAGGCGAGGAGACCGGTGATCGACGACACCCTCCTCGAGGCGGAGGAGAAGATGGAGCGTGCCATCGAGCACGCCAAGGAGGAGTTCGGCGGGATCCGTACCGGACGCGCCAACGCCGCCATGTTCTCCCGGATCGTCATCGACTATTACGGCAGCCCGACCCCGCTGCCGCAGATGGCCTCCATCGCGGTGCCCGAGCCCCGCATGGTGATCATCAAGCCGTACGACAACTCGCAGCTGGGCGCCATGGAGAAGGCGATCCGCGACTCGGACCTCGGGGCCAACCCGAACAACGAGGGCAACCAGCTCCGCATCGTCCTGCCGCAGATGACCGAGGAGCGGCGCCGGGAGATGATCAAGGTCGCCCGGCAGAAGGGCGAAGAGGCCAAGGTCGCCGTCCGCAACATCCGCCGCAAGGCCAAGGAGGAGCTGGACCGCCTGGTCAAGGATGGCGAGGTCGGCGAGGACGAGGGCCGGCGCGCGGAGAAGGAACTGGACGACCTGACCCACCGTTTCGTCGCAGGAGTCGACGAGCTGGTCAAGCACAAGGAGAGCGAGCTGCTCGAGGTCTGAGCACCCGCGTACCTCGCACGGCACCGCGCCGCCGTCGCCCGTCGGGGCGGCGGCCCGGTGCCGTCGTCGTGCCCGGCGGCGCACACCCTCGGCGCTCCGGCGGGTGCAGTAGGCTCGGCACGATTCCCGACCACCACGGGGTGAACGGCGGGAGTCGCCCGGCCGTCGGTCGGTAAACAGGAAGTCTCACGCCGGTAGGGGATGGTCTTGGTCTTGCGTCATGTGGTGGCTCTCGTACCGGCTGCCGGTGCGTGATGTCCCACCCCGACCCCTACGGCAGCACCGAGCCGCGCGGCTGGGACCGCCCGGCCGCCCCGGCCCTGCCCTGGCCGGACACCGACCTGGAGCCCGGTCCCTGGCGACCCGGCCCGGCCGCGCACACCTCACCCGCCGAGCCGGACACCTACGCCCGCCCGGACACCTACCCGGGTACGGAGACGTACGCCGGGGCGTACCCGACGACCTCGCGGCACCACGACGGCCCGGGCCGGTACGACGGACCGCCGGCCGGCGACCGTGGGCGGCCCACCGGGCCGGAGCACGACGGCCCGTGGGGCGAGCCCGCACGCGACGACGAGTACCCGACCGCGCAGATCGCGCCGGTGCGGGACGAGCCCACCGACCAGATCCCGGCGGTACGCGACGAGCCCGCGCCGGTGCCCGAGCCCGAGCCGCCGGCCGGTCGCCGGGGCCGGGGGCGGCGGCGGGCGAGCCCGGAGCGTCCGCCGACCGTCGCGCCGAAGACGTCCCGGGCGGGGCGCAACCTGCCGGCGGCGATCGGTGTCGGGGTGGCCCTCGGCGCGGCGGTCGTGGTGCCGCTGTTCTTCTTCATGCCGGCGTTCCTCGCCGTGCTCGCGACCGCGGTGGGCATCGGCATCTGGGAGATGGCCCGCGCGGTGCGCCGCAGCGGCGCCCACCCCCCGCTGGCGCCGCTCGTCGCCGGTGGCGTGATCACAGTGGGTCTGGCCTGGTACGCGGGGCCCGACGCGCTCTGCCTCGGGCTGCTGGTCACGGTGCTGGGCACGATGATCTGGCGGCTGGGCGACGGGCCCGGTGACTACCAGCGTGACCTCACCGCGGCCACCCTGATCGCGGTGTACGTGCCGTTCCTCGCGGGGTTCGCGGCCATGCTCGCGGCGGCGCCGGGCGACGGGGCCCTGCGCGTGCTGGTGACGCTGGCGGCGGTGGTGCTCTCCGACACCGGCGGGTACGCCGCGGGCGTGTCGTTCGGCAAGCACCCGATGGCTCCCACGATCAGCCCGAAGAAGTCCTGGGAGGGCTTCGCCGGCTCGGTGACCGCCGCGGCGGCGGGCAGCGCGGCGCTGCTGTGGGCGTTGTTCGACGTGGCCCCCTGGTGGGGTGCGCTGTTCGGGATGGCGATCTCGGTCGCGGCGGTGCTCGGTGACCTCGCCGAGTCGATGATCAAGCGGGATCTCGGCGTCAAGGACATGAGCAACCTGCTGCCCGGGCACGGCGGCCTGATGGATCGGCTCGACTCGATCCTGTTCGCCGTGCCGGTGGCGTACCTGCTGCTCGCGGTCTTCGTCCCGGTGACGGGCTGAGGCATGAATCACGGCGTCGAGCCGGGGCGGCCCGGCCGGCCGGGGGCGATTCGACACGTACGGACGGGTGCGTCCGGGCGGGAGCGTGTCAGACTGGACGCGCCATGACGAGTCTCCCGCTGATCTCCGTAGACCCCGACGCCCGCGGCCGCCGGCCCTCGATGCCTCCCCGCCACCTCGCCGACCTGGACCTGCCCGGCCGGCAGGCGCTCGTCGCCGAGCTGGGTGAGCCCGCGTTCCGTGCCAAGCAGGTCTCCAACCACTACTTCGGCCGCCTGGTGCGCGACCCGGAGCGGATGACCGACCTGCCGGCGGCGACCCGGGACCGGCTGGCGGGCGAGCTGCTGCCCACGCTGCTGACCCCGGTGCGCGAGCTGGCCTGCGACGACGGCGCGACCCGCAAGGCGCTCTGGCGGCTGCACGACGGCTCGCTGGTGGAGAGCGTGCTGATGGGCTACCCGGACCGGGTGACGGTCTGCATCTCCAGCCAGGCCGGCTGCGGCATGGCCTGCCCGTTCTGTGCCACCGGCCAGGCCGGGCTGACCCGCAACCTGTCCACCGCCGAGATCGTCGACCAGGCGGTCTACCTGGCCGGTGTGGCCGCCTCCGGCGTGGTGGCCGGGTCCCCGCCGCGGCTGTCGCACGTGGTGTTCATGGGCATGGGCGAGCCGCTCGCCAACTACTCGCGGGTGGTGGCGGCGATCCGCCGGCTGGTCGCCCCGGCGCCGGAGGGGCTGGGCCTGTCGCAGCGGCACATCACGGTCTCGACAGTCGGCCTGGTGCCGGCGATCCGCCGACTGGCCAGCGAAGACCTCTCGGTGACCCTTGCGTTGTCGCTGCACGCCCCCGATGATGAGCTGCGCGACGAACTCGTCCCGGTCAACCAGCGCTGGAAGGTGTCCGAGGTGCTGGACGCGGCGTGGGACTACGCGGCCACGACGGGACGTCGCGTGTCCATCGAATACGCGATGATCAAGGACGTGAACGACCAGCCGTGGAGAGCCGATCTGCTCGGGCGGCTACTGGCCGGCAAGCTGGCCCACGTGAACCTGATCCCGCTCAACCCGACCCCGGGCAGCCGCTGGGACGCCAGCCCGAAGCCGGTCGAGCGGGAGTTCGTCCGGCGGTTGCGCGACGCCGGTGTGTCGACCACGGTGCGCGACACCCGGGGACGCGAGATCGACGGGGCCTGTGGGCAGCTCGCCGCCGCCGAGGACACGGACGGCGACTCACGCGCGGCAACGGCGTAGCGGTACGAGACCAGGAGACATAGTGGCGAGTCAGGGTCAGCGTTTCCGGCGTAAGGCACTCCGCCGGGGCTACAAGGTCGACGAGGTCGACGCCTTCCTGGACCGGGTCGAGGCGACACTCGAAGGCCAGCCGGTCGGCGCGCCCGTGGCTTCCCAGGAGGTCCACGACGTCGTCTTCCGGGTCCGGTTCAACGGCTACGACGAGTGGCAGGTCGACCTGCACCTCGACCGGGTCGAGCGGCAGCTCGCCGAGCTGGAGGAGCGCGGTGGCGCACCGGCCGGGCGCGGTGGCGACCCCCGGATGGCCGACCGGCTGGGCCCACCGATGCGCGACGACCGGGGCATGTCGCCGGTGCCGCAGCCGCCGATGCCGCCCCGGCAGATGCCGGCCCAGCCCGGCCCGCCCGCCGACCGCTACGGCAGCCGCTACGACGAGCCGACCGGCGCGTTCGCCGGTGGCTACGACGGCCCGCGCGGTGGCTACGACGGCCCGCGTGGCCCGGGTGGCCCCGGCCCGATGGGCCCGGGTGCGCCGATGGGGCACGGCGGCCCGCCGCCGCGCGGTCTGCCGCCCGGCCCGGGCGGCTACGGCCCGGACAACGGTCCCGGTGGGTACGGCCCGGACAAGGGCCCCGGTGGGTACGGCCCGGACAACGGCCCTGGTGGATACGGTCCGCCGGACAGCGGCCCGGGCGGCTACGGTCCGGACAGCGGCCCCGGTGGATACGGCGGCCCGGAGGACCGCTTCGACGGGTTCGAGGCCGGCCGGCGGGGACGGGCCGACATGACCGCCGAGATCCGCATGCCCGAGCGCGAGCTGCGTGGTCGTGGCCCTGGTGGTCCGCCCGCGCTGCCGCAGCAGGGCTACGGCGCTCCCGAGCCCGGCTACGGCCCGCCGGACCCGGGTTACGGTCCGCCGGACCACGGCTACGGCCCGGGCCCGTCGATGACCGGCCCGCCGCTCGTGGGTCCGCCGGTCGCCGGTCCGCCGATGGTGGGGCCGCCGATGGCCGGCCCGCCCGGCAGCGACCTGCACCGGGTCGACCAGATCCGGCGCAGCTTCCAGGTCCGCCGGTTCGGCAGCGGGTACGACCCGGACCAGGTCGACCGGTTCTTCGAGACGCTGCTCGGGGGCATGCAGGGGCGCAACCCGATGCCGGTGAGCCCGAAGGAACTCGACACGCTGCGCTTCGGGCTGGTGCCCGGTGGCTACTTCGAGGCCGAGGTCGACGCCGCGCTCAAGGACGTGCAGGACATCCTGCTCGGCCGCTGACGGCGGTCACGAGACGACGAAGGGCCCGCCCCCCGGACAGGGGGCGGGCCCTTCGCGCACTACCGTGGGCGCCGCGCGTCAGGACCGCAGGCCGTTGCGGCGCAGCACGGCGTCGCCGATGACGATGGCGATCAGCAGCCCGGCGATCCCGAACAGCCAGATGTGCTCCACCCGGCCTTCCTCGATCCCGCAGAACGCCATCAGAACCAAGGCCAACGCCGACAGCACCGCACCGATCCGTCCGGACTTGCGGTGTCCGGGCTTGTGCTGATCTGGCGCGGTTACCGGCTCGTCTCCTGCCACTGTCGGTCCTTCCCTCGCGATCGGATCTCCGATCAGTCTGGCACGCCGGTAACCGGGCCCGGCGCAGGGTCCGACCTCCTGTGCCGGGGATGACCCGGGCGGGCGACAGCGGACCGTCCGGCCGGCCCGGGTCGTTGGTCCCGTCCCGGTCGGGGCGGAAGACCACTACCGGCGTCGCGGAACGGCGAGCACACTGCCTCCGGTAGCGTCTTGACGTACACCTGATGCCTTTTTGAGGAGGACTGCGGTGCGAGTGACCGGTACGGGGCATGCCAGCATGCGGATCGACACGGCCGCGGGCAGCATCCTGTGCGACCCGTGGGTCAACCCCGCCTACTTCGCCTCGTGGTTCCCCTTCCCGGACAACTCCCAGCTCGACTGGGCCACCCTCGGCCAGGTCGACTACCTGTACGTGTCGCACCTGCACCGGGACCACTTCGACGCGAAGCACCTGCGCGACTTCGTGTCGAAGGACGCCACCGTCCTGCTGCCCGAGTTCCCCACCTCGGAGATGGAGGACGAGTTCCGGGAGCTGGGCTTCACGAAGTTCCTCAAGGCCCCGAACGAGCAGGTGGTGGAGCTGCCCGGCGGCCTGAAGATCATGATTCAGGCGCTGACCAGCCCGACCGACGGCCCGATCGGCGACTCCTCGCTCTGGGTCGAGTACGACGGCGTCCGGCTGCTCAACCAGAACGACGCCCGCCCGACCGACCTGACCGTGTTCGCCGAGCTGGGCCACGTGCACGCGCACATGCTCCAGTTCTCCGGCGCGATCTGGTACCCGATGGTCTACGAGCTGCCGCAGGCGGCGAAGACGGCGTTCGGGAAGCAGAAGCGGGACCGGCAGTTCGACCGCACCTGGCGCTACATCGACGACCTGAAGGCCGACCACGTCTTCCCGATCGCCGGCCCGCCGTGCTTCCTCGACGACGACCTGTGGCAGTTCAACGACATCTTCGGCGACGAGGGCAACATCTTCCCCGACCAGTCGGTGTTCCTGTCGGAGTACGCCAAGGTCGGCGGCACCAACGGCGTCGTGCTGCTGCCCGGCAGCGTCTCGGAGATCACCACCGAGGGCGCGACCACCACGCACCCGGTGCCGGTGGAGGAGTTCTTCGCGAACAAGGTCGCCCACCTGGAGGAGATGCGGGAGCGCAAGCGCCCGGTCATCGAGGCCGAGAAGGCGTCCTGGCGGCACCCCGAGGTGGACGTGCTGGGCGAGATGAAGCGCCGGATCGAGCCGCTGCTCGACGAGTCGATCTACCTGGCCAAGGGCGTCGGCGGGCCGGTCCGCTTCGACCTGGTCGGCACTGACGGCACAGGCGGAGAGACCATTGAATCCATCGTGGTGGACTTCCCGGGCAAGGAGGTCCGGCCGTACGCGGACGAGAAGGTCCGCTACCGCTTCCGTACCGAGCGGGCGCTGATCGAGCACCTGCTGCACATCGGCGAGGTGGACTGGGTCAACTCGCTCTTCCTCTCCTGCCGTTTCTCCGCGGCCCGCATCGGCCAGTACAACGAGTTCGTCTACGCCTTCTTCAAGTGCCTGTCCGAGGAGCGCCTCCAGTACGCAGAGGGCTGGTACGACGAGCACGAGCGGGCGGTCGACGCCGAGGACATCACGCTCGACGGCTGGGTGGTGCAGCGGCGCTGCCCGCACCTGAAGGCGGACCTGAGCCGGTTCGGCATCGTCGAGGGTGACCAGCTCACCTGCCAGCTGCACGGCTGGAAGTTCGACCTGGCCAGCGGGCGCTGCCTGACCAGCGTCGGGCACAAGATCCGCGCGCACCGCGCCGACGCGGAGACCCCGGCGCCGGCCGGGGAAGCGGCCGTCTGACGGTTTCCGCCGCCGCCGTCCGCCGGCCAGGAGGCGCCCGACGGCCGGGAGGACTCAACCCAGGTCGGCGAGGATGCGGCGGGCCGCGTTGTGCCCGGCCGCGCCGATCACGCTGCCCGCCGGATGGCAGCCGGCGCTGCCCGCGTACACGCCGTCCACACCGGTCGCGTACGGCATCCGGTCGGTGAACGACACCGTGTTGTCGACGTGGTGGATGTGCCCGCCGGTGATGCCGAAGTGCGCCTCGATGCCCGGCGGCGGCAGTGGCACCGCGTCCGCGACCAGGTCACCGGCGCCCGGGGCGTACCGTTCGCAGATCGCGATCAGCCGCTCGACGTAGCCGGGCAGCGCGGCCTCCCAGGTGGTGCCGGCCAGCTCGTAGGGGACCGACTGCACGAACAGCGCCGACGAGTGGTGCCCGGCGTCGTCGGACAGCGACGGGTCGACAGTGGTGTGCAGGTACCACTCGATCGTCGGCTCGTCCGGCAGCCGTCCGGCCCGCACGTCCGCCCACATGCCGCGCAGCGCGGCCATCGGTGACTCGCCGCCCTCGCCGACCAGCGACGCCGAGCCGGGCAGCAGGTGGATGGTCGAGCCGAACGGGCTCGGCGCGTCCTCCGGCAGGCAGGAGAAGCGCGGCAGCCCGGTCAGCGCCAGGTTGAGCTTGAGTGTGGTGCCGGGGCGGCGGACCGCCGCCATCCGCGCGCCCAGCTCCGCCGGGAGCGCGCCGTCGGGCAGCAGCTCCATCAGCCGGTACGGGTCACACGCGCCGAGCACCACCGGGGCGTCCACCTCCCGCCCGTCGGCGAGCGTCACCCCGGCGGCGGCGCCTCCGGCCAGCCGGATCGCGGTGACTGGCGCGTCGGCCACGATCCGCGCCCCGGCGCGCACGGCGGCCTCGGCGAACGTGCGGGACACCGTGCCCATGCCGCCCCGGGTGATCATCCAGGTGCCGTCCGCGCCCGGCAGCCGGCACATGTTGTGCACCAGGAAGTTGTGGCCGGTGCCGGGGTCGTCCGGCCCGGCGTTGAGCCCGGACAGGCCGTCGGTGACCGCGTACATGCTGACCAGCAGCTCGGAGCGGAAGTCGAAGCGGGCCAGGTGGTCGGCGACCGAGCCGCGCACCAGGTCGACGAAGACCCGCCGCAGCGCGGGCCGCACGTAGCGTTCGGCGGTCTCCTCGACCGGCAGCGGCTCGGCCAGCCACGCCGGGGCGAGGTCCTCCCGTAGCTGGGCCAGCTCGGCGTGCAGCGCGTCGTCGGCGGCGACGTCGGCGGGGGAGAACATCTCCGCGAGCTGCCGCCGGCTCGCCGCCACGTCGCTGCCGGCCAGCAGGTACGGCGAGCCGAGCCCACCCGGCGTGGGCAGGAAGTAGTGCGGGTCGCGGCGCAGCACCGGGATGCTCACGTCCAGCGTGGCCAGCAGTTCCGGCGGCATCAGCCCGAGCAGGTACGACCCGGTGGAGTGACGCAGCCCCGGCACCTTCGGGAACGGGTTCTCGGTGCGGGTCGCCCCGCCGATCACGCCTGACGCCTCCAGCACCAGCACGTCCAGGCCGGCGCGGGCCAGCAGGATCGCCGAGACCAGGCCGTTGTGCCCGGCGCCGACCACCACGACGTCGGCGCGGGACGGCAGCTCACTCGCGTCGCTCATAGGATCGGAGCGTAACTGCGGCGGGACCCCGGCGGGAGGGCTCGCGGCGGGGCGCTACCGTTCCCGGCATGTCCCCGGCTGTCCAGGTCGCGCTCGCGGTGGCGCTCGTCGTGGTGGTGCTCCTCCTCCTGCTCGTGCTGCGGCGCGACCGTCCCCGGGATCTGGTCGCCGCTGATCGTCCCGCCGGCGGGCAGGCCGAGGTGCTCCGCCTGATCCACGCGGGTCGTCAGGTCGAGGCGGTCAAGGTGATGCGCGAGCAGACCGGGCTGTCGCTGCTGGACGCGAAGCGGGCGGTGGACGCGCTGGCGGCCGGCGGCACCTGGCCGCCCGGCGCCCCGGCGCCCGGAAAGGGCGTTGACGAGGCGGTGCGGGCCGAGGCCGCGCGGCTGCTGCACCGGGGGAAGAAGATCCAGGCGATCAAGGTGGTACGGGAGCACACGCACATGTCGCTGGCCGACGCCAAGCGGTACGTCGAGAGCCTCTGACCCCGGAGCGCCGTCACCAGTCGTTCACCCTGTAGTGGCGGCGGTCGATGCGTTTCCGTTCTACCGTCGAGGAGACACCCACCGCCTCCGGGAAGGTCACCCCCCGATGGATCGTCGTACCGTCCTGCGTGCCACCGCCGCCGGTGGCGCCGCCGCTCTCGCCGGTGGTCTCTGGGCCGCCGCGGCCGCCCCGGCCCAGCCCGCCCAGCCCGGCGCCGGCCCGTACGGCGACCTGCTCGCCGCCGACGCCAACGGCCTCCAGTTGCCGGCGGGCTTCACCAGCCGGGTGATCGCGCGTTCCGGGCAGCGGGTCGCCGGCACCTCGTACACCTGGCACCCGGCGCCCGACGGCGGCGCCTGCTTCCCGTCCGGCGACGGCTGGATCTACGTCTCCAACTCCGAGGTCCCGCTCGTCGGCGGTGCCTCGGCGGTGCGGTTCGCCGCCGACGGCACGATCGCCGCCGCGTACCGGATCCTCGGCGGCACCAACGTCAACTGCGCCGGCGGGCCGACCCCGTGGGGGACGTGGCTGTCCTGCGAGGAGGTGCCGCTGGGCCGGGTGTTCGAGACGTGGCCGGAGGGCGGCCGCTCTGGCGAGGAGCGGACCCGGATGGGCCGCTTCAAGCACGAGGCGGCGGCCTGTGACCCGGTGCGGCGGGTGGTCTACCTGACCGAGGACGAGCCGGACGGCTGCTTCTACCGCTTCGTCCCGGACACCTGGGGTGACCTGCGTACCGGCAAGGTCCAGGTGCTCTGCGCCCCGGACGGCCAGGTGACCGGCCCGGTGACCTGGCGGGACCTGCCGGACCGCGACGGGTTCCCGGTGCCCACCCGCTTCCAGGTGGGCGCGGCGCAGGAGTTCGACGGCGGCGAGGGCTGCTGGTACGCCGACGGCACCTGCTGGTTCACCACGAAGGGCGACAACCGGGTGTGGGCGTACGACGCGGCGAACCAGCGGCTCGACCTCGCGTACGACGACTCGCTGGTGCCGGCCGGTGCCGCGCCCCTGACCGGGGTGGACAACATCACCGGCACCCCGGGCGGTGACCTCTACGTGGCCGAGGACGGCGGCAACATGGAGATCAACGTGATCACGCCGGCCGGTGTGGTGGCTCCGTTCCTGCGGCTGCTCGGGCAGTCCGAGTCGGAGATCACCGGTCCGGCGTTCTCCCCGGACGGCAGCCGGCTCTACTTCTCCTCGCAACGCGGCGCCAGCGGCGCCCGGGCCGGCACCGGCGGCATCACGTACGAGGTGCGCGGCCCGTTCCGGCGCTGACCGCAGCCGTCAGGCGCGGGCCGCCACCCGGGCGGCCCGCCACCGGCTCGCCGCCAGCGTGGCCGAGTAGCCGGACAGCACGATCACGTGGAACAGGTAGAGCCAGAGCAGCACCGCCACGCCGCCGCCGATCTCGTCGAAGCCGCCGAACGGCACGCCAAGGTCCAGCGGCAGCGAGCAGAACAGCACGAACCCGTGCAGGAAGCCGGACAGGTTCGCGGCCGTGAACGAGCCCAGGCCGACTGTGGAGAGCCAGTCCGGCGAGGCCGGGCCGACCACCCGGAACACCCAGATCAGCACCGGTGTGAGCACCAGCCACACCGCCAGGAACGACAACACCACGCCGAGCGCGCCGAGCCAGCCGCCCTGGCGCACCAGCCGGGTGGTCAGCGGCAGCGCCAGCAGGATCGACAGCAGCAGCGCCGGGGCCGGTGCCAGCAGCGGGAGCAGCAGCAGCCGGCCCCGCCAGCCGACCAGCGCACCGGACTCGGCGCGCGGTTCGGCCACCGAGACGAACGCGCGGCGCAGCCCTTCCCCGTACAGCGAGGCGGGCAGCAGCGAGGCCAGCGCCAGCAGCGGGGTCAGCCCCAGCCCGGCCTCGACGAGCGCGGCCACCGCCCGGTTCGCGCCGATCTCGGTGGGCAGCGTGTCGATCGCGTACCCGGTCAGCCGCCGCACCCGGTCCGCTCCGGCGAGCAGCCCGGTCAGCCAGATCGCCAGCAGTGCCACCGGCACCACGGCGATCGCGCCGTAGAAGGTGATCGCGGCGGCGTGCAGGGACAGGTCCCGGCCGCGGACCGGCCGGAACGCCGCAGCCGTGATCCGCTTCGTCCGCTCCCACCCGTCGCCCATCGCCCTGTCGTTCCCCGTACGGCACCGCGCCACGCATTACGATCCGGCGGCATGACGATCGCCACGACCGACCGGCTGGTGCTGCGCGACTGGACCGAGTCGCCGGACGACCTGGCCCGGGTCTACGACATCTACTCCCGGGACGAGGTGATGCGCTGGCTGGGCGGCGGCAAGGGCCGGATGACCAACCCGGCCGAGGCGTGCGAGCGGGTCCGGTCGTGGCGGGAGCGCTGGGCGCCGTACGCCGGTCGCTGGGGTCTGTGGGCGGTCGAGCCGCGCGACGGTGGGCCGGTGGCGGGGAGCGTCCTGCTCAAGCCGCTGCCGGGACGTGACGGCGTCACCCTGACCGACGACATCGAGGTCGGCTGGCATCTGCACCCGGACGCCCAGGGCAACGGCTACGCGACCGAGGCGGCCCGTGCGGTGCTGGAGCGCGAGTTCGCCGCCGGATCCCCGAGGGTGTACGCGGTGGTGATGGCCGGGAACGACCCGTCGATGGCGGTGGCCCGGCGGCTCGGCATGACGCACGTGGGTGTGCGCACCGACTGGTACGGCGGCGCCGAACTGGAGACGTTCGTCCTGGAACGCCCGACCTGAGCCGCGCCGTTGGCAGTTCGCCCTCGGCCTCCTACGGTGGTGGAGACACGGGGGAGGCGCGGATGGTCGACGGTGGCGACGCGGCGCGTTGGCTGCACCTCAACGCCGCCCGGGGTGGTCCGGACGACCTGTCGCTCCTGGTGAACCGGGTCGCTCCCGCCATCGGGGCCACCGACATGGTGATCTACCTGGCCGACTACACACAGTCCTCGCTCGTACCCCTGGTCGGCGCGGGCGCGCCTCGGGACGAGCTCACGATCGAGACGACGCTGGCCGGTCGGGCGTTCACCGGCCTCCAGGTGCAGCGCGCTCCCGACCACCCGGACCGGCTCTGGGTGCCACTGCTGCTCGGCTGCGAACGGCTGGGCGCGCTGGAGATCGTGTCGTCGCGCGCCAGCGACCCCGCGCTGGACCGGCCGGCCTGGGAGGTGGCGGTCGCCGTCGCCCAGGTCCTGGTGAACCGCCGGCTCTACGGCGACGTCGTGGAACGGATCCGCCGCCGCCTGCCGATGCAGGTCGCCGCCGAGATCGTGTGGGGGCTGCTGCCGCCGTTGACCTTCGCGACGGACGACCTGGTGGTCACCGCCGTTCTCGAACCGTGTTACGACGTCGGCGGGGACATCTTCGACTACGCGCTCAACGGCGACGTGCTCAGCGTCGGGCTCTTCGACACCTGCGGGCACGGGATCAAGGCGAGCGCGATGGCCTCGCTCGTGGTCAGCGCGTACCGCAACGCCCGGCGCACCGGTCTCGACCTGATCGACACGGCGATCAGCATCGACAGGTGGGTCCGCTCCGAACACCCCGGCATGTTCGCGACCGCGCTGCTCGCCGAACTCAACCGGCGGACCGGCCTGCTGCGGATCATCAACGCCGGCCACCCCGGCGCCATGCTGCTGCGGGACGGCAAGGCCGTCCGGGCACTGCCCGGGCCGACCGCGCTGCCGCTCGGGCTGGGCAACCTGTCGACGCGGCGTCCGCGGGCGCACGAGGAGGCGCTACACCCGGGCGACCGCGTCCTCGCCTACACCGACGGCATCACCGACGCCCGGGGCGACGACGGTGAACGGTTCGGGCTGGACCGACTTGTCGACTTCGTCGAGCGTGCCCTCAACGACCGGCTGCCCAGCCCCGAGACGATGCGCCGGCTGGTGCGCGCCGTCCTCGCCTACCAGCAGGACCAGCTCGACGACGACGCCACCGCGATGTTCCTGGAGTGGCAGCCCCCGCACCTGCCGTTGGGGCACCTGGAGCACCTCACCGCGCCCGACAGGACGATCGTGTCTCCGTAGCCTCGTCCTGCAGCGCCAGCCGCACGTGCGCCACGGGCGGATGACCGACCCCGGCCGAGGCGTGCGATCGGGTCGGCTGTGGCGGGAGCGCTGAGCGCCGTACGCCGGTCGATGGGGCCTGTGGGCGCGCGAGTTCGCCACCGGCACCCCGAGGGTGTACGCGGTGGTGATGGCCGGGAGGGGACGGACAACGTGTGCGAGCAGGGCGGAACGGGACAGCGCCGCTAGGGTGAGTGGTAGCACGATTATCCGCTGAGGGGGTGAGCCTGATGGCCCAGGCCGCATTCGCGCCCGAGCCGGCGCCGCAGCCGGCCGAGCCGTCGTTCGACGTGCTCCGCTGGCGCGACGAGCCCTGGACCGCGCAGCTCGCTCTCGATCTCCTGCCGGAGACCAACGGCCCGAAGGTCGAGGTCCTGAGCGGAAGCGTGATCGTGACACCACATGCCGGCATCGACCATCAGTCGGTCGAACGCGAGTTGCCGTATCGGCTGCACCGGGCCGCCCGGCGCAGCGGGCTCTGGGTCTACCCCGAGATCAACCTGGTTTCCGGCAAGGATCTGTTCATCCCCGACATCGCCGTGCTGCGGTCCTCGGGCGGTGGTCGATCCGCCGTCGACATCGGCCAGGCCGTGCTCCTCGGTGAGATCGTGTCGCCCGGCAGCCGGCGCAAGGACGTGATCGACCGGCCACGGGAGTACGCGGCCGCCGGTGTGCCGTACTTCCTCCGGGTCGACCTGCGCAACCGGGTGCCGGCGCTCGCCCTCTACGAACTGGCTGAGGGTGAGTACCGGCCGCTGGCGGCCGCGGCGGCCGGTACGACGTTCGTGATGCGGGAGCCGTTCGAGTTCAGCGTCGATCCGGCCGACCTGCTCGACGAGGAGGCACCCCAGGCGTGATCAACACCGATTCGCCGAAGTGGTGGCATCGCGGCGCCGCTGATGCCGCCACCTCGGTGAAGTGGAGTCGATCATGCCGCCGGGCACTCCGGGACGAACCGGGGTGAGGCGCTGGGGAACAATGGGCCGGTGACCACTCCCCGAGATCTCGTGCTGCTCGGTTCGACCGGCTCGATCGGCACCCAGGCCATCGACATCGTCAAGCGCAACCCGGACCGCTTCCGGGTGGTGGCGCTGGGCGCGGGTGGCGGCAACGTGGCACTGCTCGCCACGCAGGCCCTGGAGCTGGGCGTGGAGGCGGTCGGCGTGGCCCGCGCGTCCGCCGCGCAGGATCTCCAGCTCGCGTTCTACGCGGAGGCGAGCCGGCGTGGCTGGGCCACCGGCGACTTCAAGCTGCCCAAGATCGTGGCCGGTCCGGACGCGATGACCGAGTTGGCGCAGTGGCCGTGCGACGTGGTCCTCAACGGCGTGGTCGGCTCGCTGGGCCTGCCGCCGACGCTGGCCGCGCTGCACGCCGGGCGTACCCTCGCCCTGGCCAACAAGGAGTCCCTGGTGGCCGGCGGCCCGCTGGTCAAGGCCGCGCTCTCGCGACATCCGGGTCACAGCCAGATCGTTCCTGTTGACAGTGAGCACTCGGCGCTGGCGCAGTGTCTGCGTGGCGGCGCCCGGGGCGAGGTGCGGCGGCTGGTGGTCACCGCCAGCGGCGGCCCGTTCCGGGGGCGGCGGCGCGACGAGCTGACAGCGGTCACGCCGGAGCAGGCGCTGGCGCACCCGACCTGGAACATGGGCCCGGTCGTCACGATCAACTCCGCCACGATGGTCAACAAGGCGCTGGAGGTGATCGAGGCGCACGAGTTGTTCGACGTGCCGTACGCCGACATCGAGGTGATGGTCCACCCGCAGTCGGTGATCCACTCGATGGTCGAGTTCACCGACGGCTCCACGCTCGCCCAGGCCAGCCCGCCGGACATGCGGCTACCCATCGCGCTGGGCATCGGCTGGCCGGACCGCGTACCCGCCGCCGCCGCGGCGGTCGACTGGACCACCGCCCACACCTGGGAGTTCTTCCCGCTCGACGACGCGGCGTTCCCGGCGGTGGCGCTGGCCAAGGCGGCGGGTGAGGCCGGGCGCTGCCGTCCGGCGATCTACAACGCGGCGAACGAGGAGTGCGTGGCCGCGTTCGTCGCGGGTCGGCTGCCGTTCCTCGGCATCGTCGACACCCTCCAGCGAGTGCTGGAGGACGCTCCCGATTTCGACGAACCGGGTACCGTCGAGGACGTGCTCGCCGCCGAGTCGTGGGCACGGGCGCACGCCCAGGAGATCATCGTCGGGTCGGGGGAAGGAGCTCGATGAGCTATCTGCTCGGGGTGGTGCTGTTCGCCCTGGCGATTCTCATCTCGGTGAGCCTGCACGAGGCGGGTCACATGCTGACCGCCAAGGCGTTCGGGATGAAGGTCACGCGCTACTTCGTCGGCTTCGGCCCGACGCTGTGGTCGTTCCGGCGGGGCGAGACCGAGTACGGCGTCAAGGGCATCCCGCTCGGCGGCTTCTGCAAGATCGTCGGGATGACGCCGCAGGACGACGACGTCGAGCCGGGTGACGAGAAGCGCGCCATGTGGCGCTACCCGGTGTGGAAGCGGACGATCGTGATGTCCGCCGGCTCGATCACCCACTTCGCCCTGGCCCTGATCGCGCTCTGGATCATCGCGGTGTCGGTCGGGCTGCCGAACCCGAAGTTCCCCAGCACCGAGGCCGGCTACCGGGCCGAGCCGGCGGTGGTCGCCCTCACGCCGTGCGTCACGGTGGACAAGGTGCGCGCCTGCGAGTCCGGCGACCCGGCCAGCCCGGCCGCGCGGGCCCAGCTGAAGGACGGCGACCGGATCACCGCGGTGAACGGCAAGCCGGTCTCCACCTGGGGCGACATGCAGGACGTGGTCCGCGCCACCCCGCCCGGCACGGCCACCGTCACCTTCGTGCGCGACGGCCGGTCGCAGGACGCCAAGGTCGACCTGGCCGCGGTGCAGCGCCCGCCGCTGAACGACCCGAAGGGGGCCACCTCGTCGGTCTCCGCGCTCGGCGTGGCGCTCTCGCCCAGCACCCCGACCCGGGTGGAGTACGGCCCGATCGCCGCGTTCGGCGCCACCGCCGACTTCACCGGCAACATGGCGGTGCAGACGGCCCACGCCATGCAGCGCATCCCGCAGAAGGTGCCCGCGTTGTGGAACGCGATCACCGGCGGCGAGCGCGACATGGACACCCCGATCAGCGTGGTCGGCGCGAGCCGGCTCGGCGGCGAGGCCGTGGAGAACAACGCCTGGATGGTGTTCTTCATGCTCTTCGTGTCGCTGAACTTCTTCATCGGCGTGTTCAACCTGCTGCCGCTGCTGCCGCTGGACGGCGGCCACATCGCCATCGCCTGGTTCGAACGGGCGCGGTCCTGGCTCTACGCGCGCATCGGCCGCACCGACCCCGGCCGCGTCGACTACCTCAAACTCATGCCCTTCACGTACGCGGTGATCCTGATCGGTGGCGCGTTCACGCTGCTGACCATCACCGCTGATGTCATCAACCCCATCACGCTCTTCTCAAGGTGAGTGCCTGAAGTGACCGCTGTCAGTCTCGGTATGCCCCCCGTACCGCCGCCGCCGCTGGCCCCGCGCCGGGCCAGCCGCCAGATCATGGTCGGTTCGGTGCCGGTCGGTGGTGGCGCGCCGGTCTCGGTGCAGTCCATGACCACCACCCTCACCGCCGACGTCAACGCCACGCTCCAGCAGATCGCCGAGTTGACCGCGTCCGGCTGCCAGATCGTCCGGGTCGCGGTGCCGTCGCAGGACGACGTCGAGGCGCTGCCCGCGATCGCGCGCAAGTCGCAGATCCCGGTGATCGCCGACATCCACTTCCAGCCGAAGTACGTCTTCGCGGCGATCGACGCCGGCTGCGCCGCGGTGCGGGTGAACCCGGGCAACATCCGGCAGTTCGACGACAAGGTCAAGGAGATCGCGCGGGCCGCGGGCGACGCGGGCGTGCCGATCCGGATCGGCGTCAACGCCGGCTCGCTGGACAAGCGCCTCCTGGCCAAGTACGGCAAGGCCACCGCCGAGGCGCTTGTGGAGTCGGCGCTGTGGGAGTGCTCGCTGTTCGAGGAGCACGGCTTCCGGGACATCAAGATCTCGGTCAAGCACAACGACCCGGTGGTGATGATCCGCGCGTACCGGCTCCTGGCCGAGAAGTGCGACTACCCGCTGCACCTCGGCGTCACCGAGGCGGGCCCGGCGTTCCAGGGCACGATCAAGTCGGCGGTGGCGTTCGGCGCGCTGCTGGCCGAGGGGATCGGGGACACCATCCGCGTGTCGCTGTCCGCCCCGCCGGTCGAGGAGATCAAGGTCGGCGCCGCGATCCTGGAGTCGCTGGGCCTGCGTGAGCGCGGCCTGGAGATCGTCTCCTGCCCGTCCTGCGGCCGGGCACAGGTCGACGTCTACAAGCTGGCCGAGGAGGTCACCGCCGGTCTGGAGGGCCTGCCGGTGCCGCTGCGCGTCGCGGTCATGGGCTGCGTGGTGAACGGCCCGGGTGAGGCCCGGGAGGCCGATCTCGGTGTGGCCTCGGGCAACGGCAAGGGCCAGATCTTCGTCAAGGGCAAGGTCGTCAAGACCGTGCCCGAGGCGCAGATCGTGGAGACGCTGATCGAGGAGGCGCTGCGGATCGCCGACGAGATGGGCGCCGAGATCCCCGAGGAACTGCGCGACCTGGTGCCCGGCGGCGCCACAGTCACCGTGCACTGATCCACTTCCGCGTCGCCGTGCGGCCGTTCCCCCTCGGGGACGGCCGCACGCGCCGTCTCAGGGCCGGGGCACGGCGGCGAAGGGGGAGAGGGTGAACCAGCCGGGCGCGGCGCGCCGCAGCGCCTCCGGCCCGGTGACCTCCACCGCGCCGCCGCGCAGCGCCGCGGCCCACTCCAGGTCGCCCAGCCAGACCTGGACCAGGGCGCGCAGGTCCGCCGTGACGGTCACCGTCACGTCGTGCCCGGGGTCGACGTCGCAGACGTCGGCCTCACCTCCGGCGATCACCATCCACCAGTCGCTCTGCGCCGCCGGCACGTCCCGGAAGCGGAACCGCACGACGGTACGCCCCGGCGGGACCGCGTCGTGGTCGACGTGCCGGTGCATGTCCCACAGCAGCAGCTTCGGGTCCAGGTCGGCGTCGCCCAGCTCGCCGATCCAGCGCACGCCCCAGGCGCCGAGCGCCTCCAGCACGGGCCGCAGCTCGCGCCCGGCGGCGGTCGGGACGTAGCGCACGCCGACGCCGTCGACCCGCCGCTCCACCACCCCGGCGCGGACGAGCTGGTGCAGCCGGCGGGACAGCAGTGTGGGCGACATCCGGGGCAGTCCCCGGCGCAGCTCGTTGAAGCGTTCCGAGCCGCTTACCAGCTCCCGGATCACGAGCAGCGTCCACCGTTCGTCGAGCAGTTCCATGGCCTTCGCCACGGGGCAGAACTGGTGGTAGGAGGCCCCCATGGCGGGCACGCTACGCCCGGCCCGAAGGTCCGGCCAGCTGCCTGTCGGAAGCGGTACAGATCTCGTACTGGGGGCCGGGTCGTCCGCTGCCTAGCGTACCTGGCAGAGACGACAGGTGAGGAGCGACTGATGATCGAGGAACGGGAGCGGGACGCGGGGGTGAAGGCCCGGCACCGCGCGATGTGGGCGATGGGCGACTACTCCGCCGTGGCCGCGCAGGTGATCCCGCAGTTGGGGGCGACGCTGGTCCGGGCGGCACGGGTGGCGCCGGGCATGCGGGTGCTGGACGTGGCGGCCGGGACCGGCAACGCGGCGGTGCCGGCGGCCCGGGCCGGTGCGGAGGTGGTGGCCAGTGACCTCACCCCGGAGCTGCTCGCGGTCGGGCGGGCGTCGGCCGAGCGGGAGGGCCTGACGCTGGCCTGGGAGGAGGCGGACGCGGAGGCGCTGCCGTACGCCGACGCCGCGTTCGACGCGGTCCTGTCCTGTGTGGGCGTGATGTTCGCGCCCCGGCACCGGGTCGCCGCCGACGAGGTGCTGCGGGTGTGCCGGCCGGGCGGCACGATCGGCCTGGTCAACTGGACTCCGGAGGGCTTCGTCGGCCAGTTGTTCGCGGCCATGCGGCCGTACGCGCCGCCACCGCCGCCGGGCGCGCAGCCGCCCCCGCTCTGGGGCGACGAGGACCACGTCCGGGAGCTGTTCGGCGACCGGGTGGACGCGCTCACGCTGGGGCGCGACGCCGTGGTGGTGAACCGGTTCGCGACTCCGGGACAGTTCCGGGACTTCTTCGCCACCCACTACGGCCCCACGGTGGCGGTCTACCGGGCGAACGCGGGCGACCCGGAGCGCACGGCCGGGCTCGACCGCGCGCTGACGGACCTGGCCGCCCGGCACCTGGACGGCGGCGTGATGCGCTGGGAGTACCTGCTCGTCACCGCGCGCCGCGCCTGACGGCACGCCGGCCGCCGTCCGGCCGGTGTGCCGTCGCGGCAGCGGTGCTCACCCGGACTCGGCGCGGATGGCGGAGAGGGACAAGACGCCCGCAGAACTCGGCTGCAAACCGTACGTACGTACTGTTAAGCTTCTGGCGTGCGCCTGCTTCCTGAGCCGGGCCCGTCCCGGACCCTCGCCCTCTCCACGCTCGTCAACACCGTGGGGCGGGGCACGTGGCTCACCGCCAGCGCGCTGTTCCTCACCCGGTCGGTCGGGCTCACTGTCGCCCAGGTGGGTGTGGCGCTCACGCTCACCGCGCTGGTCAGCCTGGTGGCGAGCACGCCGATGGGCTACCTCGCCGACCGCCTCGGCCCGCGTGGGCTCCAGCTGGCCGCGCTGCTCGCCTCGGCCGGGTGCACCGTCGCGCTGGTCGCGGTGCGCTCGTTCGCCGGCTTCCTGGTCGTCGGTGTGCTGATGGCGGTCGCCGACGCGGGCACGCGGGGCGCCCGGGGCGCGCTGATCGCCGGTGCTGTCCCGCCCGACCAGCGGGTACGCACCCGCGCCTACCTCCGCGCGGTCACCAACGTCGGGATCTCGGTGGGCACGGTGCTGGCCGGGTTCGCGCTCGCAGCCGACACCCGCGGCGCGTACGTCACGCTGATCCTGCTCGACGCCGCCACCTATGTGCTGGCGGCGGCGGTGCTGCTGCGGCTCCCGCCCGTGCCCCCGATGCCCGCCCCGGCGCACGGGCCACGGCTGATCGCGCTGCGGGACCGCCCGTTCCTCGCCTTCACCGTGCTGGACGGGCTCATGTCCATGCACTTCTCGCTGATCAACATCGCCCTGCCGCTGTGGATCGCCGGGCACACCACGGCGCCGAACTGGCTGATCTCCGTCTGCCTGCTCGTCAACACGGTGGTGGTGATCCTGTTCCAGGTCCGCGCCTCGCGGGGCACCGAGGACCTGACCGGCGCGGGCCGGGCCGCCCGCCGGGCGGGCATCCTGCTCGCCGGTGCCTGCGTGCTGTTCGCGGCCGGGGGCGGCGTGCCGGTGACGGTGGCGGTGCCGCTGCTGCTGGCCGGTGCGCTGGTGCACGTCGTGGGGGAGCTGTGGCACGCGGCGGCCGGCTGGGGCATCTCCTTCGGCCTGGCCCCGGCGCACGCGCACGGCCAGTACCAGGGCGCGTACGGCATGGGCATGCAACTCGGTTCGATGGTCGCCCCGGTGGTGGTGACCACGCTGGCGATCGGGTGGGGCGTGCCCGGCTGGCTGGTGCTCGGCGTGGTCTTCCTGCTGCTCGGCGCGCTGGTGCCGCCGGTGGTGCGGTGGGCCGCCCGGACCCGGCCGGCCGTACCCGAGCCGCTGCCGGTGCCGGCCGCCTGAGCGGGGTGCCCGGTCGGGCCGCGTGTGCCGGGGTGGATCTGGCAGGCTGGTAACCGTGCTCACGATGCCGGTACGCCAACTGGGGGAGTCGGAGCGCCGCGCGGTCGAGCGGCTGCTCGATCTCGACCCGTACGCCGGCGCGCAGGTCGCCGAGCGGGTGGCGGCACGAGGGCTGGCGTGGTGGCGGGCCGAGGCGCGGATCCTCGGCTACGGCGCCCGCCGCAACCTGGAGTCGATCTGCTGGCTGGGCGGCAACCTGACCCCGGTGCTCGCGTCCGAGTCGGCGGTGACCGCGTTCGCCGACCAGTTGAGCGCCGAGGAGCGGCTCTGTTCCTCGATAGTGGGCCGCGCCGACGCGGTGCTCGGCCTCTGGGACCGCCTCTCCGCGCACTGGGGGCCGGCTCGGGACGTACGCCCGAACCAGCCGCTGCTGGCGACTGACGCGCTGCCCGCCGTGGCGCCCGACCCGCACGTGCGCCGGGTGCGCGGCAACGAGGTCGACCGGTTGTTCCCGGCGGCGGTGGCGATGTACACCGAGGAGGTCGGGGTGTCGCCGCTGGCCGAGGACGGCGGGCGCGGCTACCGGCGGCGGGTGACCGAGCTGGTGCGCGCCGGCCGCGCCTACGCCCGCTTCGTCGACGGGCGGGTGGTCTTCAAGGCGGAGCTTGCCGTGGTGACCCGCCGGACCGCGCAGGTGCAGGGCGTCTGGGTGGCGCCGGAGTGGCGCGGCCGGGGCATCGCCACCGCCGCGATGGCCGCGGTGGTCCGCGACGCGCTGGACCGGGTCGCGCCCACAGTGAGTCTCTACGTCAACGACTTCAACCTGCCCGCCCGGCGGGTCTACGAGCGCTGCGGCTTCCGCCCGGTGGGCACGCTCGCCACAGTGCTGTTCTGAGGATCACTCCCGCCAGAGGTCCCGAACCGGACACCCGGCGTTATGCTGGGCATGTTTTTATACTGACTAGTCAGTTTGGAATTCGGGAGCGGGATGAACATCGTCGAGGCCAGCGGCCTGGGGCTGCGCACCCGCCGGGGCTGGGTCTACCGGGACGTCGACCTCACCGCCGCGAGCGGTGAGCTGCACGCCGTCACCGGCCCGCCCGGCAGCGGGCGCACCTCGCTGCTGCTCGCACTGGCCGGGCGCTTCCCGCACAACCACGGCGAGCTGCGCCGCCGGGGCCCGGCCGCGCTCGGCCAGGTGGCGGGCGTGCACGAACCCGACCCGACGCTCACCGTCGCCGAGCACATCACCGAACGCCTGCTGCTGCTCGGCCCGGTGCCGCGCCGCCAGCGCCGGCTGGTCCCGGTGACGGCGGTGCGGGCCCGCCGGGCCTACCGCCGAGACGCCTACGCCGCCGCCATCGCCGGTGCCGGACTCACCGACGCGCCCCTGGACCCCGACCGGTACGGCCGCGACCTCACCCCGGTCGAGCGGCAGGTGCTCGGCCTGGTGCTGGCCAGCCTCGGCGGCCCCAGCCTGATCGTCGCCGACGACGTGGACGCCGGTGCCGACCGTCCCGAGCGGGAGTGGATGTGGGGCGCGCTGGAACGTCTCGCCTGCCAGGGGTACGCCGTGGTCGCCAGCGCCCGCGCCGTCGAACCCGGAGTGGCCGCCACAGTGCACCGCATCGGCGATCCGGCGCCGCCGATCCCCGTCCTGACCGTGCCCACCGAACCCGCCGAGGTGCCCGCATGAGCGTCCTGCGACTCGCCCTGTTCGAGCTGCGCCGGATGACCCGGGGCCGGCTGCCGCGCGCCGCCCTGGCCGTGCTCACCATCGTCCCGCTGCTCTACGGCGCGCTCTACCTGTACGCGTTCTGGGATCCCTACGGGAAGATGGACCGGATCCCGGTCGCCCTGGTCAACGCCGACCGCCCGGCCACCGCCGGTGACGGCAGCGAGGTGCACGCCGGCCGCGACCTGACCGAGAAGCTGCTCGACCGCAAGGTGTTCGGCTGGACCGTCACCGACCAGGCCGACGCCACGAAGGGGCTGCGCGACGGGCGCTACCACCTGGTCTTCTCCATTCCGGAGGACTTCTCCGCCACCCTCGCCGCCGGCCCGGAACCGGACCGCCCGGCCCGGCAGGGCGAGCTGAAGGTGGTGAACGACGACGCCACCAACTACCTCTCCGGGCTGCTCGCCAGGTCGGCGTTCAGCGAGATCCGGGCCGCCGCCGCGCAGAGCACCGCCGCCACGTACTTCGACAAGATGCTGATCGGCTTCACCGACGCCAAGGCCGAGACCGGCCGCGCCGCCGACGGCGCCGGGAAGATCGCCGACGGGCTCGGCAGCTCCCAGCGGGGTGCGGGCCAGCTCGCCGACGGCCTCGGTGACGCCGAGGACGGCGCCGGGCAGCTCGCCGGCGGACTCAACCAGTCGGTCCAGGGTGCGGACAAGCTCGCCAAGGGCCTCGACCAGTTGCGTACCGGCGCCGCCCAGCTCGCCGACGGCGCCGGCCGCGCGGCCACCGAGACCAAGGCCGCGGCGGCCACCGTCAACGCCGCCGCCGACAGGTACGAGCCGGTGCTGCGCCGCAACGCCGACCGGATCCAGAAGGCGGCCACGCTCGTCGCCGACGGCGCGCAGCAGCTCGCCGCCGGGCTGGACGCGCTACCCGGCAAGGCCGCCGAGGTGGTCGCCACCGCCGAGGAGGTCCGCGACCGGCTCGACGCGGTCGCGAAGGAACATCCCGAGCTGGCCGACGACCCGAACTTCGCCGCCGCCCGCACGGCCGCCGACCGGGCCGTCACCCAGGCGCGCTCAGTGGTGGCAGCGCTGAACAAGACCGACATGGCCACGCTGCGCCAGCAGATGACAGACGTCGCCAGGACCGCCCGCGAGGTGGCCGCCGCCGCACCGCACCTGGCCGACGACGTCGCCTCCGCCCGGGCCAAGGTGAACGAGCTGGCCGGTGGGCTGACCACGCTGGCGCAGGGCAGCGCCAAGCTCCGCGACGGGCTCGGCGACGCGTCGACCGGCGCGAACCAGTTGCGCGGCGGCCTCTACCGGCTCTCCAGCGGGGCCCGCCAGCTCGACGGCGGCCTGGCCCAGCTCGGCAGCGGCAGCAACCGGCTGGTCGACGGGCTGACCCGGCTGGAGGGCGGCGCGGGCGAGCTCGCCGACGGGCTCGCCGCCGGCGAACGGAAACTTCCCGGGTACGACGACGCGGCCAGTCGCGCCGAGGTGCTCGGCGACCCGGTCGGTCTGATCCGCGACTCGCAGAACCCGGCCGGCTCGTACGGCGTGGGCTTCGCCCCGTACTTCCTGTCGCTGGCGCTCTGGGTCGGCGCGATGATCACGTACATGCTGTTGCGGCCGGTCAACCGGCGGCACGTGATGTCCGGCGCGCCCGGCTGGCGGGTCGTGCTCGCCGGGTGGCTCCCCGCCGCCGGCATCGGCCTGGCCCAGGTCGCGGTGCTCTACACGGTGGTCACGCTGGCGCTCGGGCTCGACCCGAGGCACGGGCCGGCGACATTCGGGCTGCTCGCCCTCACCTCGCTGGCGTTCACCGCGATCATGCAATTGCTCGGCGTGGCGCTCGGCCCGGCCGGGCGGCTGGCCGCGCTGGCGCTGCTGATGCTCCAGCTCACCTCCTCCGGCGGCACCTACCCGGTGCAGACCTCGCCCGGCTTCTTCCAGGCCATCCACCCCTGGCTGCCGATGACGTACGTGGTGGACGGCCTGCGCCACACCATCAACGGCGGCACGACCGCCCCGGTGGTGGAGGCCGCGCTGGTGCTGCTCGCGTTCGGGCTGGGCGCGATGGCGCTCACCGTCGGCGCGGCCCGCCGGTCCCGCCGGCTGACCCCGTCGAAGCTGCACCCCGAACTGACCATGTGAGGATGAGCCGGTGACGGACGGACGGACGCGCCGACGCGAGGACACCCGCCAGCGCCTCTTCGTGGCGGCGGTGGACCTCATCGCCGAACAGGGCTTCTCGGCCACCACAGTGGACGACATCGCGGCCCGGGCCGGTGTGGCGAAGGGGACCGTCTACTACAACTTCGAGTCCAAGACCGTCCTGTTCGAGGAGCTGCTGCGGCACGGCATCGGCCTGCTCACCGCCGACTTCCGGGCCGCCGTCGACGGGCTGCCGCCGCTGGAGGCGCTCGGCGCGCTGGTCCGTGCCCAGCTGGAGTACATCCGCCGCTACCGCGCCTTCGCCCAGCTCCTGCTCTCGGAGATGTGGCGGACCAACAGGGAGTGGCAGCAGACGCTGCGGCTGCTGCGCGGCGAGGCCATCGCGGTGATCGCCGACACGGTGCAGGCCGGGGTGGACAGCGGCGACCTCCCCGCCGACCTGGACGTGCGTACCGCGAGTTCGGCGCTGTTCGGTGTCGGGCTGGTGGTGGCTGTGGACTGGCTGGTCTTCTCGCCGGAGCGGCCGATCGACGAGGTGCAGGAGTCGCTGCTCGGCATCGTCCGGCGGGTCGCCCGGACCTGACCAGCGGTCGGTAATTCGGTTGATACCGGGCCGCCGGAAGGGTGAGGGTGGGGGCACCGCCCCCACCGATCCGAGTCCGGAGGACCTCCCATGCGCCTGCTCCGAGATCTCTGGGCCACGGCACCCCGGCGGATGGCGGCGGTCCTGCTGCTGATCGTGCTCGGCGCCGGTGGTCAGGCGGCCGCCTCCGCGCTGGCCGGGCCGGTGCTGGTGCTCCGCTCGTCCGGCTGGTTCGTCGCGCTCGCCGTCGCGCTCGTCGCCGCTGTCGTCACCGACCTGCTCATCGGCCTGATCATGGCCCGGCTCACCGCCGACTGGTCGGCCGACGTGCGGCGGCGGCTCTGCCGGGTCGCGCTCGGCCAGGACCTGCCCACCCTGGAGACCACACCGGTCGGCGAACTGCTCGACCGGATCGACAACGACGTCTACCAGGTCGCCGCCGAGATGCGGAACACCGGCGTACGGCTGGCGCAGGGCCTCGCGGTCTGCGCCCTCTCGGCGGTCAGCGCGTTGATCGTCTGGTGGCCCGCAGGCGTCGGCATGATCGCGCTCACCACCCTGCTCGCGGTGACGCTGCGCCGCCCGACCAGCCGGATCGCCCCGGCCCGGATGGCCGAGGAGGAGGCGTGGTCCGACCTCGCCGCCGTGATGGAGGAGGCGGTGCACGGGCAGGACGACGTTCGCACCAGCCTCGCCCGGCCGTACGTGCTGCGCCTCTACGCCCGTCGCGCGGCCGAGGTGATCACCAGGTGCGTCCGGGTGTTCCGGCTCTCCGCCCGGGTCACCGCGGCCGCCGCCGGCGCGGTCCGGGTCGGCATCGCCGGCGTGGTGCTGGGCGGCGCGTGGGCGCTCGCCACCGGCCGGGTGGACGCCGCCCGGCTCACCGCGATCTGGCTGCTGGCCATCGCGTTCGGCGCGACTGTCGAGCACATCGCCCGCTGGGTGCCGCACCTGCAGCAGGCGTTCGGCGCGTGGGGCCGGGTGCAACTGCTGGCCGGGTCGCCGCAGGAGCCGGACGGCGGGGCCACCCCGGTCGACGGCGACCTGACCGTGCGCGGGCTCACCTACCGCTACCCGGCCGGCGGGGACGACCGTGGGCCGGCGCTGCGCGACGTGCACCTCGACTTCGTCCGCGGCCGCTCGTACGCGCTCGTCGGGCGTACCGGCTCGGGCAAGTCGACGCTGGCCAAGGTGCTCACCCGGGCGGTGGAGGTGCCGCGTGGCACGGTGTTCCTCGGCGGCACCGACCTGGTCGACCTGGACGTCGAGGAGCTGCGCCGGTGGATCGCCGTGGTGCCGCAGCGCACCGAGATCCTGGCCGGCACGCTCGCCGAGAACGTGGCGCTGTTCGACCCGGAACTGCTGGACGCCGCCGAACGGGCGCTGGCCGAGCTGGGCCTGACCGGCTGGATCGCCGAACTGCCCGACGGGGTCCACACCCGGCTCGGCGACGGCGGCTACGTGCTCTCCGCCGGGCAGGAGCAGCTCGTCGCGTTCGCCCGCATCCTGGTCCGCGACCCGCACGTGGTGATCCTCGACGAGGCCACCGCGCGGCTCGACCCGGTCACCGAGAACCGGGTCCGCGAGGCCACCGAACGGCTGCTCACCGACCGGATCGGCATCGTCATCGCGCACCGGCTCTCCTCGGTGCGCCGCTGCGACGAGGTGGTCGTGATGGCCGACGGCGCCGTGCTGGAGGCCGGTCCGCTGCGCGAGTCCGCCCGCTTCGCCGAGCTGCTCGCCACCAGCCACGCCGGTGCGTACGCCGGGGTGGGCACCCGGCGCGGCGGGGTGGAACTGCTCGACGCGCCCGCCTGGGACGACGCGCCCGCCACGCCTGCCGCGCCCGCGACGCGGCCGGTCGCCGTGCCGCGCGCCGACCCGCCGCCCGCGCCGCCCGCGCCCCCCGCGCGGACCATGCGGGAGATCCTCCGGCTGGGCACCAACGATCCCCGGTACGGCCTGATCTCGGTCGGCCTGTTCATCGTGATGACTGTCCTCGGGATGGACGGCGCGGTCCTGCCCTGGCTCTGGGCCGACCTGGTCGGCGGCGGCGACCCGTGGTTGCCGGCGCTGGGCATCGTGGCCGCGCTGCTGGTGGTGCTGCCGCTGCCGTACCTGACGAACCTGTGGTTCCCGCAGTGGTGGATCCGGCAGATGCTGCGGATCAGCGCCCGGCTGGTGCACGGGCAGACCGGCGCGCGCCGGGTCAGCGGGCACACCCCGGCCGAGGTGGTGGCGCAGGGCGGCGACACCGACCGGGTGGTGCACCTGGCCGACAACCTGATGGACCAGTTCATCTCGCTGGTCATCGTGGTCACCATGACGCTGGTGACCGGCAGCCTCGTACCGGCGTTGTTCTTCGTCGGCACGATGGTGGTCTCCGGGCTGGCGGCGACGCTGTTCGGTCCCCGGCTGGAACGCACCGCGGCCGGCACGGTGAAGGCGCGCGCCGCGTTCGCCACCGCGCTGGTCTCCGCGCTGTCCGCCGCCCGTACGGTGAAGCTGGCCGGCGCGACCCGCCCGGTGCTGCGCCACCTCGCTCGGCTGGACGAGGTACGCAGCGAGCGGCAGCGGCGCGAGATCGCGATGCAGGTGTGGGCCCGGTCCACCCCGTCGGTCGCCAGCGGCCTGCTGCCGATCGGCGCGTGGGCGCTCTACCTGGCCGGTGGGCTGTCCGCCGGCGCCACGCTGGTGGCGGTGTCCACACTGGGCGCGGCCCGCTGGTTCGCGTGGACCACCGCGTCACTGGTGTCGCAGTACCCGTCGGCGCGGGTGTGGACCAGGCGGACGGTGGCGATGACCGGCGAGGCCGTCTACGCGGCGCCGGTGCCCGGCCTGGACCTGGTCGCCGGCACCGCGCCCGCGCCCGAGCCGCCGCCCCGGCACCCGCTGCGCCGCCTGGAGCTGTCCGGCTTCGGCGCGCTGCACTCCGACGGCATGCTCGCCGTCCGCGACGTCGACCTGGTGGTCGAGCGCGGGCAGTTGGTGCTCGTCGTCGGCCCGGTCGGGTCCGGCAAGTCGTCGCTGCTGCGGGCGCTGGCCGGGATCGTGCACCACGTCGGCGAGCTGCGCTGGAACGGCGACCCGGTCACCGAGCCGGAGATGTTCCTGCGCCCCAACCAGGTCGGGTACGTGGGCCAGCTGCCCCGGGTGCTCTCCGGCACGGTGGCCGACAACATCGCGCTCGGCCACCAGGTGGACGCCGCCGGGGCGGTCACGACCGCCCAGCTCGAACACGACCTGGCCGCCGCCGGGGGCGGGCTCGGGCTGCTGATCGGGCACAAGGGCACCCGGCTCTCCGGCGGTCAGCTCCAGCGGCTGGCGCTGGCCCGCGCGCTCGCCCCGCGTACCGAGCTGCTGGTGGCCGACGACGTGTCGTCGGCGCTGGACGTCAGCACGGAGCTGGCGCTGTGGGCGGCGTTGCGCGAGCACGGCGTGACTGTGGTCGGCTCGACCGCGAAGCGGGCCGCGCTGGTCCGGGCCGACCACGTGGTGGTGCTGATCGACGGCACCGTGGCCGACCAGGGCACCTGGACCGACCTGGAACCCCGCTGGAACCACCTGGCCGGCTGACCGCCCGGGGTTCCGCCCTGTCGATCATGAAGTTGGCGGCGACAAATCGGACGCAGAACGCCGCCAACTTCATGATCGACGCTCAAGGCTAGAAGGCTCGGGCGTACTGGTTGGGCCAGGTCGGGGTGGCGCCCAGCTTGGCGGCGGCGCGGAGCGGCCAGTACGGGTCGCGCAGCAGTTCGCGGCCTAGCAGCACCAGGTCCGCCTCGCCGCCGGCGACGATCTGCTCGGCCTGCTCGGGCTCGACGATCAGGCCCACCGCGCCGGTCGGCACCCCGGCATCGCGGCGGATCCGGGCCGCCAGCGGCACCTGGTAGCCGGGTCCGACCGGGATGGACACCTGGACCGCCGCGCCCCCGGAGGAGGTGTCGACCAGGTCGACCCCGGCGGCGGCGAGTTCCCCGGCGAGCACCACGCTGTCCTCGACGGTCCAGCCGTCGTCGGTCCAGTCGGTGGCGGAGATCCGGGTCAGCACCGGCACGGACTCGCCGACCGTGGCGCGTACCGCGCGGGCCACCTCCAGCGTGAGCCGCATCCGGGCGGCCCGGTCACCGCCGTAGCCGTCGGTGCGCCGGTTCGTCAGCGGGGACAGGAACTCGTGCAGCAGGTAGCCGTGCGCGGCGTGGATCTCCACGGCGGCGAACCCGGCGTCGAGCGCCCGCCCGGCGGCGGTGGCGAAGGCGTCCACCACTGCCGCGATGCCCGCCTCGTCCAGCGCGGTGGGCGTGCGGTAGTCCGGCACGAACGGCTGGTCACCCGGTCCGACCGGGGTCCAGCCGCCCTCGGCGTCCGGCACGCCGCCACGCGCCGGCGCCCACGGCCGGTACGTGGACGCCTTGAACCCGGCGTGCGCGAGCTGCACGGCCGGAACCGCGCCGTGTTCGGCGACGAACGCGGTGATCGGCCGCCACGCGTCGACGTGCGCGCCGGACCAGAGGCCGGTGTCCTGAGGGCTGATCCGGCCCTCGGGCACCACAGCTGTCGCCTCGGTGATGACCAGGCCGGTCCCGCCGATCGCCCGGGAACCCAGGTGGACGCGGTGCCAGTCGGTGGGCAGCCCGTCGGGGCCGGCGCTGTACTGGCACATGGGCGCCAGCGCGATCCGGTTGGGCAGGGTGACGCCGCGCAGGGCGAGCGGGGTGAACAGGGCGCTCATTCTCGGATCCTCCGGTCATGGGCAGCGGGTGCGCCTCCGGTGGGAGACGCACCCGTTGGGTGTGGATCAGGCGGGTACGGGGTCGAGCCGCTCGGTCTCGGCGGGCTCGATCAGGTCGCGCTTGCCGGCCGAGTCGTACGCGGCCCGGTCGAGCGTGCCCTCCCGGGCGGCCACGATGGTCGGCACCACCGCCTGCCCGGCCACGTTCGTGGCGGTGCGGATCATGTCCAGGATCGGGTCGATGGCCAGCAGCAGGCCGGCCCCGGCCAGCGGCAGGCCCAGCGTGCTCAGGGTCAGCGTCAGCATGACGATCGCGCCGGTCAGGCCGGCGGTGGCGGCCGAGCCGACCACCGAGACGAACGCGATCAGCAGGTAGTCGGTGACGCCGAGGTTCACGCCGAACACCTGCGCCACGAAGATCGCGGCGAGCGCCGGGTAGATGGCGGCGCAGCCGTCCATCTTCGTGGTGGCGCCGAACGGCACCGCGAACGAGGCGTACTCGCGGGGGACGCCGAGGCGCTCGACCGAGCGCTGGGTCACCGGCATGGTGCCCACCGAGGAGCGGGAGACGAACGCCAGCTCGATGGCGGGCCAGGCGCCGGCGAAGAAGCGCAGCGGGTTGAGCTTGCCGGCCACCGCCAGCAGCACCGGGTAGACCACGAACAGCACGATCGCGCAGCCGACGTAGACGGCTGTGGTGAACTTGGCGAGCGGGGCGAGCAGGTCCCAGCCGTACGAGGCGACGGCGTTTCCGATCAGGCCGAGCGTGCCGATCGGGGCGAGCCGGATGACCCACCAGAGCGCCTTCTGCACGATCGACAGCAGCGAGCGGTTGAGCGCCACGAACGGCTCGGCGGCGTCACCGACCAGCAGCGCGGCGGCGCCCACCACCAGGGCGAGGAAGACGATCTGGAGGACGTTGCCCTCGACGAACGCGCCGACCGGGTTGGTCGGGACGATGCCGGTGAGGAAGTCGATCCAGGAGCCGGTGGTCTTCGGCGCGGTGGCGCCGGCCGGGTCCAGGTTGACGCCCCGGCCGGGATTGGTGAGCAGGCCGAGGCCGATGCCGATGCTCACCGCGATGAGCGCGGTGACGGCGAACCAGAGCAGTGTCTTGACTGCGAGCCGGGCGGCGTTGGCGACGCCGCGCAGGCTGACCACGCTGACCACGATGGCGGTGAAGACCAGTGGCGGCACGGCGAGCTTGAGCAGCTGGACGAAGAGGCCGCCGACGGTGTCGAGCGTGCTGGTCAGCCAGGCGAGGTCGGCGGCGCGGGCGAGGAAACCGAGCGCCACGCCGAGCACGAGGCCCAGCAGGATCTGGACGGAGAAGGGAATTCTGCGCAGGGCGGAGGTCATGAGGACTGATCCAGGGTCTGGAGAGGAAAAAGCGGGCGTCGGGGCGTGGAGCTACGCCGGACAGACGCCGCTGGCCTGCCGTCGGAGATCGACGTACAGGCGCTCGGTGAGGCACCAGACATTGGTCATCGTCGCGACACGTTACTCCCGTCCCGGGCCGGAAGGGAAGGACCGTTGCCGGTGAGGCTCCTTACAGCCAGGTAGCCGGAGGTGGCCAGTCCCCAGGCGGCGACCACGGCGAGCAGCACCCGCTCCGACACCCCGAGGAGCGCGCTGCGCCCGACCAGCAGCAGGGCCGCCGCGACCACCGCGGCCACCGGCAGCGCCAGCGCCGCGCCGACCGTGGCGATCCGCCGCAGCCCCCGGTCCGCCGCCGGGGAGAACAGCAGCACCAGCATGGCGAGCACCACCGCGGCGGTCGCCACGATGCTGGCCCCGCCGTGCACCAGGTCGGCCACCGTGGGCGCCTCGAACGGCGGCAGCGGGCAGCCCTCGCTGCACGTCACCGCGCCGGAGACGACAGTGGCCACCGCGCCGGCGCCGAGCAGGCCGGCCGCCGCGCGCAACCCCGGCGGCAGCGCCCCGGCGAGCAGCAGCAGCGACGCGGCCACCGAGAAGATCCCCATCCGGTACGCCCCGGCGTACCCGCTGTCGGTGATGCCGGCCTCGCTGACGTACGCGGACGGGCCGGGAACGGGACCGGCGACCACCGCGATCGTCACCGCTGTCACACCGGCCACCAGGCAGACGGCGGCGAACGCGGCGGCGATCCGGCGCGGTGTGCCCTCAGCCACGTCCGTGCGGGGTGGTCCAGCCGGAGAGATCCGGGCCGAGCGGCACGATCCGGGTCGGGTTGATCATGTCGTGGGTGGCGTAGTAGTGCCGTTTGATGTGGTCGAAGTCCACCGTCTCGCCGAAGCCGGGTGTCTGGAACAGGTCCCGCGCGTACGCCCACAGCACCGGCATCTCGGTGAGCTTGCGCTGGTTGCACTTGAAGTGCCCGTGGTACGCCACGTCGAAGCGCACCAGCGTGGTGAACAGGCGCACGTCCGCCTCGGTGATCGTGTCGCCCATCAGGTAGCGCCGCCCGGCCAGCCGCTCGCTCAGCGCGTCGAGGCGGGCGAACAGCGCGGTGAACGCCTCGTCGTACGCCTCCTGTGAGGTGGCGAAGCCGCACCGGTAGACACCGTTGTTGACGTCCCGGTGGATCTCCGCCATCAGCGCGTCCATCTCCGGGCGCAGCTCGACCGGGTAGAGATCCGGGGCGTCCGGCGCGTGGAACCGTCGCCACTCGGTCGAGAAGTCCAGCGTGAGCTGCGGATAGTCGTTCGTTACCACCCGTCCGGTGAGCGTGTCCACCAGTGCCGGCACCGTCACCCGGCCGGTGTAGTCCGGGTCGGTGGACAGGTACGCCTCGGACAGGAAGCCGACGCCGAGCACCGGGTCGAAGCCGTCCGGGTCGAGCGCGAACCGCCAGCCCCGCTCGTCCCGGATCGGGTCGACGGTGCCCAGCGAGATCACCTCGTCCAGGCCGAGCAGGCCGCGCACGATGCGGGCCCGGTGCGCCCACGGGCAGGCCCGGCACCAGATCAGCCGGTAGCGGCCCGCCTCCAGCGGCCAGCGTCCCGCCTCGTCCGGCCCGCCGCCCTCGGGTGACGTGGAGTGCGGGGTGACCCGGCCGGTGAACCGGTTGGGCTGGCGGACGAACGCGCCGCCGCCGCTTGTCTCTGCGCTGAACTGGGCCCCGGACATGCGGCAAACCTATCCGCTCCGGTCACGGATATCCTGGCGCCGGGTACCCCCGCGACCCGCCGACCGACCCCTTCCCCACCCTCGAAGGACGTACGCGCGATGACAGTGGCCTATCTCGTTGCCGGAGTCCGTACCCCGATCGGCCGGTACGCCGGCGCGCTGGCCGGGGTCCGCCCCGACGACCTGGCCGCGCACGTCATCCGCGAGCTGGTGGCCCGCCACCCCTCGGTCGACTGGGCGCGTACCGACGACGTGATCCTGGGCTGCGCCAACCAGGCCGGCGAGGACAACCGCAACGTGGCCCGGATGGCCGCGCTGCTCGGCGGCCTGCCGGAGGAGGTGCCGGGCAGCACCGTCAACCGGCTCTGCGGCTCCGGCCTGGACGCGCTCGCCTCCGCCGCCCGCGCGATCGTCGCCGGGGACGCCGACCTGGTGGTGGCCGGCGGCGTGGAGAGCATGAGCCGCGCGCCGTTCGTCATGCCGAAGGCGGCCACGCCGTTCGCCCGTACCGCCGAGGTGTACGACACCACGATCGGCTGGCGGCTGGTCAACCCGCTGATGCGCGAGGGCTGGGGCATCGACTCGATGCCGGAGACGGCGGAGAACGTGGCGGCCGAGTTCGGCGTGGACCGGGCCGCGCAGGACGCCTTCGCGTACCGGTCGCAGCAGCGGGCCGCCAAGGCGCAGGCCGACGGCCGGCTGGCCGAGGAGATCGTCCCGGTGACGGTGCCCGCCGGCAGGCGCGAGACGAAGCTGGTCGAGGCCGACGAGCACCCCCGCGAGACGACGCTGGAAAAGCTGGCCGCGTTGCCCACCCCGTTCCGCGAGGGCGGCACCGTGACCGCCGGCAACTCCTCCGGCGTCAACGACGGCGCCGTCGCGCTGCTCGTCGCCTCCGCGGCCGCCGTCGAGCGCTACGGCCTCACCCCGCTGGCCCGGGTACGCGGCGCCGCGTCAGCAGGCGTACCGCCACGGATCATGGGCATCGGGCCGGTCCCGGCGACCCGGAAGCTGCTCGACCGTGCCGGCCTGTCGCTGGCCGACGTGGACGTGATCGAGCTGAACGAGGCGTTCGCCGCGCAGTCGGTGGCGGTGCTGCGCGAGCTGGGGCTGCCGGAGGACGCCGAGCACGTCAACCCGGGCGGCGGGGCGATCGCGCTCGGTCACCCGCTCGGCGCCAGCGGCGCCCGGCTGGCGTTGACCGCCGCGCTGGAACTGCGCCGCCGGGGCGGTCGGCGGGCGCTCGCCACCATGTGCGTCGGCGTCGGCCAGGGCATCTCGCTGCTGCTGGAGTCGGACGCCTGACACCGGCGGCAGCATCGCCTCTTGTGGATCTCCCATACCTGGCCGTACCGGCCTAGAGTGGTCTGGACCACATGATCCGCCATCGACGGCGGACGACGACCTGGGGGACCGAGCGATGCAGACGCCGGAGAGCCTGCCCACCGAGATCGATCTGACCCGGCCGAGCGCCGCCCGGGTCTACGACTACTTCCTCGGTGGGGCGCACAACTTCGAGATCGACCGGCAGCTCGCCGAACAGATCGCGGCCATGACGCCGAACCTGGCCGCCACCATGCGCTCCGGGCGGGAGTTCCTGCGCCGGGCCGTACGGGTGCTGCTCGACGCCGGCATCGACCAGTTCCTCGACATCGGCTCCGGCATTCCCACCGTCGGCAACGTGCACGAGGTCGCCCAGGCCGCCGACCCGGACGCCCGCATCGTGTACGTGGACATCGACCCGGTCGCGGTGGCGCACAGCCACGAACTGCTCGCCGGGAACGACCGGGCCACCGCGATCCTGGCCGATCTGCGCGAGCCGAAGCTGATCCTGGAGCACGCCGGGGCCAGCGGCCTGATCGACTTCGACCGGCCGCTGGGCATCCTGCTCGCCGGCGTGGTGCACTTCGTGCCGGACGCCGACCGCCCGGCCGACATCCTGGCCACGCTGCGCGCCGCCGCCGCACCCGGCAGCTACCTGGTCATCTCCCACTCCACGTTCGAGGACCAGCCGCAGGAGATGCTGGACGCGCAGCGGCTGTCGGCGCGTACCGCCACCGAGATCACGCTGCGCTCGCGGGCCGAGATCACCGGCTTCTTCGGCGACTGGACGATCCTCGAACCGGGCGTGGTGCACATGCCGCTGTGGCGGCCCGACGCGCCGTCGGACGTGGACGAGCACCCGGAGCGGTTCGGCGCCTTCGGCGGCGTGGCCCGGCACGACCGCGTCGCCGGCTGAACCCGTGCGCGCCCCGGACAGCGACGGGGGAGACGTCAGCCGGCCCGGCGCCGCCGCGTACGCAGCCGAGTGGGCTCGCGCGGTGCGCCGCATCGGGTTCGTGCCGCTGAGCGCGGCCGAGACCGAGCGCCTGCTGGTGCCGCTCACCGAGCGGCTCGGCGAGGCCCTGCTCGCCCCCACCTTCTCCGCCTTCCCGGCGGAGGAGGTGGGGCGTGCCCTGGTCGAGGCGCATCTCACCGAGCCGGGCGTGCTCGACTGGTCGGTGCAGGCGTTCGGTGACCGGTTCCTGCCCTGGGTGCTGCCGTCCCGCACGGAGTCGCCCGAGCTGCGCGAGCGGGTCGCGTTGCTCCAGGGCGCGTTCGCCGCCGGGTTCGCCCGCGCGTTGCGCGACCGGGTGTTCAGCCAGCAGGAGCGGATCGCCCGTTCCGCCTGGCAGGCCCGGGACACCGTCGAGCAGGCGCTGCGGGACAGCGAGGCGCGCTTCCGGGCCGTCTTCACCGGCGCTGTCATCGGCATCGGCATCGCCGGGGTCGACGGGCAGATCATCGAGGTCAACCAGTCCTTCGCGGACATGCTCGGCTACACCGTCGCGGACATGCGGCGGATGAACGTGTCGGCGTTGTTCCACGCCGACGACGCGGCCGGGATGTGGGAGGTCTACCAGGAGCTGATCGAGGGCAAGCGGGACAGCGCCCGGGTGGAGAAGCGCTACTACCGCAAGGACGGCAGCGTGGTCTGGACCGACCTCGCGGTCTCGCTCATCCGGCACGACGACGGCCGGCCCCGGTTCACCGTCGCCATGGTGGAGGACATCACCGAGCGGTACGAGTTGCAGCAGCGGCTGCGCTTCCAGGCGCTGCACGACCCGCTGACCGGCCTGCCCAACCGGACGCTGTTCTTCGAGGAGCTGGGCCGGGTCTTCGACGGCGCGGGCCCGGACCAGCGCGTCGGGCTCTGCTTCATCGACCTGGACGGCTTCAAGGCGGTGAACGACAGCCTCGGCCACGACCTGGGCGACCGGCTGCTCAAGGTGATCGCCCGCCGGCTCAGCGACTGCGTGGCCGGGCGCGGCCACCTGGTGGCCCGGATGGGCGGTGACGAGTTCGTCATCCTTGTCGACTCCGACGGCGGCATCGACGACGCGGTGGAGGTCGCCGAGCTGGCCCTGGCCGCCGTCTCCGCGCCGGTGCACGTCGGCGACCAGCAGCTCGCCGTGTCGGCGAGCATCGGCATCGTGGACTGCCCGGCGGCCGAGACCAGCTCCGGCGAGCTGATGAAGGCCGCCGACACCACGCTCTACTGGGCCAAGGCGGAGGGCCGGGGCAGGTGGGCGGTGTACGACCCGGAGCGCAGCGCCGCCGACATCGCCCGCTCCGCGCTGGCCGCCAACCTGCCCGCCGCGCTGGACCGGGGCGAGTTCGTGCTGCACTACCAGCCGATCGTGTCGTTGCTGGACGGCACGATGGTGGCGGTCGAGGCGCTGGTGCGCTGGCAGCACCCGGAGCTGGGGCTGATCGGGCCGGATCGCTTCATCGGGCTGGCCGAGGAGACCGGTCTGATCGTCCGGCTCGGCGCCTGGGTGCTGCGTCAGGCGTGCCGCGACGCCGAGTCGTGGCGGCGCGCGTACCCGGACACGACGCCTGTGGTCAGCGTCAACCTCGCCGCCCGGCAGGCCGACGACGCGGCGATCGTGGAGACGGTGGCCGAGGCGTTGCAGCACACCGGCCTGCCGGCCGAGCTGTTGCAGCTGGAGCTGACCGAGAGCGCCGTCATGGGCAGCGCCGGGGAGCCGCTGCGGACGCTGCACCAGCTCGCCGACCTCGGGTTGCGGCTGGCCATCGACGACTTCGGCACCGGCTACTCGAACCTGGCGTACCTGCGGCGGCTGCCGATCCACTGCGTGAAGCTGGCCGGCCCGTTCGTCGAGGGGATAAGGGGTGACGGCGGGGACGAGGTCGCCGACCACCGGGACGAGCGGATCGTGGACGCGCTGGTCCGGCTGGCGCACGCGCTGGAGCTGTCGGTGACGGCCGAGGCGGTGGAGACCGAGGTGCAGGCGGAACGGCTGCGGGCGCTGCGCTGCGACACCGGGCAGGGCCGGCTGTTCGGCGCCCCCATGCCCGCCGACGGCATCCGTGCCCGCCTGGGCGGGTAAGGAAGGGCCCCCTATTAACGCCTCCGGTATAGCAGGGGGCCCCGCTTAACACCTTCCGCGCACGCGGCAGGCGAGGAAGGGAGATCCGGTGAGCCTCACCGATTCGCAGGCCGTGGTGTCAGTGGTCGCCGCGCTGGCGATCGTCGCCGGGCTGGCCGGGGTGATCGTGCCGGGGCTGCCGGCACTGCCGCTGTGCTGGGGCGGCGTGCTGGTGTGGACGCTGTTCGGCGACGCCGGGCCGGGCCGCTGGGCGGTGCTCGCCGCCGCCACAGTGATCGCCGCCGGCGGCACCGTGCTGAAGTACCTCTGGCCGGGGCGGAATCTGAAGCGGACCGGGGTGCCCACCATGTCGCTGCTGGCCGGCGGGCTGCTCGGCGTGGTCGGGTTCTTCGTCATCCCGGTGGTCGGGTTGCCGATCGGCTTCGTCGGCGGGATCTTCGGCGCCGAGCGGCTGCGGCTCGGCGACACCCGCCTCGCCTGGCCGGCCACCGTGCAGGCGCTGAAGGCGGCCGGCCTGTCGATGGTCCTGGAGTTCACCGCCGGCCTGATGATCGCCGCGCTGTGGGTCGCGGGGCTGCTGTTCGTCTAGAGGTGCGGCGGCGCGGGGCGTCCGGAGGGTACGGCCGATCGCCGTACATCAGTGAGAGAGAGGTGGACGCCGCGCGCCGCCGCGGACCGGGCGTTGCCGAGCGCCCGGTGCCGGCCCGTCGGGTCGGGCCTGGTCACGCCCACAATGATGCCCGCGGCGGGATCCGGCCACAACGCAATTACCGGGGTACGTATTGACCGGCTTGATCGGCTGGGAGCACACTGCGAGCACTCGCACGAGGATCGCCTCGAGGAGGTGTGCAGTGGCCACGACGCCCGCGCCGACCGCCGAGCAGCCGATGGACGACGACGCCCGACGACTCGCCGAACTCGGCTACAAGCAGGAGCTGCGCCGCAAGTGGAGCGGCTTCTCCAACTTCGCGATCTCGTTCTCCATCATCTCGATCCTGGCCGGCTGCTTCACCACGTTCGGCCAGGCGTGGAACAACGGCGGCCCGGTGGCGATCTCCTGGGGCTGGCCGCTGATCTCGCTGTTCATCCTGATCATCGGGTTCTGCCTCGCCGAGCTGGTGTCGGCGTACCCGACGGCGGGCGGCATCTACTGGTGGGCGGCGACCATGGGCCGGCCGGTGCACGGCTGGTTCACCGGCTGGCTCAACCTGATCGGGCTGGTCGCGGTGACCGCGTCGGTCGACTACGGCTGCGCCACCTTCCTCAACCTGACGCTGTCGGCGCTGTTCGACGGCTGGGCCGGGACCGGGCACCAGACGTTCGGGCTGTTCGTGGTGATCCTCGCGCTGCACGGGCTGATCAACATCTACGGTCACCACATCATCGACGTACTCCAGAACGTCTCGGTCTGGTGGCACGTGGCCGGCGCGGCCGCCGTGGTGCTGATCCTGGTCCTGGTCCCGGACAAGCACCAGAGCTTCCAGTTCGTCTTCACCGAGCGGTTCAACAACTCCGGCTTCGGCGACGGCGACACCGGCGGGCTGGCGTTCTGGTTCTACGTGCTGCCGCTGGGCTTCCTGCTCACGCAGTACACGATCACCGGCTTCGACGCCTGCGCGCACGTCTCGGAGGAGACGCGCGGCGCGTCGAAGGCCGCCGCGCAGGGGCTGTGGCGGTCGATCTTCTACTCCGCGGTGGGCGGCTGGATCCTGCTGCTGGCGTTCCTGTTCGCCGCCACCGACGTGGACGCGATAAACGAGGCGGGCGGCTTCTCCGGGGCGATCTTCGAGTCAGCGCTGACGCCGTTCTTCTTCAAGGCCGTCATCATCATCTCCACCATCGGGCAGTTCTTCTGCGGCATGAGCTGCGTGACGTCGATGTCGCGGATGGCGTACGCGTTCAGCCGCGACCGGGCGGTGCCCGGCTGGCGGCTCTGGTCGACAGTCAACCGCAACGGCACGCCGGTGAACGCCATCATCGGCGCGACGCTGGCCGGGCTGGTGCTCACGCTGCCCGCGCTCTACCAGCGCGGCGGCATCCCGGTCGCGTTCTACGCGGTGGTCTCGGTCGCGGTGATCGGGCTGTACCTGTCCTTCATCATCCCGATCTTCCTGCGGCTGCGGATGGGCGACCGGTTCACTCCGGGCCCGTGGACCCTGGGCCGGCGCTACAAGCTGCTCGGCTGGATCGCGGTGGTCGAGATCGCCGTCATCTCGGTCTACTTCGTGCTGCCCATCGTCCCGGCCGGTGTGCCCGGCAATCCCGACTTCAGCTGGACGGCGGTGAACTACGCGCCGATCGCGATCGGTGGCGTGCTGCTCGGCGTCGCCATCTGGTGGTACGCCTCGGCCCGCAAGTGGTTCACCGGCCCGCGCCGTACCGTCGACCAGGCGGATCCGGAGCCGGAGCCCGCCGAGCCGTCGTAGCTGTCGGTGGGGCCTGCCATGATCCGGCCTATGAATGCGGAAGCGGTGGTACGCGCGCTGTGGGATCGCATGCAGGCCCGCGACTGGACCGGTGTCGGCGAGCTGCTGGCCGACGACGTGGTGGTGGAGTGGCCGGCCAGCGCCGAGCGGATCGTGGGCCGCGACAATTACGTGAAGATCAACGCCGAGTACCCGGAGGGCTGGTCGATCCGGGTACTGCGGGTGGTGGCGTCCGGGGAGACGGTGGTGTCCGAGGTGGAGGTGCCGCACGAGGGGATGGGCGTGCACCGGGTCGCGTCGTTCTGGACCGTGCGCGACGGGCGGATCGTCGAGGGCCGGGAGTACTGGACCAGCCTCGGCCAGGACCCGTCCCCGCAGTGGCGAGCCGCCTGGGTCCAGCCGATGTGAGCGCTGGGCTGTCCGGAGATCTTGGCGATGGCTTTGTCGGTCAGGTCGCAGGCCCCATCTGCTTGGCCAGTGTGACGAACGACCGCCACGATGTCGGGGTGACGTGGAGCGTCCCGCCGTCCCGGTCCTTGGAGTCGCGTACCAGCACCACTTCCGTCAGGTTGTCAGCCACCTCGACGCAGTCGGTGTTGCCACTCCGGGTCGCCTTTCGCCAGGTCGCGCCGCTCACATCCATGACGTCTCCACCTCTTTCAGAAGCTCGAGAGACTGCCGGCGGGGCAAAGCTTCACTCCGGATCATCTCCCATCTCGACAGAAGCGTAGCCACGTCGGCGTCACCGTCGATCACGCTCGTGGTGAGCTGGCATTCCATGCTGGCGACCCAACCGCCCTCCGCGCCTCTCGCCAGAGTGAACGGACCGGACAAGCCGATGTGCAACCCGACCTGTAGTGGAAGCACGTGAATACTGATGTGCGGGCGCTCGGCACAGACGACCAGGTGCTCGATCTGCTGAGCCATCAGCCCACGGAAGCTCTCTTCGCGGCGGTGCAGCATTCCCTCGTCGAGTACAGCGACGAGCTGGGGCGGAGACGGCTGCCGCAGGACTTCCTGGCGATCCATGCGGGCTGCCACGCGGCTCTCCACGTCGGCATCGCTGAGTAGGTCGTCACAGCGAATCACCGCTCGGGCGTAGTTCTCCGTCTGAAGCAGGGCTGGAACGAGAGTCGGGTGGAAGCACCGGAGCTGTCGAGCGTTGCGTTCGGCATCGAGCCATGGTCGGAGCCAGGACGGCAAGCCCTCGCGTTCGGCCATCTTGAGCAGGGACACCAGCAGGCCGCCGGAGTTCAGCACCTCGTCGGCACGAGCCAAGAAGAGCCGGTCGTACGGACGGCTGCCGGTTTCGACGGCGGACACCATTGACGGCGAGTAGTGGACCAACCGGCCGAATTCCTCCTGATTGAGACCGGCAACGTTCCGTAGGCGGCGGAGCTGCGATCGGATGAGATCGGCTGTCGGTTCCTCCACAGTTCCTCCACAGTCCGTGCGTGAACTTCATTCGACATCTGCCGGCCGGCCCGGTGCTTCACTCGTGCGCCGTGACCAGGCTCGATGCCTTCCGACCGTAGCGGTGTCCTCACCAGACTGTCACGCATGCGGATCCGCTCGTCGCAGGCGAGCACGGGCGGATTCCAGCCCGGGGCCGCCCGGTCCCGACGATGCCGGGCGGCCCCCTCCATACAACGAGGAGGCCGATGTGCGTGTCCGATGGTTCCGGTGCCGTACCCGGGAGCTGCCCACCCTGCCGAAGCGCGACCCCGGCAGCAACCTGCCGGCGTGGATGCGCGAGCCGACCCGGGTGTTTCCCACGGTTCGCCCGGGCAGCCCCGGTCGTCTGACACGGGCGCAGGAGTGGCGGGCGAACGGGGGCCGTTGGTGACGGCTCTGGTCGGTGTCCTCAGCGCCATCGGGCACATCGGGTACCAGCCGGACTGGAAATGCGAGCGCTGTCAGGAGCCGTGGCCGTGTCCCACTCTGCGTCGCATTCCGCGCGATCAGCTCGATCCGGCAGCGCTCATCCGGATGATGGCGTTCCTCGTGCGCGGCGCGATCCGGGATCTGCGTGGCCGAGTCGAGGGGCCCGAACCGCCCGAGATCGTCAGGCGGTTCTTCTGGTTCCTTCCGCTCAGCGACGACGAGGCGCGTGCAATCGCTCGAAGGCTGCGGTGATGGGCCGTCGCGTGGTTCCGCACCTGCCTATGCGTCCGCTCTGGCGGTGCCGCAACTGCGGCGCGGAGTGGCCCTGCCAGCCGGCCCGGCTGTCGCTACTCGTCGAGTACCGGGAGGACCGCACCGCGCTGCTGCTCCATCTCGGCGGGCTGATGGCCGAGGCGCGGGAACAACTCGCCCAGTTGAATCCCGACCACGCGCCGGACCTGCACCGCCGTTTCCTGGACTGGGCGCGGGTTCGTGGCTGACGCCGGGTGGGCTGTCCGCGTACCCCAGGGTCAGCTCGTGGCGCGGCGGTGGGCGGGCGGGAAGCGGAGGATGCGGTCGTCGCCGGCCACGACCGCGACGGTACGACGGCGCATGCGCTCTCCTCGGTTTCGCACCCGGCCCCGCCGGGGCATTGACGGTGATCCGGTTTGCCAGTAGACCTTGGTGATGGAGGCCCCTGATGAAACCAACGCCGCTCTCGCTGGAACAGTTGCGGGTCGCCGTCGCCGAGGGTGAGATCGACACGGTGGTGCTCGGCCTCACCGACATGCAGGGGCGCCTGCAGGGCAAGCGGTTCCACGCGCCCTACTTCCTCGACCAGGTGGTCGCGAACGGCAGCGAGGGCTGCAACTACCTGCTCGCCGTGGACGTCGACATGAACACCGTCGACGGGTACGCGATGTCGAGCTGGGAACGCGGCTACGGCGACTTCGCCATGCGCCCCGACCTGGAGACGCTGCGCCGGACGCCCTGGCAGCCCGGGTCCGTGCTGCTGCTCGCCGACCTGGAGTGGCTGGACGGCTCCGGCCCGGTGGTCGCCTCGCCCCGGCAGATCCTGCGCCGCCAGCTCGACCGGCTGGCCGCGCACGGGCTCACCGCGTACGCGGGCACCGAGCTGGAGTTCGTGCTCTACCGCGACTCGTACGAGGAGGCGTGGCAGCGTGGCTACCGCGACCTGACCCCGGCCAACCAGTACAACGTGGACTACTCGCTGCTGGGCACCGCCCGGGTCGAGCCGCTGCTGCGCCGCATCCGCACCGAGATGGCCGGCGCCGGGCTGACCCCGGAGAGCGCGAAGGGCGAGTGCAACCTCGGCCAGCACGAGATCGCGTTCCGGTACGACGAGGCGGTGCGCTGCGCCGACCACCACGTCATCTACAAGAACGGCGCGAAGGAGATCGCCGCCCAGGAGGGCATGTCGATCACGTTCATGGCCAAGCCGAACGAGCGGGAGGGCAACTCCTGCCACATCCACTTCTCGCTGCGCGACGCGTCCGGCTCCTCGGCCATGCTGGGCGACGGGCCGGCGCACCTGAGCGTCACCGGGCAGCGGGTGCTGGCCGGGCTGCTGGCCACCATGCGCGAGTTCAGCCTGTTCTTCGCGCCGAACATCAACTCCTACAAGCGTTACCAGCCCGGCTCGTTCGCGCCGACCGCGTTGCGCTGGGGCACCGACAACCGCACCTGTGCGCTGCGGCTGGTCGGGCACGGGCAGGGGATGCGGGTGGAGAACCGGGTGCCGGGGGCCGACGTGAACCCGTACCTGGCGATCGCCGCGCTGGTGGCCGGCGCGGTGCACGGCATCGAGAACGAGCTGGAGCTGGCCGACGAGTGCACCGGCAACGCGTACGACGACCCGGACGCCGAGCGGGTGCCGACCACGCTGCGCGACGCGCTGGACCTGTGGCAGCGTTCGACAGTGGCCCGGGAGGCGTTCGGCGACGAGGTGGCCGACCACTACGCCAACCAGGCGAAGGTCGAGCTGACCGCCTTCGACGCCGCCGTGACGGACTGGGAACTGACCCGTGGCTTCGAACGCCTCTGAGGTGTCCGCCCCCAGTCTCCGCGCCGATCTTGCACTTGCGGCCCCGGGTGCGGGTGTCATGCGACTTTTGCCGGGGCGGCAAGTGCAAGATCGCGGGGGCGAGGGGGAGGGGGACGCGCGTGGGTGAGGTGATTTCGCCCGTCGACGGGGCCGGTATCGGGGTCGTTCCGGGGTGCTCCGTTGACGACGTGGACGCGGCCGTCGCGCGGGCTTCCGCCGCGTTCGAGGGGTGGCGTCGGGTGGCGCCCGGGGATCGGGGGCGGCTGCTGCGGCGGTTCGCCGCACAGGTCGACGCGCACCTGGAGGAACTGGCGCTCCTTGAGGTGCGCAACGCCGGGCACACCATCGGCAACGCGCGCTGGGAGGCGGGCAACGTCCGCGACGTGCTCGACTACTACGCGGGCGCGCCGGAGCGGCTGACCGGGCACCAGATCCCGGTGCCCGGTGGGCTCGACGTCACGTTCCACGAGCCGTTGGGCGTGGTCGGCGTGATCGTGCCGTGGAACTTCCCGATGCCGATCGCCGGCTGGGGATTCGCCCCGGCGCTCGCCGCCGGCAACACGGTGGTGCTGAAACCGGCCGAGCTGACCCCGCTCACCGCGCTGCGCCTGGCCGAGCTGGCCCGCGACGCCGGCCTGCCCGAGGGCGTGTTCACAGTGCTGCCCGGCCGGGGCAGCGTGGTCGGCGAACGGTTCGTCACCCACCCGGCGGTCCGCAAGATCTGCTTCACCGGCTCGACCGAGGTCGGTACCCGGATCATGGCCGGCTGCGCCGCCCAGGTGAAGCGGGTGACGCTGGAGCTGGGCGGCAAGTCGGCGAACATCGTCTTCGCCGACGCGGACCTGGAGAAGGCGGCGGCCACCGCGCCGTACGCGGTCTTCGACAACGCCGGCCAGGACTGCTGCGCCCGCTCCCGGATCCTGGTCCAGCGCCAGGCGTACGACAGGTTCCTGGAACTGCTCGAACCAGCCGTACGGGCGGTGCGGGTGGAGGACCCGTCCCGGGACACGGCCGAGATGGGCCCGCTGATCTCCGCCGCGCACCGGGACCGGGTCGCCGGGTACGTCGACGGGGCGGACGTGGCCTTCACCGGCTCGTGCCCCGACGGCCCCGGCTTCTGGCACGCCCCGACGGTGCTGCTCGCCGGCTCCCCGGCCGACCGGCACTGGCGGGAGGAGATATTCGGCCCGGTCGTCTCGGTGCTGCCGTTCGACGACGAGGCGGACGCGATCCGGCTCGCCAACGACACCGAGTACGGGCTCTCCGGCTCGATCTGGACCCGGGACGTCGGGCGGGCGGTGCGGGTGGCCCGCGCGGTCGAGTCGGGCAACCTCAGCGTCAACTCGCACTCCTCGGTGCGCTACTGGACCCCGTTCGGCGGGATGAAGCGCTCCGGCCTCGGCCGGGAGCTGGGTCCGGACGCGCTGCACGCCTTCACCGACGTCAAGAACGTGTTCATCGGCACCGAGGAGTGATCACAGTGCAGGGACGGCTTTCCGACCGGGTGGCGGTGGTGACCGGCGCGGGCAGCGGCATCGGGCTGGCCACCGTACGGCGTTTCGCCGCCGAGGGCGCCCGGGTGGTGTGCGTGGACATCGACGCCGACGCCGGCACCCGGGCCGCGCAGGAGGTGGGCGGCGAGTTCGTGGCCGCCGACGTGGCCGACGAGACGGCGGTCCGCGACCTGTTCGACGGGGTGGTGGAGCGGCACGGCCGGGTGGACGTGTCGTTCCACAACGCCGGCATCTCGCCGCCGGACGACGACTCGATCCTGGAGACCGGCCTGGACGCATGGGAGCGGGTGCTGCGGGTCAACACCACGAGCGTCTACCTGTGCTGCAAGTACGTCATCCCGCACATGCGCCGGCAGGGCAAGGGCTCGATCATCAACACCGCCTCGTTCGTGGCGCTGATGGGCGCGGCCACGTCGCAGATCGCGTACACGGCGAGCAAGGGCGGGGTGCTGGCGATGACCCGGGAGCTGGGCGTGCAGTTCGCCCGCGAGGGCATCCGGGTCAACGCGCTGTGCCCCGGGCCGGTGGCCACGCCGCTGCTGCTGGAGCTGTTCGCCAAGGACCCGGAGCGGGCCGCCCGGCGGCTGGTGCACGTGCCGATGGGCCGGTTCGGCGATCCGACCGAGATCGCCGCAGCCGTGGCGTTCCTCGCCAGCGACGACGCGTCGTTCATGACCGCCGCGCAGTTCGTCGTCGACGGCGGCATCACCGGCGCCTACGTCACACCCCTGTGAGAGCGCGCACTGTGAGCGCGAGAAGGCCGGTCATCGGCATCACCGCGTACGTCGAGCCGGCCGGCTGGGCGGTGTGGCGGGACGTACCGGCGACGCTCGTGCCGCACGCGTACGTCCGGGCGGTCACCGCTGCCGGCGGCCGGGCCGTGGTGCTGCCCCCTGACGATCTCGACGCGGACGTGCTGGGGCTGCTGGACGGGCTGCTGCTGGCCGGCGGCGCGGACGTCGGCCCGGAGCGGTACGGCGAGCCGCCGGACCCGCGCACCGAGAGCCGGCCGGAGCGCGACGCCGGGGAGACGACGTTGCTGACCGCCGCGCTCGCCGCCGACCTGCCCGTGCTGGGCGTGTGCCGGGGCATGCAGTTGCTCGCCGTGGCGTACGGCGGTCTGCTGCACCAGCACCTGCCGGACGTGGTCGGGCACGACGGGCACCGTCCCGCGCCGGGCGTCTACGGGTCGCATCCGGTGCGCTTCGCCGAGGACAGCCTGGCCGGGCGGGTGATGGCCGGCGTGGACCGGGTCAACTCGTACCACCATCAGGCGGTGGCCGACCCCGGCGGCCTGGCGGTCACCGGCTGGGCCGGCGACGGGGTGATCGAGGCGGTGGAGGATCCGGCGCGGCGCTTCGTGCTCGGGGTGCAGTGGCATCCGGAGAACGAACCGGATCCGCGGCCGGTGGTCGCGCTGGTCCGGGCCGCCGTGTCGGCCAGATCACACACCCGCGTTTCGTAGGTGGGGACGGGCGGATCGGCGGTCCCGTCGCCGGGGCGGTGACCGCCCGAGTCGCACCGGGCCGTCGGTTACGCCAGGATGAGGCCGAGGTAACCAGCGTCGAACGGTGCGGGTGCGTTACGTTGCTCCTCCGTCGGGGTAGTAGGCGGGGACGGTCGGCGGAGCATCGCCGGCCGTCACGATCATGGCCGGAGCGGGAGGCTACATGAGCTCGGCCCACGGGGGCGGGGAGGACGGTCGTTCGTCCCCCGCGGCCGGCGAGGCGTCACTACCGCCGCTGCTCGCCGCGGCGTTCGCCGCCGGCGGTGAGATGGGCGGCCGGCTGCGCGGCTTCGACTGGTCCACCACCGCCCTCGGCAGCCCGGACCGCTGGCCCGCGGCGCTGTGCCACGCCGTGAGCACCATGCTGTCGTCCCGCGCCCAGATGGTCGTCTTCTGGGGCGAGGAGCACCTGGCCTTCTACAACGACGCCTACCGGCCGACCATCGGCGACAAGCACCCGGCCGTGATCGGGCAGCCCGCCCGGCGGCACTGGGCGGAGACCTGGGACGTGCTCGGCCCGCTGCTGGACGGCGTGCGCCGCACCGGCGTGCCGTACCGGGGCGAGAACCACCCCTTCGTGCTCGACCGCCACGGTTTCCTGGAGGACGTCTACTTCGACGTCTCGTACGACCCGATCCGCAGCGCCGACGGCACCGTCGGCGGTCTGTTCTGCTTCGTCAACGAGACCACCGGCCGGGTGCTCGGCGAGCGCCGGCTGCGCGCCCTCGCCGAGCTGGGCAACGAGCTGGGCGACGTGCCGGGCCTGCTCGAATTGGGCCAAGCCGTCACTCGGGTGCTCGACGCCCACCGCGCCGACGTGCCGTTCAGCGCGCTGTGGTTCGCCGACGAGCGCGGCACACTCGTGCCGGGCGGCTGCTCGGGCGTGGATCCGGCCACCGTCGCCGGTCCGCCGCCCGGCCTGCCCGACGGCGAGCCGTTCACCGAGCCGCGCTGGATCGCCACCGCCGAGCTGCCGGGCGCGGTGCCGCCGGACGCCGCCGACCAGGCGCTCCTGCTGCCGCTGACGGCCACGAACGAGCCGGCCGGCGTACTGCTGCTCGGGGTGTCGCGCCGGCTGCCGTTCACCGACGACTACCGCGACTTCGTCGACCTGGTCGCCGCGCAGGTGTCCCGGGCCGTGGGCAAGCAGCGGGCGTACGAGCAGGAACGCGCCCGCGCCGCCGAGCTGGCCGCGCTGGACCGCGCCAAGACCAACTTCTTCGCCAACGTGAGCCACGAGTTCCGTACCCCGCTCACGCTGGTGCTCGGACCGATGGAGGAGATGCTCGCCGACCGGGAGCTGCCGGACCGCTACCTCGACCGGCTCACCGTCATGCACCGCAACGGGCTGCGCCTGCTCAAGCTGGTCAACACGGTGCTCGACTTCTCCCGGCTGGAGTCCGGCCGCCTGGCCGCCCGCTACCAGCCCACCGACCTGTCCGACCACACGTCCCGGCTGGCCAGCACGTTCCGCTCGGCCACCGAGCGGGCCGGGCTGCGCCTGGTGGTGGACTGCCCGCCGCTGCCCGCGCCGGTCTACGTCGACCGGGACATGTGGGAGAAGATCGTCCTCAACCTGGTGTCGAACGCGGTCAAGTTCACCTTCGACGGCGAGATCCGGGTCCGGGTCCGCGCGACCGACGGCGCCGCCGTCCTGGAGGTGTCCGACACCGGCGTCGGCATCGCGCCGGAGGAACTGCCGCAGGTCTTCGAGCGGTTCCACCGGGTGGCCGGCGCCCGCTCCCGTACCCACGAGGGCACCGGCATCGGGCTCGCGCTGGTCCGCGAGCTGGTCGAGATGCACGGCGGCACGGTGACCGCGCGCAGCGTCGTCGACCGCGGCACCACGTTCACCGTGACACTGCCGTTCGGGTACGCGCACCTGCCCGCCGACCGGGTGGCCGCGCTGTCGCCGGTGCCGCTCAGCGAACCGGAGCAGGCCCGCCTGTACGTCGCCGAGACGGCACTCTGGACCGACGAGGTGGCCCGTCCCACCGGCCTGCCGGAGCCGTCCGGCTCGCCGGGTGGGTCCGGCCGCATCCTGTTCGCCGACGACAACCCCGACCTGCGCGAGCACGTCTGCCGGCTCCTCTCCCCGGCGTACGAGGTGGTGGCCGTGCCGGACGGCGTGGAGGCGCTGCGGCTGGCCGTCGAGACCCCGTTCGACCTGGTGCTGACCGACGTGATGATGCCCCGGCTGGACGGCTTCGGGCTGGTCGCCGCGTTGCGGGCCGAGCCGGCCACCCGGCACGTGCCGATCGTGCTGCTCTCCGCGCGGGCCGGCGCCGCCGAGGAGGTCGCCGGCCTGTCCACCGGCGCGGACGACTACCTGACCAAGCCGTTCTCCAGTCAGGAGCTGGTGGCCCGGGTGCGGGCCAACGTCGAGCTGGGCCAGTTGCGCGGGCAGATCATCCGCCGGCTGCGGGCACTCGCCGACGCCGCCGTGGAGATCAACACCGCCCGGTCCACCGCCGAGGTGGTACGGGTGGCCGCCCGGCACGCGCTGCGCCTGGCCGAGGCCGGACGGGTCCGGGTCACCGCCACCGGGGCCCGCCACGAGGAGGACGCCGGCGGCGACCTGCCCGCCGAGCCGAGCGTCGTGCTGCCGCTCACCGGCACCTCCGGCGAGCAGCTCGGCGAGCTGCTGGTGTGGCGCCGGGAGGGCGGCGGCACCGAGGAGGCGGCGCTGACCGAGCTGGCCCGGCTGGTCGGCGTACGGCTGGAGAACGCCCAGCTCTACGAGGCCGAGCACCACATCGCCACCACGCTCCAGCACAGCCTGCTGCCACGTACGCTGCCGCAGCTGCCCGGCGCGGTGGTGGCCAGCCGCTATCTGCCAGGCAGCGCCGACGTGGAGGTCGGCGGCGACTGGTACGACGTGATGGCCACCCCCGACGACGACCTGGTGCTCGTCATCGGCGACGTGGTGGGCAAGGGCGTGCGGGCCGCCGCGGCGATGGGCCAGCTCCGCAACGCGCTGCGGGCGTACGTCCTGGAGGGCTACGACCCGGGGGAGGCGCTGACCCGGCTCAACCGGCTGGTCCACTCCGCCGGCAGCGGCTCCTTCGCCACAGTGGTCTGCCTCGGCTTCTCCCCGCGCACCGGGCGGATCCGGTACGCCAGCGCGGGCCACCCCTCACCCCTGCTGATCCGAGGAGAGGACGTGGCGTTCCTGCACGATCGGGCCCTCGGACCGCCGATCGGCGCGATCCCCGGCGCCGTCTACCCGGCCGCCGAGGGGGAGATCGCCCCGGGCCACCGGCTCCTGCTCTACACCGACGGCCTGATCGAGGACCGCTCCGCCGGCATCGACGCCGGGCTGGGCCAGTTGCGGGCGGACGCGTCGACGCGCGCCGGGCACGTGGCGGACCTGGTCGACGCCGTCATGGCCCGGGTGGCCGGGCGGTCCCGGCACGACGACGTGGCGGTGCTCGCGCTGGAGGCGGCCGAACTGAACCGGTTCGCGCTGCGCCTGCCCGCCGACCCGACCCGGCTCAGCGTGCTGCGCAAGCGGCTGGAGGACTTCCTCGTCGCCCACCAGGTCGGCGAGACCGACCTGTTCGACCTGACGGTGGCGGTGTCCGAGGCGGCGGCGAACGCGATCGAACACCCGGTCGACCCGGCGGAACCGACGATCGAGGTCGAGGTGACGATCGCCGACCGCACGGTCACCGCGACCATCCGGGACAGCGGGCGCTGGCGGGAGTCGAGCGGGTCGAGCTTCCGGGGACGCGGGCTGGCGCTGATCCAGGCGCTGGGGGAGATGAACGTGACCCGTACCGAGGAGGGCACCGAGTTGACGCTGCGCCGCCGGCTGACCGACCGGGACTGAGGCTGTTTGCCGCGTAAAGCGGATCAAATGCGGCGAAATTACTAGGATCGCCTCATGGGGCGTGAGCCGTTCCGTCCTTCCCACGGCAGCGGGAACGACCCGGTAGGTGCGGCGTGGACGGCGATTCGCCGTACCGGCCGGGACACTGTGCGGGATCGGCTGCGGCGGGTGCGGTTGAGCCTGCTCGTGGCGGTGCAGTGCGGGGTGGCCGCCGCAGTCGCGTGGTGGGTCGCGAAGGACCTGATCCACAACCCGCAACCGCTGTTCGCGCCCGCCGTCGCGGTCGGCACCATCGCCAGTTCGGTGAGCCAGCGCTTCCGCCGTACGCTGCTGCTGGTCGCCGGCGTGGCGGTGGGCATCATGCTGGGCGACCTGCTGGTCTCCTGGGTCGGGCAGGGATACGTACAGATCGGCGTCATCGTCGCCGCCGCGATCCTCGTCGCCGTCCTGCTCAGCGACGAGGGCGCGTTCGTCACCCAGGTCGGCGGCAGCGCGATGGTGATCGCCGTGCTGTTCCCGGCCCGGACCGACATCGCGCTGCCCCGCTTCCTCGACGGCGTCGTCGGTGGGGCGGTCGGCATCCTGGTCGCGGTCGTGGTGCTGCCCCTGAACCCGATCTACCGGATCCGGCGGGCCGGCCGGCCCCTGCTCAACCAGATGGCCGCCGGGCTGGACCGCCTGGCCGACGCGGCCCTGGCCCGGGACGCCGAGCTGGCCCGTCAGGTCCTCGACACCCTGCGCCGGCTCGACACCTCGGACGTGGAGACCGTGCTGTCGGCAGCCGACGAGGTCGTCCGCATCTCGCCGCTACGGTGGCACAACCAGAGCGCGCTGCAGGGGTGGCGGCACGGCGCCATCCTCATGATCCGGTCCCTGCTGCACAGCCGCGACGTCGCGCTCAACCTCGAACGCGCGATCCGTGACGACGAGCCCGTTCCGCCGTCGCTCGCCGAGGCCGTGCGGTGCCTGGCCGAGGCCGCGCGCACCGTCGCTGCGGGCTGGTCCCCGTCCACCGACCGGCCCTCCCGATCCCAGCGGGCCGCGATGTCGGCCCTCCGTCTGGCCCAGGAGGCGTTGCGCAGCGGTCTGCGCGTCGGCGGCATCAACGTGGCGAACGAACTCACCATCATCGCGGTGAACACGATCCGGGCGAGCGGGGTGCGCAAGCGCGACGCCGAGTCGTTGCGTCGTGATCTCGCCCCGGACACCGCGGGGGAGACGGGAGAGCGGCACCCCGCGTCGGGTCCGGGGCGGCCGGAACCGGGGCAGGGCCTGTCGCCCGGGATGGGAGAGGCCTCTTAGCCGGAGGGCAACCGAGTCGCGGTCCAAGGCCCAGCTCTCAACCGGGAACTGGGCCTTGGACCTGCTCCGGCACAGGAGACGTCGTCCAGGTCAGGCTGGCGTGCCGGTCAGAGCATGACCTCCGCGTCCTCGGCGAGGGTGAAAAGCCCGGCGTCGAACACCAGCTTCACCAGCTTCGTTCCCTTCGGTACGTCGAAGTAGACGTTCGCCTTCACGGCGTTCCCCGGGTTGATCTCGTCGAGGAAGCCCTCGCCGTCCTCGTTGCCGTAGATCGCCGCCTCACCGTCGGCCTCGTACTCCCGGCCGCGTCCGTCGTGTGCGCTGACGGTGCCGTCGGCGTGGAACAGCTTCGCCTTCTTGGTGACGTTCTTCGCGGTCAGGACGACCCGGCAGAAGCTGCCCTGCGCCTTCTTGTTGAGGAAGTCACTGCCGACCTTGGCGATGCCGCACTTGATGCTGTGTGCGGTGAATTCGAAGTCACCACCGCGTACCGTGTCGCCGATCCGGTAGACCTTCGGCGCGTCGGCGGGCTTCTCGCTCTTGACCGGCGGTGGTGCGGCGGCCGAGGTGGGAGCGGAGGTCGAGGCCAGCCCGGCGCCGTCAGCAGCAGGGGCGACGGAAGCGCCGCTGCCGGCCGCGCCGGGGCTCTTGTCGTCGCCGGTCAGGGCGAGCAGGGCCGGTCCACCGCAGCAGAACACCACGACGACGGCGACACCGATGAGCACCGGCATGAGCCACTTCTTCTTCGGCGGCGGTCCGAAGCCAGGCTGACCGGGCGGAGGCGGATACGCGCCAGGGGGACCGGGCGGCGGCGGGGGATAGGAGCCCGGGGGACCGGGCGGTGGCGGGTACGAGCCAGGGTTATGCGGTGCGGTCATGGTGATGCGCTCCCAGGAGATGTGCCCCCGCGCCCCGCGGAGGCGATCACCGACGCTGCCACATAGCCCTTGGCCCGCATAGATCGTTCATTGTCCGGTGCCCGACCGCGTTCACCCGAACAGTTCGCGCACCGTGACCTCGACGGCCGCGAGAATTCCACCGCAGTCGTAGGGGAATGGCCGGAACGGGCGAGCACGCCTCCGGAATCCGGACAGGTTCCGCGCGGTCAGGTGCGGGCGAGCCAGTCCTGGTCGCCCAGGCCGGAGATGTCGAGCACGCGCCGGACCTGCGGGGACGGCAGCACGGTGAGCGCGGCCGGGAACCGCTGCGCGAGCCGGACCACCGCGTGGATGGCGGCCGAGTCGAAGAAGGTGACCGCCCGCAGGTCGAGCGTGAGCTGCTTGGCAGGCTCGCGGAGCGCGGTCTGGAACATGGTGTCGGCGGTCGCCATGTCGACCTCGCCGGTCACCTGGACGCGCACCTGGTCGCCGTCGACCTGCGCCGTCACGGAGAAGACGGGCGCCGCGCCCCCTTGATCCACGGAGCAACAATGGCACAGCGTTTGCGGCACGGCAATAATCTGCCCGGCGGGCCTGTGGCGAGGGGCACATCCGCCCCGGCGATAGGCTTGGAGCATGACCGTCCGTGCGCCGCTGACCCCCGGCACGCTCTCCCCGTGGCGAGCGGTTCCCGCCCACATCCCGCGCCCGGAGTACGTGGGTAAGAAGCGCCCGCAGGAGTGGCGCGGCTCGCACGTGCAGACGCCGGAGACCATCGAGAAGATGCGCGTGGCCGGGCGTCTCGCCGCGCAGGCCACCCAGCTCGCCGGAGAGCACTGCAAGCCCGGGGTGACCACCGACGAGATCGACAGGGTGGTGCACGAGTTCCTCTGCGACCACGGCGCCTACCCGTCGACGCTCGGCTACCGGGGCTTCCCCAAGTCGTGCTGCACCAGCCTCAACGAGGTGATCTGCCACGGCATCCCGGACACCACGGTGCTCCAGGACGGCGACATCATCAACGTCGACGTCACCGCGTTCCTGGACGGTGTGCACGGCGACACCGACGCGACGTTCTGCGTGGGTGAGGTGAGCGAGGAGGCCCGCCTGCTGGTCGAGCGGACCCACACGGCGATGATGCGCGGCATCAAGGCCATCGCGCCGGGGCGGCAGATCAACGTCATCGGCCGGGTGATCGAGTCGTACGCGAAGCGCTTCGGCTACGGCGTGGTCCGCGACTTCACCGGGCACGGCATCGGCGAGGCGTTCCACAGTGGCCTCTACGTGCCGCACTACGACAGCCCGCGCCCCACCGACGTGATGGAGCCCGGCATGACGTTCACCGTCGAGCCGATGATCACGCTCGGCACCTACCAGTACGACATGTGGGACGACGGCTGGACGGTCGTCACCAAGGATCGCAAGTGGACGGCCCAGTTCGAGCACACCATCGTCGTGACCGACGACGGCTACGAGATCCTGACGCTGCCGTGACCGACACCCCTGCGGCACTGCGCGAGGCGCACCACGCGGACGTCTCCGGCGGCTGGCTGCGTCCGGCCGTCTTCGGCGCGATGGACGGGCTGGTCACCAACATCGCGCTGATCGCCGGTGTGGGCGGCGGCGGGGTGTCGCCGCGCAGCGTGGTGCTCACCGGCGCGGCCGGCCTGGTGGCCGGCGCCATCTCGATGGGCCTCGGCGAGTACACGAGCGTCCGGTCGGCGAACGAGCAGGTCGCCGCCGAGGTGGCCAAGGAGCGGCGCGAGCTGGAACGCCACCCGGAGGCCGAGGCCCGGGAACTCGCAGACGCTTGGGTCGCCCGTGGACTGTCCCGCGAACTGGCGACACAGGTCGCCGAGGCGGTACGCGCCAACCCGGAGGAGGCGCTGCGGGTGCACGTACGGGAGGAGCTGGGCGTCGACCCCGACGACCAGCCCAGCCCGTGGGCCGCAGCGATCTCGTCGTTCGTCTGCTTTTCGATCGGCGCGCTGGTGCCGCTGCTGCCGTACCTTCTCGGCTTCACCAGCCTCTGGCTGGCGCTCGCCGTCGGCGGCGTCGGCCTCTTCGTCGCCGGTGCGATCGTGGCCCGGTTCACCAACCGCGCCTGGTGGCGTGCCGGTCTGCGGCAGTTGCTGCTCGGCGCGCTGGCGGCCGGCGCGACCTACCTGATCGGCGCGCTGATCGGCGTCAGCGGCGGTATCGGCTGAGGCTGAGCCACCCCGGCCGTCAACCGGACAGCAGGTCGTCGATGGTGCCGTCGACCGGCCGTCCCCGGGCGGCCAGCTCCTCGGCCTGCCGGGTCAGCACCGCGCCGACCTCCGTCATGTCCGCCCCGGCCAGCCCGGTACGCCGCACCGCGTCCCCCGGGTCGCGGAAGTAGGTGCGGCTGAACAGTCCCTGCACCGTCGCGGCGGCCAGCCGCGCCTCGCCGAGCATCAGCAGCGCCTGGTCCGTCTCGTACCACTCGGCCAGCCGCAACGCGCGGGCGTGCGCCGCGCTGCCCCGGTACCACGCCTGCCGCGCGACACCGGTGAACTCGGCCGGCCGGGCCCGCGCCAGCCGCGCCAGGTGCTCGTCGCGCAGCTTCCGCAGCCAGCCGGTCGGATCGTGCAGGGCGCGGGTGGTCACGTACCGGTCCGCTGCCAGCGGCCAGCGGGACGTGATCGTCGTCGCCCGGCGCAGGTAGTCGTCCGCCCCGGCCACTGTCAGGTCGACGAGCACCCCGTCCACCCGCCGCGTGGCGGGCGGCGGCCCGGCGCCGGGCCGGTAGGTGACGACCAGCAGGCCGACCTCGCGGTCCCCGCCGCCGTCGTCGTCGCCGTGCGCGAGCGGACCGTGTACGGCGACCGCCAGCACGTCCGCCGGGAACCGCCGCAGGGCCGCAGGCGGTGTTCCGGCCAGCCCCACAGCGACTCGACGTCCCCGACGACGGTTGCCGGGAGCTTCTCGATCTGCTCGCTCAGATGACGCACGGTCGCGACCGCCTCGTCGTGCCGGCCGGCGAGGGAGAGCGCCTGCGCCCGGCCCGCCAGCAGACCGCAAGTGGCTGCGGACGGCCTGGCGACGAGCGGCAGGACCTCTTCGGAGATCGTGACGACGGCGTCAGGCCGTCGACCGTCGTAGCAGCCGTTGACGATGTCCCAGGCACGCGTCAGGACTCGTGTGTCGGGATCGCGGGATTCGTCGGCGGCTCTCTGGGCGCTGGCCCACCATCTCCTCGACAGCAGGGCGTGTCCCGACGCGACGAGGCTGAGCGCGACGATCACCGACAGCGCCGCGGCGGCACGTAGCAGCTGTGGGCGGCGCCGATCGTCAGCTGCGGCGAGTTGATGCTGGAGGACTGTCAGATCCCGGCCGAGTTGGGTCATCAGCTGGTCGTGTGGCTGGCGATAGTAGGCCGTGCCGTAGGAGGCGACGATTTCTCCCCACGCGTCGGAGCCGACGTCGACCGCTGTGTCGAGGCCGTGCCGCAGCGCCTCCCAGCCGACCAGCCGGTCGACTGTGGGAAGAGCGGCGAGCGAAGTCATGGCTTGGAGGACCGACCTTCTCGGCATGTCGATGTCGTCGGCACAGCTGCTGTCGTACGCCTTCTTGAGCGAGCCGTTCTTCGACAGCGCCCGGTCGTAGGCGGCCACGACGGCAGGGTTGGCGGGGCGGTCGCCACGCTCGATCTGCCCGAGGTAGCCGAAGTCGTACCTGATGAGGTCGGCGAACTTCCGCAGTGACCAACCCGCGGCTACCCGATGCTGCCTGAGTATGTCCCCGAAACGGTCCATGCCGCCCTCTCCGGCTGTGGGCTTGCGTGTGGGCCCACTGCTCACCGCTGCCCCTGCTCTGCGTAATCGGGATGCTACCCACGCCGACCTATTCGGAGCGGCCCGTGTGAGCCCTGTCGGCGTACCGCGATCACGCTGCGACGACAGGTGCCGGGAGCGGGTTGTAATCGGCCCGCTCTCCACGGCCGGATGGCACCGACGAAGGACAGGTTCGATGAGGATCATCCCGTTCCGACGCCGACGCGACCGTCGGCCCGAGCGCCATGCGATGTGCTATCGCTCTGCGGCGTACCAGACGCTGCGCCCCTGGCAGGTACGGGAACGAACGTTCAGCTCCGCACCGCTGGGCCGACGCGGGCTCGATCCCGAACAGGTCCGGGAGTTCCTGGACCTGGTGGCGGGCGATCTCGCGACGGTCTATGACGCGTTGGCCGAGAGCCGCCGGGAGACCGGCCGGGTGAAGGACGCCCTGCGGCGCTGGCAGTCCGAGCAGGCCCGTGCGCGGGCCGGGCGGGAGCAGGAGCAGGAGCGATGACCGAGCGGTGGATCATCCATCTGCCGATGGTCGTCAACGACCTCGTGTCTGCGCAGCGACTCGCCCGTGTGGTCGCACATTGGAGCCACGTCCTCCCGCAGACCGAACCAGGCGGCACCAGCGTCTCTCCCGAGGACGATCAGAACGTGCGGCACTGGGTCTTCTGCGACCGCAACCTGGCCGAGGGACGCCGCTGCCTGCTCCGACCGGATCACGACGGCGACTGCTCGTCGCGACTCCGGCCACGGTGAGCCCTCGCTCAGGCGTTCGGGACCAGCCGGAACACGCGGATCTCGCGGCCACCGGCCCGCTCGACGTACGTGCGGTACGCGGGCCACTCCTGCACCAGCCGCTGAAACAGCCGTTCCCGTTCCTCGCCGGTGACCTGCTCGGCGGTGACCGGGATCCGGCGCCCCTTGACGTCCACCTCGGCGCCCGGGTTGGCCATCAGGTTGAACGTCCAGGACGGCTGGTGCTGCTGCCCCCAGTTCGAGCCGATCACCACGTAGGCGTCGCCGTCGGGGACGTACACCAGGGGGTTGCTGCGGGGCTTGCCGGAGCGGCGGCCGGTGGAGGTGAGCACCAGCGTGGGCACCAGCCCGAAGGCGACCACGCGCCCTTTCGTCATCCGGCCGACCAGCCGGTCGGCCGGGACGAGCAGGCGCATGGTGGCGCCGAACCAACGCTGGTGACCGAGACGGCGGGTGAGGGATCCCAGGGCTGACATCCGACAAGTGTGCCGCCCGCACCGTGGTCCGTCATCCCTCGGACGGTCAGTCAGTCGAGGCGGCGTTCGATCGGCAGGCGGGACCGGGTGAACAGCGCGGCGCCGCCCATCGCCACCAGCGGTACCACGACCAGCGCGGCGAGCGTCACGCCGGGCACCGTCACCGGGTACGGCGGCTGCACCGGCCAGGAGTCCGCGTACCGCTGGTTGAGCGCGGCGAGGACGACCACGGCGGAGCCGAGCCCGGCGACGATGCCCAGTGCGGAGCCGAGGACCGCGATGACCCCGGCCTGGCAGAGCGACAGCAGGCGTCGTACCCGGGGATCGGCGCCGACCGCCGCGAGCGTGGACAGGTCCCGGCGGCCCTCGGCCGCGGCGAGGCCGGTGGCCACGGCGGCGGCGCCGAGCGTGATCACCCCGGAGGCCACCGCCAGCAGGAGCAGCATCGGCCGCTGGTCCGACGGCGGGTCGGCGGTCGCCACCTGCGCCGACATGGGCCCGATCTCGAACAGCTCGTCGGTCAGCATCTCGGTCTGCTGCTCGGTGGGCGAGCCGGCGGTGTCCAGCAGGTAGCCCAACGGCACGGCGGACAGGCCGAGCGCGTCCGCGGCGGCGGGGGAGAGCACCAGCCGGTCGACGCTGAGACCGCCGCGCAGCGCGTACCCGGGCAGGAGACGCCCGGTGGGCGGGCCGCCGGAGTTGTAGTTGACCTCCACCCGGACCTGCCCGTCCGTCACCCGCCGGGCGTCGGTGACCACCACGCCCCCGGCGGCGAGCGTCCGGCGCGCGGCGGCCAGTTCGTCGGCGGGCGCGTCGGTGAGTGGGGCCAGCGCGGCGCCGTCGTCCACGAGCACCGGCAGGTACACGTCGACCGGCTCCTGGAAGGGGATCACGCAGCGCGGATCGCGCCGGGCCGAGTCGGGGACCGGGTCGGAGGAGGTGTACGGGCAGCGCTGCTCGGGCGGAACGACCGCGTACGCGGCGCAGTCGTCCTTCTCCCGGACGCTGCCGGCGCAGCCGGGAATCGCGACGGGCGTCACAGTGGCGTCGGGCAGGACGGTGCGGGCCCGGGTGGCGACGACGTCGGCCGACGGAGGATCCGCCGGGATGTCGCCGGAGTGGGTGAGCAGCACGTTCCCCGGCGGCAGGCCCGGCTGCCAGAGTTCCCGGGAGCGGGTCTCGTCGCTCGCCACGTAGACGCCGATCGCGACGCTTCCGGCGACCGCGGCCATCACCGCCGAGATGGCGGGCGCGGCCGACGACCGGTTGCGGCTGGCGTCGCGCAACGCGAGCCGGGGCGTCAGCGGCAGCAGCCGGCCGGCCCGGCCCAGGACCCCGACCAGCGTCGGGGTGCAGAACACCAGCCCCAGCTCACCCAGGGCGACGCCGGCCAGCACACCGGTCTGCGAGGTGCGGCCGGCGGCGAACGCGGCGAGAGCGGTTCCGGCGACGGTGAGCGCCACCCCGATCAGCAGCCAGCGGCGGCGTGGCCGGGTCGCGTCGCGCCGGCCGGCCAGGCCGGTCGCCACGTCCTGCCGGGCCGCCGTCCAGGCCGGCGCCATCGCCGCCAGCACCCCGGCCAGCACCGCCGTCGCGGCGATCGCCACCAGCGCGCTCGGGAAGATCCGGTACGCCCCGAGGCGCTCCCCGAGCACGTACTGCTCGACGAGCGGCCGGCCGGCGAACGCGGCGCCGATGCCGAGCAGCAGGCCGAGGGCGGCCCCGCCGGCGCCGAGCACCACCCCGTCGGCGAGCACGATCCGGCGCAGGTGGGAGGCGTCGCCACCGGCCACCGCGACGAGCGCGAGGTCCCGCCGCCGACGCCGGACGCTCACCGCGAAGGCCGGGCCGACCAGCAGCACCACCTCCAGCAGGCCCAGCCCGCCGACCACTCCGACGACGCCGGCCTCGTCAGCGTCCGGTACGCGCATGCCGCGGGTGAACTCCTGCCGTCCCGGCAGCGGGTCACGGACGACGACCTGGATGCCCTGCGCGTTCAGCCGGTCGACGAGCCCCGGGTCCAGCGGGCCGGGCAGGTCCACCAGCCAGGTGTCGCTGCCGACCGCGGCCTCCGGGATCACCCCGGCCATCGTGACCACGTCCCGGAGGTTGTCCGGGTACTCCACCACCCCGACCACCCGGTACGTGGCGCCGTCGATGCTGCGTACCGGGTCGCCGATGCGGGTCTCGAGCCGGCGCAGCGCCGCCGGGCTGACCGCGATCTCGTCGGGGCGTACCGGCGGCCGGCCGTCGCGTACCTCGGCCAGCGGCCGGGTGAGCGGGTCGGTCAGGTCCAGGGCGCGCGCCTCGATCGACTCGACGTGCCGGCCGACCCGCGTCGAGAACGTCATCCACCAGCGCGTGCGGGCGACCCGGCTGCCCTCGGGCAGCAGCGCGCGCACCTCCTCGGCGGTCGCCGGGCGGGTCCGGCCGACCCATTCGCCCTGGACCGGCCAGGCCGACTCGCCCCAGGCGTCCTGCGTCACAGGCACCAGGCTTTCCCAGCGCAGCGCGACGTCGCCGCCGCCGAGCTGGCGCTCGATGCGCTCGGCCCGGGTCAGATCGCCCATGTCGTAGCTGACCGCGGCGAAGCTGAGGCCGAACACCGGCAGCGCGATCATCACCAGCACCAGCAGCGTGCGCCGCCGGGCCCGCCGGGCCTCCCGGCGGGCGATCCGCAGCGCGGTCCGCCACGACCCGTTTACGGCGGCGAGGCGGCCGCCGGTCACCGGATGCTGCCGCTGAGCAGGTGGTCGACGCCGATCAGCGGGGCGGTCGAGTCGACCATCACGCCGTCGCGCAGGAAGACCACCCGGTCCGCCCAGCCGGCGTGCCGGGCCTCGTGGGTGACCAGCACCCCCGCCGCTCCGGCGTCCACCCGGCGGCGCAGCAGGTGCAGCACCGCCTCGCCGGTCTGGGAGTCCAGCGCGCCGGTCGGCTCGTCGGCGAGGACCAGGCGGCGCTCGCCGACGAGGGCCCGGGCGATCGCCACCCGCTGCTGCTGGCCGCCGGACATCTGGTCCGGGAAGCGGTCGGCCAGGTCCTCCAGGTCGACCTCGCGCAACGCGGCCAGGGCCGACTGGCGGGCCGCCCGTACGCCGGTGCCGTCCAGTTCCAGCGGCAGCGCCACGTTCTCCACGGCGGTCAGGCTGCCGAGGAGGTTCAGGTCCTGGAAGACGTATCCGATCCGGCGGCGGCGCAGCCGGGCCAGCTCGCGGGCGGAGAGCCCGACCAGTGCCTCGCCCTCGACCACCACCTCGCCGCCGGTGGGCCGGTCCAGGCCGCCGGCCAGCGCCAGCAGCGTGGACTTGCCGGACCCGGAGGGGCCCATCACCGCCACCAGTTCACCGGCCCGCACGGTCAGGCTCACGCCGCGCAGCGCGTGCACGGCGGCCTCGCCGGCGCCGTGGGTCCGGCGTACGTCCCGCAGTTCCAGCACCCCGTCGATCGGGTCCATCAGTGCCTCCCGTGCCGGGTCACCGGCGGGCTTCGTCGCCGGCCCGGTCCACCGCCTCGGAGTGGTCGACCGCCCGGATCGGCGCCGGGCGGTGCCGGACCAGGCTCGTCTCGCAGTGGTCGAGCCACCGCACCTCGGCCTCGGTCTGGAAGATCATCGCGTCCAGCACCAGCCGCCAGGGTAGATCCTCCGGCTTGTCGCTCGTGTACTTCAACCGGGTGAACTCCTGGAGCGCGCGCATGGTGGCGGTGCGCTGGGTCTGCACCACCGCCCGCACGTCGACGCCCGGGGTGGTGAGCGCCAGCGCCAGTTTGATCGACAGTTCGTCGCGGGGGCGGTCGGCGCGGCTGATCGGCGTGGCGAACCAGAGCGCCAGGTCCGCGCGTCCGGCGTCGGTGATCTCGTACGGCCGCTGCCCGCTCTCGTTCTCCGGGAGCGGGCGCACCAGGCCGTCACGTTCCAGCCGGGCCAGCGTGGTGTAGACCTGTCCGATGTTCAGCGGCCAGGTCGACCCGGTGGACTCCTCGAACGCGGCACGGAGCTGGTAGCCGTACATCTGACCGCGTTCGAGCAGGGCGAGCAGGCCGTGACGGATGGACATGGTCGTGAGTATGCATACCTGGTATGCGCTACGCAACCGGAGGGTTCCGCCGGGTGACCGGCCGCACGCTCACGCGGGGCGGCCCGGGAACGCGACGGTGACCGGTGTCACGCCCGCCGTGCGGCGCCAGCGGGTGGCGCGCAACGCGCAGTCGGTGAGCGCTGCAAGCGCGGTGTTGCGGTCCGCGCCGGTGGTGTGCGGCAGCGCGGCCCGCCAGTGCCCGGCCGTCCGTTCCTCGATCTCCACCGCCAGGCGCAGCGCGCTGGCCCGGTCCGTCACCGGATAGGGCAGCGCGTATCCGGCCCGGTCGGCGGGCACCTGCCCGGAACCCTCGGCGAGCTGGAGCAGCAGCGCGTCGCGGCGGGACCGGTGGGCCGCCTCGGCGGCGCGGGCCGCCGTACGCGCCGCCTCGGTCAGGTGCACGCCGATCACCCCGTACGCCCAGATCGCCGCGTACTCGGCGGCGAGCGCGTCGGCGAGGGCCGTGGCCGGGCCGTTCGTCGGGTTCACGCTGTTCCGGCCGGGCGTGCCCGCACGGCCCTCGCTCCGCTCGGTGCGTTCGTTCACTTGAGTGCCTCCACGTGGGTGGCGCGCGCGGCGGCGATCGAACCGAGCAGCGCGGCCCGCTCGGCCGGCGCCTCGGCGCACGCCCGGGCCGCGTTCACGCGGCCCTCCTGCTCGGCCCGGCGCAGCTCGGGAAGCACGGCGTCGGGGGCGGGCGCGCTCGCCGAGGCCCCGGCCGCCGGGGCGCCGGAGGGTGCCGGCCGGCCGATCACCCGGCGTAGCTCCTCGGCGTGCGCCCGGTGCGCGTCGGCGATCGGGGTGAGCCGCCCGGCCAGCGCCGGCGCGGCGGTGGCGGCGGCCCGGTAGCGGGCCTCCAGCGCGAGCGCCTCGGCGGCCAGCGGCTCCAGCGCGTCCGGCGCCGGTGGCTCCTTGTCGCGGTCGAAAAGATCACAACCGGTCAGCGGCGCCGTCGCGCCGCCGAGCGCCACGAGCCCGCCGGCGCGTAGCAGCCAGCGCCGGGAATGCCCCGCTCCGACCTGGTTGGTTGGTGTTCTGCCGATCCCCACCTGACAGAGTCAACACCATCCGCGCTGCCTTGTGGGTCAGGGTCTCGGTGCGCCGCCGGGTCCGTCGACGGCCACAAGCGTTACGCTCTGCGCAACCACCGGGCGCGGACGCCCCGGTGGCGCGCCGGTATGGCGGGCCGAACGCCCGCACCGGCCCGGACAACACGGCCCGCGGGTCGTGGCAACAGCAGGAGAGGTGCGCGCAATGACGCAGCGTGGCCGTGCCACCCGGCCGACGGGGCCCGCCGGGCGGCCCCGCCGGTCCGACGGGCCCCGCGGCACGGACCGGAGCGGCGCACCCCGCGGCGACCTCGCCGCCCGCCGCAACCGGCTGCGCGAGGTGATCGAACCGGTCGTCACGGCGGCCGGTTACGACCTGGAGGACCTCTCCGTCTCCCGCGCCGGCCGGCGGCACGTGGTCCGGGTGATCGTGGACGCCGACGGCGGGATCAACCTGGACGCCGTGGCGGACGTCTCCCGCGCGGTCTCGGCGGCGCTGGACGCGGCCGAGGAGGCCGGTGGCGACATCGTCGCCGGCGAGTACCAGCTCGAGGTCAGCTCGCCCGGCGTGGACCGCCCGCTCACCCTGCCCCGGCACTGGCGGCGCAACGCCGGGCGGCTGGTAAAGGTCACCGTCCGCGGCGACGCGGGGGACCGCCAGCTCACCGGCCGCATCACGGCCGCCGACGACGAACGCGTGGTGCTGGAGACCGACGCCGGCCCCGCCGAACACCCGTACGCCGAACTCGGGCCCGGCCGGGTCCAGGTGGAGTTCAACCGCCTGGACGACCTGGCCGACGAGGACTTCGGTGACGACACCGACGACGACGAAGATCTGGAGGACGAGGAGAGGTGAACATCGACCTCGCGGCGCTGCGCGCCCTGGAGCGCGAGCGGGAGATCCCGTTCGACACGATCCTCGCGGCGATCGAGACCGCGCTGCTGACCGCCTACCGGCACACCGACGGCGCCGAGCCGCACGCCCGGGTGGAGATCGACCGCAAGAGCGGGGCCGCCTCGGTCTTCGCGCAGGAACTGGACGCCGACGGCACGGTGACCCGGGAGTGGGACGACACACCGCACGACTTCGGGCGGATCGCCGCCATGACCGCCAAGCAGGTGATCCTCCAGCGGCTGCGCGAGGCCACCGACGAGGTGCACTTCGGCGAGTACGTCGGCCGCGACGGTGACCTGGTCACCGGCGTGGTGCAGGCGCACGAGACGCGCCGGGAGAAGGGCATCATCAGCGTCGACCTGGGCAAGCTGGAAGGCGTCCTGCCCCAGTCCGAGCAGGTCCCGGGCGAGGATCCGCAGCACGGCGAGCGGATCCGCTGCGTGGTCGTGCACGTCGCCAAGGGCATGCGCGGGCCGCAGATCACGCTGTCCCGCACGCACCCGGCGCTGGTGAAGAAGCTGTTCGCGCTGGAGGTTCCGGAGATCGCCGACGGCACCGTGGAGATCGCCGCGATCGCGCGTGAGGCAGGTCACCGTACGAAGATCGCCGTACGGTCGACCACGCCCGGCGTGAACGCCAAGGGCGCCTGCATCGGGCCGATGGGCCAGCGGGTGCGCGCCGTGATGAGCGAGCTGCACGGCGAGAAGATCGACATCATCGACTGGTCGGACGACCCGGCGACGTTCGTCGGCAACGCGTTGTCGCCGGCCAAGGCGCTGCGGGTCGAGGTGGTCGACCTGGCCACCCGTACCGCCCGGGTGACCGTCCCGGACTTCCAGCTCTCGCTCGCGATCGGCCGGGAAGGGCAGAACGCCCGCCTCGCGGCACGCCTGACCGGTTGGCGCATCGACATCCGGTCCGACGCGGAGACCGCCGCGCCGGGCGGTGGCCGGGGCGGAGCTGATCACGTACGGGAGCCGGGCGGCGCGATCTCGGGCAGCTAGGGGTAGACTTTCTCAGTGGCACGACGCGCGCTGCCGGAGCGCACCTGTGTGGGCTGCCGGAAACGAGCGCCGGCCAGCGAGTTGTTGCGGGTCGTCGCGATCGGTGACGAGGCTGGTCATTCCAGCCTCCGGCCCGATCCGGCCCGCAGACTGCCGGGTCGGGGAGCGAACATGCACCCTGATCCGGCCTGCTTCGCGCAGGCGGTGCGTCGCCGCGCCTTCGGGCGGGCACTGCGCCTCACCGGGGTCCCCGACCACGGTGCGCTTGCGGAGCACGTCGACGCGCAACCCCCGACGACCGGTCAACCCGACCGGTCGAGGGTCGCTAGCAAGGTAGGACGACCGACATGAGCACACGATGAAGTCCCTGAAATGACCAGGCTTCAAGTGCAGGAGTGAGGTCGCTGCGGGTGCTGCCCGCACGACCTCGGAGTGAGGAGTGCAGTGGCAGGAAAGGCCCGCGTACACGAGCTTGCCAAGGAGCTCGGGGTCGAAAGCAAGACCGTTCTCGCCAAGCTCAAGGAGATGGGCGAGTTCGTGAAGTCCGCGTCCAGCACCGTCGAGGCGCCTGTCGCCCGACGGCTGCGTAGCGCGTTCGTAGCCGGTTCGTCGGCGCCCGCCGGTCCGCCGGCTGCCGCGCCCAGTGGCCCGGCACCGACCCCGACGCCCACCCCGACCCCGGGTGCCCCCCGGGTCTCGGCCAGGCCGATGCCGCCCCGGCGTCCGGCCGCGCCGACCCCTGGACCGAAGCCCAAGGGCCCGGTCCCCGGCCCGCCGCAGCCGGCGACTCCGGTCGCCAAGCCGGCGAGCGCGCACGACATCGAAGTGGCGGCCGCCGAGGCGCGTGCCGCCGCGCTCAAGGCTGAGCAGGAGGCCGCGGTCAAGGCCGCCCAGGCCGCCCGCCAGCAGCAGCGCGAGACCGTACGCCGGGAGCCTCCGGCCGAGGGCGGTCCCCGTCCCGGCCCGCGTCCCGGCCCGAACGCCATGCCGCCGCGTCCGGGTTCCCCGGCCGCCGGCCGTCCCGGTGGTCCGGGACAGGGTCAGGGCCCCGGTGCCCGGCCCGGTGGGCGTCCGCCGGCGCGTGGCGCCGGTAACAACCCGTTCGGTATCCAGGGCGGGCAGCAGCAGCGGCCCCCGGCCGCGGGCGCGGGCGGTCCCCGTCCCAGCCCGGCCGGTATGCCGCCGCGGCCGAGCCCGGCCTCGATGCCGCCTCGGCCCAGCCCGGCCTCCATGCCGAGCCAGCGCCCGACCACCGGCCGTCCCGGCGGCCCCGGTGGCGGTCGTGGCGGACCCGGCGGTGGCGCCGGTCGTCCCGGTGGCGGCGGCGGTGGTTACCGCGGCGGTCCCGGCGGCGGTGGCGGTGGCGGTGGTTACCGCGGCGGTCCCGGTGGTGGCGGCGGTGGCGGTGGTTACCGCGGCGGTCCCGGCGGCGGTGGCGGTGCTCCCGGCGGTGGTTTCCGTCCGGGTGGTCCGGTCGGCGGCGGTGGCCGTCCCGGCGGCGGCGGCCGTGGCCGTGGCGGTGGCGCGGCGGGTGCCTTCGGGCGTCCCGGCGGCCGGCCGACCCGTGGTCGCAAGTCCAAGAAGCAGCGCAGACAGGAGTTCGACAACCTGTCGGCGCCGACCATGTCCTCGGGCGCGCCCCGCGGTCAGGGTCAGGTCGTCCGGTTGTCCCGTGGCGCCTCGCTGTCGGACTTCGCCGACAAGATCAACGCCAACCCGGGTTCGCTGGTCCAGGAGATGTTCAACCTGGGCGAGATGGTGACGGCGACCCAGTCGTGCTCCGACGAGACCCTGCAGCTGCTGGGTGAGCACCTCGGCTTCGACGTGCAGATCGTCAGCCCGGAGGACGAGGACCGCGAGCTGCTCGCGCAGTTCAACATCGACCTCGACGCCGAGGTCGCGGAGGACCGCCTGGTCAGCCGTGCGCCGGTGGTGACCGTCATGGGTCACGTCGACCACGGTAAGACCAAGCTGCTCGACGCGATCCGCAAGGCGAACGTGGTGGCCGGCGAGGCGGGTGGCATCACCCAGCACATCGGCGCCTACCAGGTCCACGTCCCGCACGAGGGCGAGGACCGCGCGGTGACGTTCATCGACACCCCGGGTCACGAGGCGTTCACCGCCATGCGTGCCCGTGGCGCCCAGGTCACGGACATCGTGATCCTGGTGGTGGCGGCGGACGACGGCGTGATGCCGCAGACCATCGAGGCGCTCAACCACGCCAAGGCGGCGGACGTGCCGATCGTGGTCGCGGTCAACAAGGTCGACAAGCCCGAGGCGAACCCGGACAAGGTCCGCCAGCAGCTGACCGAGTACGGCCTGGTCGCCGAGGAGTACGGCGGCGAGACCATGTTCGTCAACGTGGCGGCCAAGCCCGGCATCGGCATCGAGGAGCTGCTCGAGGCCGTGCTGCTGACCGCCGACGCGTCGCTGGAGCTGACCGCTCCGATCGACGGGCCGGCGCAGGGTGTCGCCATCGAGGCGCACCTGGACAAGGGCCGTGGCGCGGTGGCGACCGTGCTGGTGCAGAAGGGCACCCTGCGTGCCGGTGACTCGATCGTCGCCGGTGGGGCGCACGGCCGCGTGCGGGCCATGCTGGACGAGAACGGCAAGCCGGTCGACTCGGCCGGTCCGGCGCGTCCGGTCATGGTGCTGGGTCTGACCACGGTGCCGGGTGCGGGTGACACCTTCCTGGCCGCCGAGGACGACCGGACCGTGCGGCAGATCGCCGAGCAGCGGCAGGCACGGCGGCGGGCGGCTTCGTTCGCCAACTCCCGTGGCCGGGCCACTCTCGAGACGCTCATGGAGCAGCTCAAGGAGGGCGAGAAGACCTCGCTCAACCTGGTGCTCAAGGGCGACGTCTCCGGTTCGGTGGAGGCGCTCGAGGACGCGCTGTTCAACCTCGACATCCCCGAGGAGGTCCAGCTTCGGATCATCCACCGGGGCGTGGGTGCGATCACCGAGAGCGACGTCATGCTCGCGAGCGCCTCGTCCGAGGCGGTCACGATCATCGGCTTCAACGTTCGGGCCTCGAACAAGGTCCGCGAGATGGCCGACCGCGAGGGCGTGGAGATCCGGTACTACACCGTCATCTACCAGGCCATCGAGGAGATCGACGCCGCGCTCAAGGGTCTGCTCAAGCCGGAGTACGAGGAGGTCGAGCTGGGCACCGCGGAGATCCGCGACGTCTTCCGCTCGTCCAAGATCGGCAACATCTCCGGCTGTATCGTCCGGTCCGGCCTCATCCGCCGCAACGCCAAGGCGCGGCTGCTGCGGGACGGTGCGGTCGTGGCGGACAACCTCACGATCAGCTCCTTGAAGCGGTTCAAGGACGACGCGACCGAGGTCCGCGAGGGCTTCGAGTGTGGTCTGACGCTGGGCGGCTACAACAACGTCCAGGTCGGCGACGTCATCGAGACGTTCGAGATGCGCGAGAAGCCGCGCGCCTGACGACCACGCGTACGACCGGCTGGCGGCCGGGGCCTTCGGGCCCCGGCCGTCGCCGTCTCCGCAGGCTGCGACAATCTGCGGCGTGATCCGGTACGCACTACTCCTCGCCCCCTCCGCCAACCGCGTCTACGCCGACGCGGCGGCCCGGCTGGCCCGCGCCGAACTGGCCGTGTTCGCCGGCTCCGGCGTCCTCGGCGCCGTACCGGCCGACGCGGAGGTGACGGAGATCGGCGGGGTGGAGTACCTGACGTTCGGCACCGCCGAACCCGGGCTCGGCGAGCGGGACCTGGCCTACCTGGCGAACCTGTCGGCGGCGTACGCGCTGTTCGAGCGGGTCGGCGACGACCTGCTGCGGCCGGTGCCGCTGCGCCCGCTGGCCCGGTACGACTCCGACCTGATCACCATCCCCAAGTACGCCGGAAAGACGAACGAGCAGTTCACCCGCCTGTTGCTCAACGTCACTGTGCTCGCCTCCGCCGCCGCGCCGCGGATGCTGGACGGGCCGGTGGTGGTGCTGGACCCGCTCTGCGGCCGGGGCACCACGCTCAACCAGGCGCTCATGTACGGCTACGACGGCATCGGCATCGAGCGTGACAGTCAGGACGTGGAGGCGTACGCGGCGTTCCTGCGTACCTGGCTGCGCCGCAAGCGGCTCAAGCACACCACCGAGTCGACGTCGGTGCGCCGGGACCGCAAGCTGGTCGCCCGCCGGTTCGAGGTCGTCGTCGCACCGTCGCGGGACGAGCACCGGGCCGGCGCCACGCAGCGGATCACAGTGCTGAACACCGACACCACCCGGGCCCGCGAGGCGTTGCGCGCCCGCTGCGCCGACGTGATCGTCACCGACGCGCCGTACGGGGTGGCGCACGGCAGCCGTACCGGTCAGGGGCTGTCCCGCAGCCCGCTGGAGCTGCTCACCGCCGCCGTGCCGGTGTGGCGGGAGCTGCTGCGCCCGGGTGGCGCGCTCGGGCTGTCCTGGAACACGCACGTGGCGCCGCGGGCGCGGGCGGAGGCGGTGCTGGCCGACGCCGGGCTGCGGGTGCTGGACGGCCCCGGTTTCGGTGACTTCGCACACCGGGTCGACCAGGCGATCGAGCGGGACGTGCTGGTGGCGGTCGCGCCTTAATCGGGTGCCGGGGTGCGCCGCCCGGCGTACCGTTGCTCGCCGTGTATACCGGAACCGCGCTGTTCGACCTGTTGCTCCCGGGTGACTCCCGCTCCCTGAAGGCCAAGCGGTCGTACGTCCGGCCGATCGTCGCCGCGCTGCGCAAGTTCGAGGTCTCCGCCGCCGAGGTGGGGGCGCTGGACCTGCACGGCCGGGCCGAGATCGGGGTGGCCGTGGTGGCCGCCGAGCCGGCCCACGTCCGCGAGGTGCTCGACTCCTGCGAGCGGCTGGTCGCCGCCCGCCCGGAGACCGAGCTGCTGTCGGTACGCCGTCGCCTGCACGGCACGGACGACTGACCGCGCGGCACTGCGGCCGTGCCGCGCGGGCGCCGGCCGGGCGCGGGTAGTGTTCTTCAGCGTTGGGCGGTCGGACCCGGCGGCGCCCACGCGCCCCGTCTCCGGCCGACGGCCCGGATCGCACGGAGATCCGGCGTCGTCGTGGGTAAAGGTGATCCCGGAGGTGGGGGACATGACGGATCAGGCAAAGGTGCGCCGGCACGCGGAGCGCATCCGGGAACTCGTCGCGTCGGTGGTGCGCAGCCAGATCAAGGACCCCCGGCTCGGGATGATCACGATCACCGACGCCCGGATCACCGCCGACCTGCGCGACGCCACAGTCTTCTACACGGTGCTCGGCGACGCGGCGGCCCAGGCGAGCACCGCCGCCGCGCTGGAGAGCGCCAACGGCATGCTGCGCAGCACCGTCGGCAAGGCGCTCGGGCTGCGGCACTCGCCGACGCTCACCTTCGTCCTCGACGACGTGCAGGACCAGGTCAAGCACATCGACGATCTGCTCGCGGCCGCGCGTACCGCCGACGCCGAGGTGCAGCGGCTGGCCGCCAAGGCCTCGTACGCCGGTGAGGCCCAGCCGTACCGGGTCGAGGACGACGAGGACGCCGACGACGCCCCGGCCGGGGACGCCGACGACGACGAGCCGCGCGCCGGCGAGAGCCGGTGACCGAGGCCGCCGGGCCCACCGAGACCGCGTGGGCCGCCGCCGTCGCGGCGGTACGCGACCTCCCCGCCGCCGCGCGGGTGCTGCTGATCTGCCACGTGAACCCGGACGGGGACGCGCTGGGCAGCATGCTCGGCTTCGGGCTGGGCCTGCGCCGGCTCGGCGTACGTGATCTCCAGGCCACCTTCCCCGGCCCGCCGGAGGTGCCCGAGCCGTTCCGCTGGATGCCCGGCGTGGATCTGCTGGTGCCGCAGGACGACGCGTACCCGGCGCCGGACCTGGTGATCTGCTTCGACGCGGCGAGCGAGTCCCGGCTGGGCGACCTGGCCGACCGGCTGGACACGGCCGGCACGTCGCTGGTGCTCGACCACCACGCCTCGAACAGCGGCTTCGGCCGGATCAGCCTGGTCGACCCGCACGCCGCCGCCACCTCGGTGGTCGCGCTGGAGCTGCTGGACCGGCTCGGCGTGCCGCTGGACGCGGAGATCGCCACCGGGATGTACGTCGCGCTCGCCACCGACACCGGCTCGTTCCGCTTCGAGGCGACCACCCCGGCCGTGCACGAGACGGCCGCGCGCCTGGTGGCCACCGGCATCCGCCCGGGCGACATCTCCCGGCGGGTCTTCGACACCCGCCCGTTCGGCGCGGTCCGCCTCTTCGGCGAGGTGCTCGGCCGGGCCACGCTGGAACCGGCTGCGGCCGCCGGGCACGGCCTCGTCTGGACGTACGCCACCCGCGACGACCTGGTCCGCCACGACCAGCCCGCGTACGTGCTGGAGGCGCTGATCGACTCGGTGCGCTGCACCGCCGAGGCGGACGTGAGCTGCGTGGTCAAGCAGGCGGGCGAGGCCGAGTGGGCGGTGTCGCTGCGCAGCAAGGGCGCGGTGGACGTGAGCGCGGTGGCGGTGGCGCTCGGCGGCGGCGGGCACCGGTTCGCCGCCGGTTTCACCGGGCGGGGGGCGCTCGACGAGGTGGTCGGGCTGATCCGCGCGGAGCTGGCCACCGCAAGTGTGAGCTGATCGGCGCGTTTTCGGGGGAGCACGACGCGTGCCGGGCTTTCCGCCGTGCGTGACGCTGGGGACAATCGGTTGATGGATCATCCCCGTGAGCTCACCGTCGAGGCGCCCCGGGCCTGGGACCGGCCGGTCGTCTCCGTGCCGGTGCTGATCTGCCTGTCCCTCGTCGGCGGCCAGATGCCGTCCTTCTCGACCGCCGCGAACCTCTACATCGTCACCACCGGCGGAGGGCTGATCTGGGTCGGCCTGAGCAACCGGGTGCCCCGGCGTCCGGCGCCGCGCCGGTTGCCGTCGGTCGCGCTCTGGTGGCTGGTGCCGGTGACCGTCTTCGGGGTCTTCGAGGGGGCGACGTTCGTGATGGCGGCGGGCGACGACTTCCCCACCTTCTCCCGGCTGGCCGATCCGCTGCTGGAGGACAGCCTGGTCCGTTCGGCGGCCTGGTTCGCGTGGCTGTCCACGTTCTGGGGACTGGTGCGCCGATGATGCGGGCACTGGCGATCGGCGGGTTCGGAGTCTCGATCGTGCTGTTCGCGGTCGTCGAGTGGGCCGCGCGCCGGGAGGGTTCGCGGATCCCGTCGATGGCAGACGTCTGCGCGTTCGTGATGCGCTACGAGGTGGGCCCGGTGCCGGTCGGCCGGATCGGCCTGTTCGGGTTCTGGTGGTGGCTGGGCTGGCACTTCCTGGCCCGCTGACCGCCCTCGCCGGGGCGGGACGACGACATTGATCTTTCCGCATTTCGGGAACAGTGGGCAGCATCTGGAAAGTGAACGTTAATTTGGGTGCGGGACCGGCGCTTCGCGGCGCTGGTCACGGGCGGTGGTGCCGCACCCGGCCTCGCCTCCCTCCAGGGTCAGACCGACCCGGGCTCCCGCTGCCAGGCGAGCCGCTCCGGTGATCCCGGACCGCTGCCGGGCGTTCAGCCGCCGACGACTCCCGGTCGTGGCGCGATGTGTCGTCGCGCCGACCCGGAGCGCCGGGCGCCCGTAGGACCGCCATGTCCCGGCGGTCCGCACCCTGGAAGGACCTTCAGATGCCCAGCAAGCGCAAGCCGCGGACCGAGACCACCACCGACGAGGCGCGCGAGCAGATGCGCCGCGCGCTGCAGACCTCGATGGACACCCGTCAGTGACGTACGCCGTCCGGCGGTGACGCCGGCCGGGCCGCACCCGCAGCCCGCCGCCGACGTCACCGCCGCGCGGGAACCCGCCCGCGCTACCGTCGCCCCGGATGGACCGCCTCTTGCGCCGACGACTTCCGCGCGCCGCGGCGTCACGCGGCTTGATCCGGTCGACTGGTCGGCAGTCCACCACCAGGCCCCGCCCGTCGGCCAGCCGGGCGAAGTAGTCCGGCGCGTGCGAACGGCGCCGGCCGGAAGCCTCGTCATCCCAGAACAGCCAGAACGGCTGCGACGCGATCCCGGCCACCGCCGGGTCGAAGTCGAGCAGCATCAGGTGATCGCGCTCCAGCCACGACTCGTACCCGACGTGAGCGCCGGTCGTCGACGACCACCACAAGCCCGGGAAGTTGCGCTGCCGCTTGTACGACGGGAAGCCGCGTACCGGCTTGACCAGCTCGAACAGCACCCCCGTCGAGTCGATCAAGGAGGTGCGGACCTCCGATCCCTCGGCGCCGACGTAGCCGACCTCGAACTCAGCCGTCAGCGGCCCACACAGGCCCGGCACCGCGCGCAGCACCCCGGCACCGTACCGGACGTGCCACCTCAATCCGGACGCGTACTGGGTTCGGGGCGGAACGCGGGCAGACTTTAGAGTGGCGCCGTGAGCAACCAGCCGGTCCGCGACGCCTACTCGCACATGTCCGAGCAGTACATCGCCCTGTTCGATGGTGACTGGCAGGCCCACGTGGATGACACGGCCCTTGTCCGAGACCACCTCGTCGGCTTGGACGGCGCCGTGCTCGATCTCGGTTGCGGCCCCGGGCATTGGAGCGCCTACCTGCATTCGCTCGGCGCCAACGTGACCGGCGTCGACTTGGTACCTGAGTTCATCGGCTACGCCCGGACCCACTTTCCCGGGCCGGCGTTCCAGCTCGGATCAATGACGGACCTGGACCTTCCCGACCACTCGGTGGCCGGCATCCTCTCCTGGTACTCGACCATCCACCTACCGCCATCGGAACTGGATGCGGTACTCGCCGAGTTCCGCCGGATGCTGCCTCCTTCCGGGAACCTGGTGATCGGCTTCTTCGACAGCGACGACGATGTGGCCGCGTTCGATCACAAGGTCCACACGGCATACCGCTGGCCCGTAGACACATTCTCTGCCCGCCTGGCAAAGGCTGGTTTCACCGAACTTCAGCGCTTGCAGCAGCAGTCCCCGGACCGCCCGGACCGCAAGTACGCGGCCATTGCCGCGACAGTCGGCGCGCCGTAGTGCCCGATCGGCACACAGCTGACTGCCGGTCGAGACCAAACACACGCACACTCGTCGGGACCGGACAGCACCGTACCGGACGTGCCACCTCAACCCGGACAGTGCCAACCCCGTGCCAGGTCATACCGGACGGTGCCAACTCAACGCGGACGGGACAGCGAGACACCGCTCGACTCCTGGCCGCGATCAGTAAGTAGCCACCCTGCTTGCGGACCTTACTGAGCGCGTGCCAGGATCGGCGGCGATGAGCACGACCGCCGCCCCCGCCACCGCCGCCACACCCCGGCGGATCGCCGCGCTCGCGCTGCCCGCCCTCGTGGTGCTGGCCGCCGAGCCGCTCTACGTCCTGGTCGACACCGCGGTGGTCGGTCACCTCGGCCGGGTGCCGCTGGCCGCGCTCGCCGTCGGCGGCACCGTCATGACGCTCACCGCCTGGGTCGGCACCGTCGTCGCGTACGGCACCACCGGGCGATCGGCCCGCCGCTTCGGTGCGGGGGACCGGGCCGCCGCGGTGGCCGAGGGCGTGCAGGCGTCGTGGCTCGCGCTGGCCACCGGAGTGCTGGTGGCGATCGCCATCGGGATCGGTGGTGGCGCGCTGGCGCGTACCCTCGTCGGCGGCCCCGGCGAGGTGGCCGACGCCGCCGCCGGATGGCTGCGGGTCGCGGCGCTCGGCGCGCCCGGCCTGCTGCTCGCCGCCGCCGGCAACGGCTGGCTGCGCGGCATCCAGGACACCCGCCGCCCGCTGCTGTTCGTGCTCGGCCCGAACCTGCTCTCCGCGCTGCTCTGCCCGCTGCTGGTCTATCCGGCCGGGCTCGGCCTGGTCGGCTCGGCGGTGGCGAACGCGATCGCGCAGACGCTCTCCGGTGTCCTGTTCGCGGCGGCGCTGGTGCGCGAGCGGGTCTCGCTGCGTCCCCGGCCCCGGGTGATCGGGCAGCAACTCGTGCTCAGCCGGGACCTGCTCGTGCGGGGCGTCGCGTTCCAGGCCAGCTTCCTGTCCGCCACCGCCGTCGCGGCCCGCTTCGGCGCCGCCGCGGTGGGCGCGCACCAGATCGCCGTCCAACTGTGGTTCTTCACCGTGCTGGTGCTCGACGCCCTGGCCATCGCCGCGCAGTCGCTCGTCGGCGCCGCGCTCGGCGGCGGCGACGCGGCCGGCGCGCGGTTCCTGGCCCGCCGCGTCGCGCTGCTCGGCGGGCTGTGCGGCGTGGCCTTCGCGGTGCTGATCGCCGCCGGCGCCGGCGTGGTGCCGGCGTGGTTCAGCTCGGATCCGCAGGTACGCGAGCAGGCCATGACGGCCTGGCCCTGGTTCGTCGCGCTCCAGCCGATCGGCGGCGTGGTGTTCGCGCTGGACGGGGTGCTGATCGGCGCGGGCGACGTGCGCTACCTGCGCAACCTCACCATCGTCTGCGCGTTCGGCGGGTTCCTGCCGGCGATCTGGCTGGCCTACGGGTTCGACCTCGGGCTGGGCGGGATCTGGGCCGGGCTGACGCTGTTCGTGGTGCTGCGGCTGGCCGGCCTGCTGCTGCGGATGCGCTCGGGCGCGTGGGCGGTGGTCGGCGCGGTGCGCTGACCACCCGGCCTCAGCACGGGTTGGGGCCCTTGATCGGGCGGTCCAGGTCGTACAGGGCGTCGGTCCGCGTCGGTGGCCCCGGCGGCCGGCGGTATCCCCCGCAGGGCCGATCACCGGCGTCTGGCAGGCTTGGCGGTCGTGAGCACAGACGGTCTGATCGTGGTCGACAAGCCCGGCGGCATGACGTCGCACGACGTGGTGGCCCGCATCCGGCGGCTGGCCCGTACCCGCCGCGTCGGTCACGGCGGCACGCTCGACCCGATGGCCACCGGCGTCCTGGTGATCGGCGTGGGGCGGGCGACCCGGCTGCTCACCTATGTGATCGGCGCCGGCAAGAGCTACGCCGCGACGATCCGGCTGGGGCAGTCCACAGTCACCGACGACGCCGAGGGCGAGGTGGTCGCGACCACCCCGGCCGGCGCGGTCACCGACGACGGGGTACGCGCCGCGCTGGCCGCCCTCACCGGCGAGATCGACCAGGTGCCGAGCGCGGTGAGCGCCATCAAGATCAACGGACAGCGGGCGTACAAGCGGGTCCGCGACGGCGAGGCGGTCGACCTGCCCGCCCGGCGCGTCACCGTGTCCCGGCTGGAGGTGCGCGCGATCCGCCGGGACACCCCGGACGTGGTGGACGTGGACGTGGACGTGACCTGCTCGTCCGGGACGTACATCCGGGCGCTGGCCCGCGACGCGGGGGCCGCGCTCGGCGTCGGCGGCCACCTCACCGCGCTGCGCCGGACCGCCGTGGGCGGGTTCACGCTCGCCGAGGCGGCCACGCTCGACCAGCTCGAAGCACGCGCGCCGGACGTGGTGAACCTGCCGCTTGACGCCGCCGCCGAGCGGTTCTTCCCGCGCCGGGACGCCACCGCCGACGAGGCCCGGGTGCTGTCCCACGGCGGGCCGCTGACGCCGGCCGGGATCACCGGGCCGTACGCCGTCTTCGACCCGGCGGGCGGGTTGATCGCTATCGTCAGCGAGCGGGACGGTCGGGCCCGCGCGGAGATCGTGCTGGCCCCGGCCTGAACGGCACGCGGGCGGACAGGGGAGGAACGGCATGCAGCGGTGGCGGGGGTACGAGGCGGCACCCGGCGGCTGGGGCCGCTCGGTGGTCACCATCGGCGTCTTCGACGGCGTGCACCGGGGGCACCAGGCCACCATCGGGCACACCGTGGCGCGGGCCCGGGAGCTGGGCGTCAAGTCGGTGGTGGTGACGTTCGACCCGCACCCGGCCGAGGTGGTGCGCCCCGGCTCGCATCCGGCGGTGCTGACCGAGCCGGCCCGCAAGGCCGAGCTGATCGAGGCGCTCGGCGTGGACGTGCTCTGCGTGGTGCCGTTCACAGTCGAGTTCTCCCGGCTGCCACCCGAGGCGTTCGTGCACGACGTCCTGGTCGAGCACCTGCACGCCGCGCTGGTGGTGGTCGGCGACAACTTCCGGTTCGGGCACCGGGCCGCGGGCGACGTTCCGCTGCTGGAGCGGCTGGGCAGCACCTTCGGGTTCGCCGTCGAGGGGGCGCCGCTGGTCGCCGAGCGGGGGACGGTCTTCTCCTCCACGTACATCAGGTCCTGCGTCGACGCGGGCGACGTGGGCGCGGCGGCGGCGGCGCTGGGCCGCCCGCACCGGGTCGAGGGCGTGGTGGTCCGTGGTGACCAGCGCGGACGTGAGCTGGGTTACCCGACGGCCAACCTGCTGACCCACAGGTACGCGGCGGTGCCGGCCGACGGCGTGTACGCGGCCCGGCTGGTGCGCCGCGACGGCGAGCCGCTGGCCGCGGCGGTGTCGATCGGCACCAACCCGACGTTCTCCGGGCGGGAGCGGCGGGTGGAGGCGTACGCGCTGGACTTCGCCGGCGACCTGTACGGCGAGCGGCTGGCCCTGGACTTCGTGGCGCACCTGCGTGAACAGCGGACGTACGACGCGATCGAGCCGCTGGTGGCCCAGATCGCCGAGGACGTGGAGCGCACCCGCCGGGCGGTGCTCTGACCCGCCTGGGCCACCTTGACCGGCCGTCCGGCGCGAGGGCTGGTAGGCTGGCGGAGACGTCGGCTGACCGACGGGGGCCTCGCGTGCCTGCACGACGCCGCGGGTGCGAGGAACCGGTCCGTTGCACCGGTCACCACGACCGCTCCGGACCTCATCGAATGACCCACGAAACAGGGAGAACATGGCGCTCGACCAGGAAGCCAAGGCCAAGATCCGCCAGGAGTACGCGACCGCCGAGGGCGACACCGGCTCGCCCGAGGTGCAGGTCGCGGTCCTGACCAAGCGGATCGCGGAGCTCACCGAGCACCTGAAGGTGCACAAGCACGACCACCACAGCCGCCGTGGGCTGCTGCTGCTGGTCGGCCGGCGCCGCCGGCTGCTGAACTACGTCCAGAAGAAGGACATCAACCGCTACCGGTCGCTCATCGAGCGGCTCGGCCTGCGCCGATGACCTGACGGGGGAGTGGCCGCCTGGCCGCTCCCCCGTTGCGGTACCACCGAAGAACCCGGCCGCGCGACACCCGAAGAGGGAGCCGGTCAGCACCGGTCTCCGGTAGTGGCCCCCGGGAATCCCGGCACGACGCCGGCCATCCCGGGCGCTTCGATCGAAGACCGGCCGCCTGAGCAGTTCCCGTGTCGTCGGCCGACGACGCGAAGGAGCACCACAGCACATGACCGAGACCAACCTCGGCACCGAATCCCGCACCGCGGTGATCGACAACGGGGCCTTCGGCACCCGCGAGATCACCTTCTCCACCGGCCGTCTGGCCCGCCAGGCCGCCGGCTCCGTCGTCGCCCAGCTCGGCGAGACGGTCGTCCTCTCCGCCACCACGGCCGGCAAGCAGCCGCGCGAGTCGTTCGACTTCTTCCCGCTGACCGTGGACGTCGAGGAGCGGATGTACGCCGCGGGCCGCATCCCCGGCTCGTTCTTCCGCCGCGAGGGCCGGCCCAGCGAGGACGCCATCCTCACCTGCCGGCTGATCGACCGGCCGCTGCGCCCGTCGTTCGTCAAGGGCCTGCGCAACGAGGTCCAGGTCGTCGAGACCATCCTCGCGCTCGACCCGCAGCACCCGTACGACGTCGTGGCGATCAACGCCGCGTCGATGTCGACCAAGCTCTCCGGCCTGCCGTTCTCCGGCCCGATCGGCGCGACCCGGGTCGCGAACGTCGACGGCCAGTGGGTCGCCTTCCCGACCCTGGAGGAGCTGGAGCGGGCCACCTTCGACATGGTCGTGGCCGGCCGCACCCTGGCCGACGGCGAGGTCGCGATCATGATGGTCGAGGCCGAGGCCACCCCGAACGCCGTGGCCCTGATCTCGGGCGGCGCCACCGCGCCGACCGAGGAGATCGTGGCCAGTGGCCTGGAGGCCGCCAAGCCGGCCATCCGTGAGCTGTGCCGGGCGCAGAGCGAGCTGGCCGAGGTGGCCGCCAAGCCGGTCGCCGAGTTCCCGATCTTCCTGGACTACCAGGACGACGTGTACGACGCGGTGGCCGGTGTGGCGCGCGCCGACGTCGCCGAGGCGCTGAAGATCGCCGGCAAGGCCGACCGCGAGGAGGCCCTGGACCGCATCAAGGCCAAGGTCGCCGAGGAGCTGACCGGCCGGTTCGAGGGCCGCGAGAAGGAGCTCTCCGCCGCGTTCCGTTCGCTGACCAAGTCCGAGGTCCGCAACCGGGTGCTGCGCGAGCAGGTCCGCATCGACGGCCGCGGCCCGCGTGACATCCGTCCGCTGACCGCCGAGGTCGGCGTGCTGCCGCGGGTGCACGGCTCGGCGCTGTTCGAGCGCGGCGAGACCCAGATCCTGGGCGTCACCACGCTGAACATGCTGCGCATGGAGCAGATGGTGGACACGCTGTCCCCGGAGAACCGCAAGCGCTACATGCACAACTACAACTTCCCGCCGTACTCGACCGGTGAGACCGGCCGGGTCGGCTCGCCGAAGCGGCGCGAGATCGGCCACGGCGCGCTCGCCGAGCGGGCGCTGATCCCGGTGCTGCCCTCGCGCGAGGAGTTCCCCTACGCCATCCGGCAGGTCTCCGAGGCGCTGGGCTCCAACGGCTCCACCTCGATGGGTTCGGTCTGCGCCTCGACGCTGGGCCTGCTCTCGGCCGGTGTGCCGCTGAAGGCGCCGGTCGCCGGCATCGCCATGGGCCTCATCTCCGACGAGGTCGACGGCAAGACCCAGTACGTGACGCTCACCGACATCCTCGGCGCCGAGGACGCGTTCGGCGACATGGACTTCAAGGTCGCCGGCACCCGGGACTTCGTCACCGCGCTCCAGCTCGACACCAAGCTGGACGGCATCCCGTCGGACGTGCTGGCCGCCGCGCTGCAGCAGGCGCACGAGGCCCGGCAGACCATCCTCGACGTGATGCAGCGGGCCATCGAGGCGCCGGCCGAGATGTCGGACTACGCGCCGCGGGTGACCACCGTCAAGATCCCGGTCGACAAGATCGGCATGGTGATCGGCCCGAAGGGCCAGACCATCAACGCGATCCAGGACGAGACCGGCGCCGAGATCTCGATCGAGGACGACGGCACGATCTACGTCGGCGCGACGAACGGCCCGGCCGCCCAGGCGGCGGTCGAGCGGATCAACGGGATCGCCAACCCGACGCTGCCCAAGGTCGGCGAGCGGTTCCTCGGCACCGTGGTGAAGACCGCCGCCTTCGGCGCCTTCATCTCGCTGCTGCCGGGCCGCGACGGCCTGCTGCACATCTCCAAGGTCGGCGACGGCAAGCGGGTCGAGAAGGTCGAGGACTTCCTCAACGTCGGCGACAAGGTCGAGGTGGAGATCGCGGACATCGACGCCCGCGGCAAGATCTACCTGGACAAGATCCGCCCGGAGGGCGCCGAGGCGCCGGCCGCGGGTGGGGCCGCCGGCGGCGACCGTCCGTCCGGCCGGGACCGCGGCGGCGACCGTGGCCCGCGTGACCGGGGTGACCGGGAGCGCCGTTCCGAGGGCGGCGAGGGTCGCTCCGAGGGTGGCGAGGGCGGCGGCGAGTCCCGTCCGCGTCGCCGGACCCGGCACAGCTGATCCACCGACCGGCCCGGGTGACCTCCGCGTCACCCGGGCCGGCCCACGGCTCCAGGTCGCCCGCGCGAGCTGGAGCCGTCGTACGTCCCGCCGTTCCTCGTCCTCCGGAGAGCAGGTGCTCGTGAGTTCGTCAGCCGCCTCGACGGGACGGGGGGTGACGTCGACCGGGCCGGGTTCGGCGTCCCGCGCGGTCACCCGCACGCTCAGCGACGACCCGCTCGGCGGCACCGTCCGCCGTACCGTGCTGCCCAGCGGGCTGCGGGTGCTCACCGAGGCGATCCCGGCGATGCGCAGCGTGTCGTTCGGCATCTGGGTTGCGGTCGGCTCGCGTGACGAGACCGGCTCGCAGGCCGGCGCCGCGCACTTCCTGGAGCACCTGCTGTTCAAGGGCACAAACAAGCGCAGCGCGCTGGATATCTCCGCCGAGATCGAGGCGGTGGGCGGCGAGACGAACGCCTTCACCACGAAGGAATACACCTGCTACTACGCGCGGGTGCTGGACGAGGACCTGCCGCTGGCCATCGACGTGATGTGTGACGCGGTCGCCGACTCGGTGCTGGCCGCCGCCGACGTGGAGACCGAGCGCGGCGTCATCCTCGAAGAGATCGCCATGCACGACGACGAGCCGGGCGACGAGGTGCACGACCTGTTCGCCCGCGCGGTCTACGGCGACCACCCGCTGGGGCGGCTCATCTCCGGCACCGAGGAGACGGTCACGCCGATGACGCGGCGGCAGATCCAGGGCTTCTACCGCCGCCGCTACACCGCCCCGCAGATCGTGATCGCCGCCGCCGGCAACCTCGACCACGCCGCAGTGGTCAAGCTGGTCCGGCAGGCGCTGCGCGGCACCCCGCTGGACACCGACCCGGCCGCGCCGGCGCCGCACCGGGCGGCCACCCCGGCGGTACGCACCAAGCCGGCCGCCACGCTCGTCGAGCCGAAGGAGACCGAGCAGGCGCACGTCATCCTCGGCTGCCCGGGGATCGACCGCACCGACGACCGGCGGTTCGCCCTCGGCGTGCTGAACAACGTGCTCGGCGGCGGCATGTCCAGCCGGCTGTTCCAGGAGATCCGGGAGCAGCGAGGGCTGGCGTACTCGGTCTACTCCTACGCCAGCCAGTACGCCGACAGCGGCGTGTTCGCCGTCTACGCCGGCTGTGCGCCGGGCAAGGTGGACGAGGTGCTGGACCTGATCCGCGCCGAGCTGGCACGGGTGGCCGCCGAGGGGATCACCGAGGCGGAACTGGCCCGGGGCAAGGGGATGAGCAAGGGCTCGTTCGTGCTGGGGCTGGAGGACACCGGCTCGCGGATGAGCCGGCTCGCCAAGGGCGAACTGCTCTACGGCAACCTGATGCCGGTGGACGACCTGCTGGCCCGGGTGGACGCGGTGACGCTCGCGGACGTGAACACACTCGCCGCCGAGCTGCTCGGCCGGCCGATGTCCCTCGCGGTGGTCGGCCCGTTCGACTCCGGCAGCTTCACGGTCACGGGCTGAGCCGTACCGGTCCGCCGGACCGCGCGCCGCGCGCTGGGATAGGTTGTGGCCCGTGACTGAGCAGCAGAACACGGTGGCCCGGGTCGGTGTGCTGGGCGCCCGGGGCCGGATGGGCATGGAGGTCTGCAAGGCGGTCGACTCCGCGGCGGACCTGGAACTGGTGGCCGCGGTCGACCAGGGCGACGACCTGGACGCGGTGGCGCAGGCGGGTGCCGGGGTGGTCGTCGACTTCACCACCCCCGACGCGGTCATGGACAACCTGCGCTGGTGTGTCGAGCACGGCGTGCACGCGGTGGTCGGCACCACCGGCTTCACCGAGCAGCGGCTCGACCAGGTACGCGAGTGGCTCGCCGGCCGTCCCGGCGTGGGCGTGGTGATCGCCCCCAACTTCGGCATCGGCGCGGTGCTGATGATGCAGTTCGCCGCGCGCGCTGCCCGCTACTTCGAGTCGGTCGAGATCGTCGAGCAGCACCACCCGCGCAAGCTGGACGCGCCGAGCGGCACCGCCACCCACACGGCCCGGCTGATCGCCGCCGCCCGCGCCGACGCCGGCCTGGGGCCCGCGCCGGACGCCACCCGCGACGAGGTGGCGGGCGCGCGGGGCGCCGACATCGACGGGGTACGCGTGCACGCGGTACGCGCCACCGGCCTGGTCGCCCACCAGGAGGTGCTGTTCGGCACCACGGGCGAGACGCTGACCATCCGGCACGACTCGTACGACCGGGTGTCGTTCATGCCCGGCGTGCTGCTCGCGGTCCGGGAGGTGGGTCGCCGGCCCGGCCTGACGGTCGGCCTGGACGCCCTGCTCGACTGACCCGTCACGGCTGCCCCCGGCGCGGTGCGGGAAAACGTTTTGCCTGGTCGGGGCCGCCGACCTAGGCTGCTTTCATGATCGATTCCGGACACTCCGACCGCACCGGCCGCCGGGTGACGCTGCGGCCGGTGGACGACGACAACTGGCGGGCCGTGGCGGACGTCGCGCCGCGCGACGACCAGCGTGCCTTCGTGGCCGCGCTCGCCGCCCGCTACCTGCTGCTGACCGAGCGCTCGGACGTCTGGAACTCGCTCGCGGTCTACGCCGACGAGACGGTCGTCGGCCACGTCATGTGGGGCGTGGACGACGACGGGTCGCGCTGGATCGGCGGCATGGTGATCGACGCCGCCGAGCAGGGCCGGGGGCTGGGCGGTGCCACGGTGCGGACGCTCACCGGCTGGCTCGCCGAGGCGGGCGAGCCGATCCGCCTGAGCTACCACCCCGACAACAGGCCCGCCGCCGCCCTCTACACGGCCCTGGGGTTCCGCCCCACGGGCGCGTTCGAGGACGACGAGCTGGTGGCCGAACTCCGCCCGGCCTGACCCGTCACCCGGGCTCGCCCGCGTGCGGGCGGGGGTGACGGCGGTCCTGCCCCGTGCCGGGACCGCCGGCCCACCACGTGAGGGTGGACCGGCGAGACGAGCGGAACTCATCGCTACGCGGTCGGGTCTTCCTCCGCGGTCGCCACGTGGAAGCGGAGCTGGGGGACCAGCATGTCGTCCACGTCCAGCGCGCGGGTCGCGCCGTCCGGCTCCCAGCCGGTCGAGCCGAGGAAGTCGCGGGTCGCCGCGTCGGCGTCGAACGCCCACGCCACCGCCCGGGTCAGCCCGTCCTCCCGCCAGTGCTCCACGGCCGAGGCGAGCAGCCGGCTGCCGTGCCCGCGCCGCCCCCACCGGGGCTCGACCAGCAGGTCGGTCACCGCCGCGACGCCCGAGCCGAGCGCCTCGGCCGGCTCGTCCGGGGCGAGCGCGTCGGCATCGGCCGGACCGGAGGCGACGAACCCCACCAGATAGGATTGCGCCGCCTGTTCGACGGCGACCAGCACCCGGTGCGCGCCCGAGGGCGGCTCCTGCACCGCCGCGCTCCACCGCCGCGCGAGGTACGCCTCGTCGAGGTTGTCGAGCACGTGCCGTGGCAGGATCCGGCGGTACGCGACCCGCCAGGTCGCGAGCTGGATGCGTGCGATCTCGCCGGCGTCCTCGGGACGCGCGGGCCGGACGTAGCCTGCAGCCATGGCACGTGAGCCTACGCAGGGCGAGGAGGGTGACTGTGGCGCAGGGTGCCGGGCGGACGATCACGCAGGTCGTCGCCGTGGCGGCGCTCGCCGCGGCGGTCACCGTGTTCCTCTCCGTGGCGGCGGTCCGGCACGGCTTCTTCGACCTCCAGGTCTACTACGGCGCATTGACTTTCTGGGCTCGTGACGGTGGGGAGATCTACGACTTCCTGCGCCCCGGCACCCAGTACGGCTTCACCTATCCGCCGTTCGCCGCGCTGGTGATGCTGCCCATGGCGTACCTGCCGTGGATCGCGGCGATCACGGTCAGCGTGACCGCGACGGTGCTGGCCAGCGCCGTGGTGATCTGGCGGCTGCTGGACCCGGTGGCCCGCCGGTCCGGCTGGACCCGCTGGTTCGCGCTCGCGGTCGCGCTCTGCCTGGCCGCCGCGTACGAGCCGATGCGCGAGACGGTCAACTTCGGTCAGGTCAACATGCTGCTGCTGTTCCTGGTGGCGGTGGACCTGCTGTGGCTGCTGCCGGCGCGCAGCCGCTGGGCGGGTGTGGGCATCGGCCTGGCCACCGCGATCAAGCTGACGCCCGGCATCTTCATCGTCTACCTGCTGGTCACCGGCCGCTGGCGGGCCGCGTTGACGACAGTCGGCACGGCCGCCGTGGCCACGCTGGTGGCGGCCGGGCTGTTCCCCGACGCCTCCCGGGAGTTCTGGACCGAGGCGCTGTGGAACACCGACCGGGTCGGTGAGCTGGCGTTCGTCTCCAACCAGTCGCTGCGCGGGGTGGTGGCCCGGCTCGACCCGCAGCACCCCAGCACGATCGCGTGGCTGGTGCTCGTACTCCTGACGCTCGTGGTGTGGGCGTGGCGGTCGCGGGCGGCGGTCGCCGCCGGCGACGAGGCCACCGGCCTGGCCCTCACCGGCGCGGTGATGTGCCTGGTCAGCCCGGTGACCTGGGTGCACCACCTGGTCTGGCTGCTGCCGGGTCTGATCCTGCTGGTCGACAACGGCATGGCGGCGCCCGCGCGCAGCCGCCGGCGCCGTCTGCTGCTGGCCGCCGCGTTTATCGGGTACGCGCTCCTGTGCAGCCGGATCGTCTGGTCCTGGGAGAAGGACTTCTCCGGCGTGGACGGGTTCCTCGGCAGCAACACATACGTGTGGATCAGCCTGGCGCTGCTGCTGGGGCTGCCGATTCGCCGCTGGCTCACACCGGCCGGCGGTGAGCGGCACGGCGTGGACGTCCCGGCCGGGTCAGCCTCCGGCGGTGTACCGCAGCTCGCGGAGCAGGATCGGGGCGCGTCCACCGTGCAACGGCACCGCGTAGGTGGACTCCTCCCCGTCAGGTGAGTGCCCGGCCCGCTCGTAGAAGCGGCGGGCCCGGGCGTTGTCGGCCAGCACCCACAGCCGGTACCCGGTCCAGCCGCGCTCGGCCAGGCCGTCGCGGGCCGCCGCGAGCAGCGTCCGGGCGGCCCCCGAGCCCCAGTGCGCCGGCTCCAGGTAGATGGCCACCAGTTCGCCGTGCGCCGGGTCGAGGTCGCCGCGGTCCTGGTTGTTCCGGTACGGCCCGAACGTGGTGAACCCGACGACTACCCCGTCGTCCTCGGCGACCAGCGTGGTGAACGGGTGCTCCGGGTCGGCGGTGCCGAGGTCGCGCCGGCGCTGCGCCCAGGCGCGGGGGTTCAGCCGGTTCAGCACCTCTGCGGGCATGATCCCGGCGTAACCGGCCTGCCAGCCGTGGACGTGCACCCGGGCGACCGCCTCGGCGTCGTCCGGTTCCTCCCGGCGGATGGTGAGCACCTGTCCGTTCTATGCCCCGACGGGCGATCGGTCCAGCCGCCGCTCCCGGCGACCTGGACCCGTCGTGTCGGAGGTCTGGATTAGGGTCGCCGACGATGGCCGCACCGGAATCGCTCTCCCTTGCCCAGGCCCGCCGGATCGCCCTGGCCGCCCAGGGCTTCGCCGACCCGGCGCCCACCGGCGTGCCCACCCGGCGGCACCTGCGCCGGGTCCTCGACCGGGTCGGGCTGATCCAGATGGACTCGGTGAACGTGCTCCAGCGGGCGCACTACCTGCCGCTCTACAGCCGTCTCGGGCCCTACCCGACGGCCCTGCTCGACTCCGCCGCCTACCGCAGCCCCCGCGAGCTGTTCGAATACTGGGCGCACGAGGCCTCGCTGGTGCCGGTCGGGCTGCACCCGGTGCTGCGCTGGCGAATGGCGAAGGCTCGCGACGACGCGTGGGGCGGGATGCGCCGGATCGCGCAGGAGCAGCCCGAGCTGGTCGCCTGGGTCCGCGACGAGGTGGCCGCCCGGGGTCCGCTGACCGCCGCCGAGATCGAGCACGACGCGCCCCGGGAGACCGGCAACTGGGGCTGGAACTGGTCGGCGGTGAAGCGGGCGCTGGAGTTCCTGTTCTGGGCCGGCGAGGTCACCGCCGCCGACCGCACCAACTCGTTCGCCCGCCGCTACGACCTGCCCGAGCGGGTGCTGCCGGCCGCCGTGCTGGACGCGCCCACCCCGGCCGACGCCGAGGCACACCGCACGCTCGTGTTGATGGCCGCCCGCTCGCTCGGCGTGGCCGCCGAGCCGGAGCTGCGCGACTACTTCCGGCTGCCGGTCGCCGGGGCGCGGCGGGCGGTGGCCGAGCTGGTCGAGGCGGGCGAGCTGACCCCGGTCACGGTGCAGGGCTGGCGGCATCAGGCCTACCTGCACGCCGACGCGCGGCTGCCCCGCTGGGTCCGCGGCAACACGCTGGTGAGCCCGTTCGACCCGCTGGTCTGGGAGCGGGCGCGCACCGAGCGGCTGTTCGGCTTCACCTACCGGATCGAGATCTACGTGCCGGCGCCCCAGCGGGTCTACGGCTACTACGTGCTGCCGTTCCGCCAGGGCGAGCGCTTCACCGCCCGGGTCGACCTCAAGGCCGACCGGAAGGCCGGGGTGCTGCTGGTGCCCGCCGCCTGGGTCGAGCCGGGCGCCGATCCGGGGGAGACCGCCGTGGCGCTCGCCGCCGAGCTGTACCGGCTGGCCGGCTGGCTCGGCCTGGACGCGGTCGCCCCGCCCGTCGCGGGCGACCTGGCGGGGCCGCTGGCCGCCGCGCTGGTGGGCGTGGCGGGTGTACGGTGAGCGCGTGACGAGCGTTGACCGGCCTGCCACCGCGACCGACCCGCACACGCGCCCGGACACCGAGCCGCACCCGCACCTGTCGTACCCGCACGGGCCGCAGGCTCCCGACGGGTCGTGGCCCTACCCGGTGGCGTACCAGCCGGTCGAGACCGACCGGTTCACCCGGATGGTGCTGCGCCTGCACGCCCGCGCCCCGCGCTGGGCGGTGCCGCTCGCCGCGCTCGGCTGTGTCGGCGTCGGCATCGCGTACGCGATGATCAGCGACCCGACCCGCAGCGACCCGGACGCCCCGCCGTCCTGCCTGCTCAAGCTCACCACCGGGCTGGACTGCCCGGGCTGCGGCGGCACCCGCGCCCTCTGGTACGTGCTGCACGGCGACCTGCCCGCCGCGGCCCGGCACCACTTCCTGTTCGTCTTCGCGCTGCCGTTCCTGACCTGGCTCTTCGTGGCCTGGGCCGGCAACCGGGCGTTCGGCTGGAAGCTGCCCGAGGCGCAGTTCAGCCCCAAGGTCGTCGGCGTGTTCCTGGCCGCCTGGGCGGTCTTCTCGGTCGCCCGTAACCTGCCGTGGGCTCCCTTCACCTCGCTCTACGTCTAGCCTTCTCCGCCGGAGCGCTCCGCTGTCCGGGATCTTGGACACCTGGGCGGAGCGCCCGCTGGCCGGCCGCGTGCCCGATTTCCGCGCCGGGCGCGGGCCAACTACAGTCGCAGGAATGCCGGAGATGGTTCAGCCCCAGGTCAAGTTGATCGCGTGGACCCAGTTCCAGGCGCCGGAAGAGGTGCCCTGGTCCACCGACGCCGACGGCGGGCAGGCGCTCGCCGAGTTCGCCGGCCGGGCCTGCTACCAGAGCTGGAAGAAGCCGAACCCGGCCACCGCCACCAACGCCGGTTACCTGGCGCACATCCTCGAGGTCGGCCACCTGAGCGTGCTGGAGCACGGCTCGGTGAGCTTCTACTTCAGCGGCGTCTCCCGGTCGTTCACGCACGAGCTGATCCGGCACCGGCACTTCTCCTACTCGCAGCTGTCCCAGCGCTACGTGCCCGAGCGGGACGCGGCGATGGTCGAGCCGTCGGTGATCGCCGACGACCCGGAGCTGCACAAGAGGTTCGTCGAGGCCACCGACGCGGCGGTGCGGGCGTACACCGAGTTGCTGGAGGGGCTGGAGGCCCGCTTCACCGACGAGCCCAACCCGACGCTGCGCCGCAAGCAGGCCCGCCAGGCGGCCCGGGCGGTGCTGCCGAACGCCACCGAGACGCGGATCGTGGTGACCGGCAACTACCGGGCCTGGCGGCACTTCGTGAAGATGCGCGCCACCGAGCACGCCGACGTGGAGATCCGCGAGCTGGCCGTGGAGTGCCTGCGCCAGCTCAAGGGTGTCGCGCCGAACGTCTTCGCCGACTTCGAGATCTCCACCCTGCCCGACGGCACCGAGGTGGCAGCGTCGCCGCACGCCGAGTGACTCGTCGCCCTTCGCCGCCGGGCCACCGGCGGCCGTCCGCTAGGTTGTGAGCATGACGCACGACCACTCCGCCGCCCCGAGCCGGGGCGCGTCGCGCCCGTTCGGGCGAGTGATGACGGCCATGGTGACCCCGTTCACGCCGGACGGCGGCCTGGATCTCGACGGCGCCGCCCGGCTGGCCGAATACCTCGTCGACGAGCAGGGCAACGACGCGCTGGTCCTGAACGGCACCACCGGCGAGTCGCCGACCACCACGGAGGCGGAGAAGGAGTCGCTGATCCGCGCGGTGGTCGAGGCGGTCGGTGACCGGGCCCGGATCGTCGCCGGGGTGGGCACCAACGACACCAGGCACACGGTCGAGCTGGCCGCGCAGGCCGAGAAGGCCGGCGCGCACGGCCTGCTGGTGGTCACGCCGTACTACAACAAGCCGCCGCAGGCCGGGCTGCTGAGTCACTTCACCACCGTCGCGGACGCCACCGGCCTGCCGGTCATGCTCTACGACATCCCGCACCGCGCGGGTGTGGCGATCGCCACCGAGACGCTGGTGAAGCTGGCCGAGCACGGCCGGATCGTCGCGGTGAAGGACGCCAAGGGCGACCTGTTCGCCACCTCGGAGGTGCTCAGCCGCACGGACCTGGCCTACTACAGCGGCGAGGACGCGCTGACCCTGCCGATGCTGTCGGTCGGCGCGGTCGGCGTGGTCGGCACCTCCACCCACTTCACCGGCGCGCTGACCAAGCAGATGATCGAGGCGTTCGAGGCGGGCGACAACGCCCGGGCGCTCACCCTGCACCGGCAGTTGCTGCCGCTCTACACCGGCATCTTCCGCACCCAGGGCACGATCCTGGTCAAGGCGGGCCTGGCGGCGCAGGGCCGCCCGGCCGGTCCGGTGCGGTCGCCGCTCGTCGACGCCACCGGTGACGAACTGGCCCAGCTGCGCGCCGACTGCGCCGCCGCGGGCCTGCCCCTGCCCGAATGAACAAACGACACGACGGACGCCGCGCGACGGCGTCGCAGAATGAGGTGACGCGTGACCGAGGCGCACATCGAGGGTGAGCTGCCCCCGCCGCTGCCCGAGGGCGGCCTGCGGATCATCCCGCTCGGCGGACTCGGCGCCATCGGCCGGAACATGACCGTCTTCGAGTACGACGGCAAGCTGCTCATCGTCGACTGCGGGGTGCTGTTCCCCGACGTCGAGCAGCCGGGCGTGGACCTGATCCTGCCCGACTTCGGCCCGATCCTGGACCGGCTGGCCGACGTGCAGGCGATCGTGCTCACGCACGGCCACGAGGACCACATCGGCGCGGTGCCGTACCTGCTCGCCCACAAGCCGGACATCCCGCTGGTCGGTTCCCAGTTCACGCTCGCGCTGGTCGAGGCGAAGCTGGCCGAGCGGCGGATCCAGCCGTACACGCTGACCGTGCGGGAGGGCGGCCGGGAACGGCTGGGCCCGTTCGAGTGCGAGTTCTTCGCGGTGAACCACTCGATCCCGGACGCGCTCGCGGTGGCCATCCGTACCCCGGCCGGCCTGGTGCTGCACACCGGCGACTTCAAGATGGACCAGCTTCCGCTGGACGGGCGGATCACCGACCTGGCCGGGTTCGCCCGGCTCGGCGCCGAGGGCGTCGACCTGCTGCTGTCCGACTCGACGAACGCGGAGATCCCCGGGTTCGTCACGCCGGAGCGGGAGATCGGCCCGGTCCTCGACTCGATCTTCGCGAAGGCCAAGGGGCGGATCATCGTCGCCTCGTTCGCCTCGCACGTGCACCGGGTGCAGCAGGTCTTCGACTCGGCCGTCGAGCACTGCCGTAAGGTGGCGCTGATCGGCCGGTCCATGGTCCGCAACATGGGCATCGCCCGCGACCTGGGCCTGCTGAACATCCCGCCCGGCCTGGTGGTCGGGATCGAGGAGGCCACGAACCTGCCGCCCGAGCAGATCGTGCTGATGTCCACCGGTTCGCAGGGCGAGCCGATGAGCGCGCTGGGCCGGATGGCCAGCGGCGACCACCGGCACATCACCATCGCGCCCGGCGACACCGTGGTGCTGGCGTCCTCGCTGGTCCCCGGCAACGAGACCTCGGTCTACCGGGTGATCAACCGGCTGGCCCGGGCCGGCGCCGTGGTGGTGCACAAGGACGTGGCGAAGGTGCACGTCTCCGGGCACGCCCCGGCCGGTGAGCTGCTCTACCTGCTGAACGTCGTACGCCCGAGCAACCTGATGCCGGTGCACGGCGAGTGGCGGCACCTGCGGGCGCACGCCCGGCTCGGCATCGAGTCCGGCGTCGCGCCGGACCGGGTCGTGCTCTGCGAGGACGGCGACGTGGTCGACCTGGTCGAGGGCCGCGCCAGCCTGGTCGGGCGGGTGAAGAGCCGGTACGTCTACGTCGACGGTCTCGCCGTCGGCGACGTCAGCGAGTCGCTGCTCACCGAGCGCCGGATTCTCGGCGACGGCGGGTTCATCGCCGCGACTGTCGTGGTCGACTCGGTCACCGGCAAGGTGGTCGCCGGGCCGACCGTCTCGGCGAAGGGCTTCTCCGAGGACCCGGCCGCGTTCAACCCGGTGGTCCCGCTTGTCACAGAGGCGCTGAACCGGGCCGCCGCGGACGGCATCACCGACCCGCACCAGCTCCAGCAGATCGTCCGCCGCACCGTGGGACGCTGGGTCAACGACGCGTACCGCCGTCGGCCCATGATCGTCCCGACCGTCGTCGAGGTCTGACCCGACCGCGCCGCGCGCCGGTCCACCCTTCGCGGTGGGCCGGCGCCGTCGCTTTCCGGGTACGCCCCGACACGGCGCGTCGAAACCCTCCGGTAACCCTCATCCGATCGGCGTCCGTCTCCGTACCTCCCGACGGCCGGCGTGCCCCTGCGCCGGTCGGGAGGAGCGTGGCGGATGGACCGCAGACGGATGACAGCCATCGGCGTAGTGGTGGCGGCGGCCGGGTTGACGGCGGCGGTGACCCTGCCCTCGTTCGCCGGTGAGGAACCCCGGCGGGCCACCCCGGCGGCCGACGGCGTCGCGCCGGAGGTCCTGGACGCGATGGGCCGCGACCTCGCGCTGACCCGCGACCAGGCGGTGAAGCGGCTGCGGACCGAGCGGTGGGCGGCCGGCACCGTCACCCGGCTGCGCGGGGAACTCGGCGCCGGGTACGGCGGGAGCTGGCTCAGCGCGGACGGCGCCACGCTCACCGTGGCGGTGGCCGACGCGGCCGGCGAGGCGCGGGTACGGGCCGCGGGCGCGGTCCCGAAGCGGGTCGCCCGGGGGGTCGCCGAGCTGGACGCGGTGAAGACCCGGCTGGACGCGGCGGGCGACGACGCCAGCCCCGACGTGGCCGGCTGGTACGTCGACGTCACCGACAACGCGGTGGTGGTGATCGCCCGGCCGGGCGCGGAGGCCGACGGTCGCCGGTTCGCCGCCGCCGCCGGATCGAAGGCCGCCATGGTCCGGGTGCGTACCGCTGACGAGGCCCCGCGTCCGCTGTTCGACGTGCGCGGCGGCGACGCCTACCTGATCAACAACGCGGGCCGCTGCTCGGTCGGCTTCTCCGTGGTCGGCGGGTTCGTCACCGCCGGGCACTGCGGGCAGCCGGGGGACCGCACCACCGGGTCCAACCGGGTCGCCCAGGGCACGTTCGCCGCCTCCTCGTTCCCCGGTGACGACTGGGCGTTCGTCCGCGTCAACGCCGACTGGACGCCGCAGGGCGTGGTGACCGACTTCAACGACGGCGGCACGGTGGCGGTGAACGGCTCCACCGAGGCGCCGGTCGGCGCGTCGATCTGCCGGTCCGGCTCCACCACCGGCACCCGTTGCGGCCTGATCCAGGCGAAGAACGCCACAGTCAACTACCCCCAGGGGACTGTCACCGGGCTGACCCGTACGAACGTCTGCGCCGAGCCGGGTGACTCGGGCGGTGCGTGGCTCTCCGGTGACCAGGCGCAGGGCGTCACCTCCGGCGGCTCCGGCGACTGCACCCGGGGCGGCACCACGTTCTTCCAGCCGGTCAACGAGATCCTCCAGCGCAACAACCTGACCCTGGTCACCGCCGGTGACCAGCCCGCGCCCACACAGCCGCCGGCGGGCGGCGGCGAGACCACCCCGCCGGTGACCGCCGAGCCCACCCCGCCGGCCGGCGACACCGACTGCTCCGGCCAGGTCAGCCGGACCGGCCGGATCGCCGCCGGACGGACCCAGATCCAGCCGGACGGGCGCTTCTTCCGGGTGTCAGGCGGCACCCAGGAGGCGTGCCTGGCCGCGCCGGACGGCGCCCGGGTGGCGCTGGAACTGCAACGCTTCACCGGCGGCGCGTTCCGCACCGTGGCCCGCGCGGCCACCGCCGACGGCGCGGCCCGGCTGACCGCCGAGACCCCTGCCGGCGCCTACCGGTACCGCGTCGTCGGGTTGTCCGGCTCCGGCGAGTACACGCTGGCGTTCTCCGCCCGCTGACCGCCGCACCCAGACCGCGGCCCCCGCCCACCACCGCCCTGTGGTCGGGGGCCGCGCCGCGTCTGCGGCAGGCTCAGGGCAGCGCGGCGACCGCTTCGGCGTACGCGGTGCCGGTGCGGATCGCGGCTGCCACCAGCACGGCGAGCTGAGCCGGGGCCACCCCGCAGGACAGGTCGGTGGAGACACCGGCGGCCAGCACCAGCGTTCCGTCGCCGGGCTCGTGCACGTACGCGGCGGGCAGCAGCCGGTCGTGGTTCCAGGCGTTGCAGAACGCGTACGCCTCCGCGCGCCGCTCGGCCGGCAGCCGCCGCTCCGCCACCACCCGGGCGTGCAGCACGTCGCCCCGCCGCCCCAGCCGGCGGAACTGGATCGTGGCCTCGCCCCACCGCCCGGCGAGCGTGCCGTCCGGCTCAGGCGTGTACGGCTCGCCCCGGGCGTCGAGCGCGGCGGCGAGCAGCGTCGCGTCCAGCGGGGCCGGTTCCTCCGGGCCGGGCGGGCCGGGCTCGGCCGGATCGGCGTCGGGCTCCTCGTCGAACTCGCTCTCGGCGGCCAGCGACACCGGCGCGGCGAGTGGCCGCTCGGCGAGCCAGGAGGCGATCCGGCCGGACTGGTGCCCGGTGCCGTTGCGGGCGTCGAAGCTGCCGGCCAGCGCCGTCGCCAGCGCCTGCAACTGCGTACCCAGCGTCGCCACGTCCACCTCGGCGGCGGGCCGGGAGCCGTGCCCGGGGCGGTGGATCCGCCGCCCGCCCAGCCCGGCTTCGGCGGCCAGGCCGCACAGCAGCGCGCCCGCCGCGGCGAACTCCATCGCGGACAGGTCGTCGGCCGGCCGGTCCAGCTCGGGCAGTTGCTCGGTCAGGATCTCCAGCCCGCGATGCGGGTAGCCGCCCAGCGCGCAGAAGCGCAGATGCGCGGCGAGCAGCGGGAACGCGCTCCGCTCGCCCCGGTGCCGGCGGTACGCGCGTACGTGTGCCCGGGCCGCCCGCGTCACCGCCCCGGTACGCAGCCACGGCAGCAGCCCCACGGCGAGCGCCCGTTCGGGCTGGTCGGTGCAGGCCGCCGCGCCCGCCGTGGCCGCCTGCCGCTCGCCCCGCCGGGTCGGTGGCGTCTGTGGCTCGACCCAGCCGGCCAGCGCCGGCGCCAGCGCGGCCAGCGCCGCCTCCGGCTCGCCCCAGCCGGCCAGCAGGTCGGCCCGCCGGGCCGGTGCGCATCCCGGACAGCCGCCCACCGGGTCCGTGGCGTCCGCCGCCGACCAGCGCTCGTACGCGCGGCGGGCCGCCGGCTCGTCGCCGAGGTGGTCGGCGAGCCGGCAGCGCAGCTCCGCCACCGGCGCGGCGTCCTCGCCCAGCTCGTCGGCGAGCGCGTCCAACAGGGACCGGGACTGGTCCAGGCCCACCCGGGGCGTGCCGAACGACGCCTCCACCGCGTGCCGCTGGTGCCGGCGCAACCGGGTCAGCTCGTCCGGGCGGGCGTCCAGCAGCCCGGGGTGCCGGGCCAGCGTGGCCCGCATCCGCCGGACCGGCTCCACCGCGCGCCACCGCTCGCCCCGGTGCAGGTACGCCTCGACCAGCGCGAAGCGCGCCGACAGGGCGGTACGCGGATCACCTGTGGCGTCCGCCCGCGACGCGATCCGCTCCAGCTCGGCGCGGCGCTCCGCGCCGTCGGGCCGGTCCCGGGCGTCGTCGAGCGCGGCGGCGAGCCCCCTGTCGCGTGCCGTGGTCACCGCAGCGCCCCGCCGGCCAGCTCGTTGACGGCGGCGGCGAGCTGACACCCGGTGGTCACGCCACAGTCGACGAGCCGATCGAGCTGGTGCGGTGTCACCCCGCGCTCCAGGTCGGCGGTGACCTCGCCGCACACCTGAGCCGAGCCGTCGTCGGCGACGTGCACGTACGCCTTCGGCCAGAGCCGGTCGTGGTTCCAGGCGTTGCAGAAGGCGTGCAGCTCGGGCACCCGCTCGATGCCGAAGTGGTGCGCCACGACGGTGCGTACCTGAAGCAGCTCCCCGGCCTCGCCCCGGCGGTGGAACCAGATCAGGTTCCGCTCCCAGCGGCCCACGAGCGCGCCGTCCGGCTCCTCGGCCACCGCGTACCCCCGGTGGCCGAGCACGGCGGCGATCAGCTCACCGGTCAGCGGGCGCAGTTCCTGCGGGTGTCCGGTCAGCGGACCGTCCGGACCGTCCTCGATCTCCGGCGACGCCATCGGGCATCCCTTCTGAGGCGAATAACACAAACGACGGTCCGACCCGTGCTGCGACGCGCGGACACGACCCGGAAAAGCGGCGATCCACCGGGTACCGCCGTTACCGTGACTCTATGGCGGGCCGTACCTCTCAGGCGAGCCGGCGGCGCGGCGCGTCGCCGCGTGGCAACACGAACAACCGCGCCCGTCAGCCGGCGAAGAAGGCGGCGGCGCGGAAACCGGCACGGCGGCGACCGGCCCCCGGGCCGAGCCCGGCTGCGTTCGTCGGCCGGGCGGTGGGTGCTGTCTGGATGGGGCTGGCCCACACTGTCGGCTGGACGTTCCGGGCCGCCGGGCGGCAGGCCGCGTCCACCCGGGAGCTGGATCCGGAGCACCGCCGCGACGGTGCGGGGCTGCTGCTGTTCGGCCTGGCCATCCTCAGCGCGGTGGGCATCTGGGGCGGCGGCGCCGGGCCGGTGGGCCGGCACCTGGCCGACACCGTACGCCTCTTCGTCGGCGCCATCTCGATAATCCTGCCGGTGCTGTTCATGGTCGGCGCGTGGCGGCTGATGCGGACTCCGGCCGACCCCGAGCATCGCGGTCGCGGCCTGGTCGGCTGGGGTTCGATGATGCTGGCCACCGCCTCGATGCTGCACATCGGGCAGAACCCGGTCGACGAGGTCCAGCGCGACTTCGCCGGTGGCCTCATCGGCGCGGGCGTCGGCGACCTGCTGAAGTCGGCGGTGACCGCCTGGGTGGCCATGCCGCTGCTGCTCCTGCTGCTGGTGTTCGGCCTGCTCGTGGTCACCGCGACGCCGATCAACAAGATCCCGGAGCGGCTCGGCCTGCGCGCGGATCCGGCCGGGGTGGACGACGACGAGGAGTTCGCCGAGGACGAGGCGCCGGTGAAACCGGCCCGCAAGCGGCCGGCGAAGCGGATGCCGCCGCCGCTGGAGCCGCTGGACCCGGACGACGAGCTCGCCGGCGTGGACCTCCAGGAGACCCTGGTGCTGCCGCGCAAGCCGCCGAAGGTGCCGGCCAACCGCAAGTCGGTGGAGCCGCCGGAGCACTCGCCGCTGCCCACCCGCGCCGAGCAGCTCGCGCTCACCGGGCTGGCCGGCGACTACACGCTGCCACCCGCGAACCTGCTCGGCACCGGCGCCAAGCCGAAGAGCCGCAGCAAGGCCAACGACGAGGTGATCGCGGCGCTGACCGGCGTCTTCGAGCAGTTCGACGTGGACGCCGCGGTCACCGGCTTCACCCGCGGCCCGACAGTCACCCGGTACGAGGTGGAGCTGGGCCCGGGCGTCAAGGTCGAGCGGATCACCCAGCTGTCCCGCAACATCGCGTACGCGGTGAAGTCGCCGGACGTCCGCATCCTCAGCCCGATCCCGGGCAAGAGCGCTGTGGGCGTGGAGATCCCGAACACCGACCCGGAGAACGTGTCGCTCGGCGACGTGCTGCGCTCCCGCGAGGCGACGAGCGACCACCACCCGATGGTGGTGGCGCTCGGCAAGGACATCGAGGGCGGCTACGTGGTGGCCAACCTCGCGAAGATGCCTCACATTCTCATTGCGGGGGCCACCGGTGCGGGCAAGTCCTCCTGCCTCAATTCGCTGCTGGTGTCCATCCTGACCAGGGCCACGCCGGACGAGGTGCGGCTGCTGCTGATCGACCCGAAGCGCGTCGAGATGACCGGCTACGAGGGCATCCCGCACCTGGTCACGCCGATCGTGACCAACCCCAAGAAGGCGGCCGACTCGCTGGAGTGGGTCGTCCGTGAGATGGACATGCGGTACGACGACCTCGCGGCCAACGGGGTCCGGCACATCGACGACTTCAACCGCAAGGTGCGCAACGGCGAGATCACGGCGCCGCCGGGCAGCGAGCGGGAGATGCGGCCGTACCCGTACCTGCTGGTGATCGTGGACGAGCTGGCCGACCTGATGATGGTCGCGCCGCGCGACGTGGAGGACTCCATCGTCCGGATCACCCAGCTCGCCCGGGCCGCCGGCATCCACCTGGTGCTCGCGACGCAGCGGCCCTCGGTGGACGTGGTCACCGGCCTGATCAAGGCGAACGTGCCGTCCCGGCTCGCGTTCGCCACCTCGTCGCTCGCCGACTCGCGGGTCATCCTGGACCAGCCCGGCGCGGAGAAGCTGCTCGGCCGCGGCGACGGCCTGTTCCTGCCGATGGGCGCGTCGAAGCCGCAGCGCATACAGGGCGCCTGGGTGACCGAGCGCGAGATCGCCGACGTGGTGAAGTTCTGCAAGGACCAGCGGGAGCCGGAGTTCCGGCCGGACGTGCTCGCCCCGGCGCAGGACAGCAAGAAGAAGATCGACGAGGACATCGGCGACGACCTGGACCTGCTCGTGCAGGCGGTCGAGCTGGTGGTCACCTCGCAGTTCGGGTCGACCTCGATGCTTCAGCGCAAGCTGCGGGTCGGCTTCGCCAAGGCGGGCCGGCTGATGGACCTGATGGAGACCCGGGGCGTGGTCGGCCCGTCCGAGGGCTCCAAGGCCCGCGACGTGCTGGTCAAGCCGGACGAGCTGGAGGAGGTCCTGGCCGGCCTGCGCGGCGGCGAGGACTGACGGCCCGCGCCACGGACGACGGGGGCCCACGACGCCGACGGCGGCCACCACCCTCGGGTGGCGGCCGCCGTCGGCGGTTCCGGGTCAGTTGAGCAGCGCGGCGACGAGCACGGCGCCGATGATCGCGCCGACCACGCTGGCGGCGGCGGCGTACCAGCCCAGCGGCTTGTCACCGAGGACGGCGCCGACGATGCCGAGGACCAGGCCGAGGACCCCGAAGATCAGCGGGGACACGAAGATCGCGAGGGCCGCGAACACGAACGCGACAATGGTGCAGATGCGGGCGGCGTTGGTGCGCGGGCGGGCGGTGGCGTGCATGTTGGCCATGGGGTTCCTCCGTGAGTGGTCTCGCTGTGTGGCTACGGAGGATTCGGTACCCCCGCCGCCACACCGTCCAAACCGGATGCGGTATCGATCAGGCGAACAACTTCAGGCCGATCACGCCGGCCACCACCAGCAGCAGGCAGGCCACGCGCGGGAGGTTGACCGGTTCGCCGAGCGCCAGCATCCCGACCAGCGCGGTGCCGACCGCGCCGATGCCGACCCACACCGCGTAGCCGGTGCCGACCGGGATGTCGCGCAGCGCGTACGCCAGGCCGGCCATGCTCCCGACGAGCGTGACGGCGAAGACGGCGGAGGGGAGGGGACGGGTGAAGCCGGCGCTGCGATCGAGCGCGATCGCCCACGCGGTCTCCAGCAGTCCGGAGAGCACCAGCACGATCCAGGCCATGGTGAATCACCTCTGACGGGCGGGCCCGGCGCGCAGCGGGCCGGGCGACGGTCGGGTCACGCGGGGCGTCTTGGCCTGACCGGGTACGCCCACCACTCGTCCGGGACGGCCCGCGGGCCGTCGTGGCCGACGGTAGCACCGGGCGGGCCGGACCGGCGGCGGGGTGAGAAAGCCCACCATGAGTGGAGTTGACGTCAACTTCAGGTTGCACGATTGAGGGCATGACCCTGCTCTTCTCCGACGACGACGTCGCGGCCGCCGTGGACGCCCCGCTCACCGTGGCGGCCATGCGGGACGCGCTGCTGGCCGCGCACGCCGGGCGGCTCATCGCCCCGCCCCGGGCGTCCGCGCCGCTGGGCGGAGGCCGGATGGTGCTGACCGCCGGGCACCTCACCGGGCAGTGGTACGGCTTCCGCTCGTACGACACGTTCGGCCACCCGGAGAGCGGTCAGCTCGTCGTGCTGCACGACGCCACCACCGGTGCGGTACGCGCCATCGCCGTCGGCGAGGAGCTGGGCTCCCGGCGTACCGGAGGACTGGGCGGCGTGGCGGTGGACGCCCTGGCCCGCGCGGACGCCGCCACCGTCGGCGTGGTGGGGTCCGGGCGGCAGGCGTGGACCCAGGTCTGGGCCGCGGCGGCGGTCCGGCCGCTGCGCGAGGTGACCGTGTACAGCCGCTCGGCGGCCCGGCGGGAGGCGTTCGCCACACGGGTCCGCGCCGAGCTGGGCGTGCCCGCCCGCGCGGTCGGCTCGGCCGCCGCCGCGGTACGCGACCGGGACGTCGTGGTGCTCGCCACCACCAGCACCGTCCCGGTGGTCGACGCCGCCGACCTGGCCCCCGGCACCCACGTCAACACAGTCGGCTTCAAGCAGGTCGACCGGCACGAGTTCGGGCCCGACCTGCTCGACGCCGCCGACCTGCTGGTCACCGACTCACCCGGCCAGGCCACCGCGTACGTGCCGCCGATGCTCGCCGCCGTCGAGCCCTACGCCGGGCGGTTGCGCGACCTGGGCGCGGTGCTGGCCGGCGCGGTCCCCGGCCGGACCACCGCGGACCAGATCTCGGTCTTCTGCTCCACCGGCCTGGCCGGCACCGAGGTGTTCCTCCTGGACCGGCTGGCCCGGGTGGCGGTTCCCGCTCGCTGACCCGGCCGGACGGGTGCGCGGCGGACCGGAACCGGCCCGGTACCCTCGGATGGTGTCTGCCTCCTCCTCCACCCCGCGATCCGACGGGCGCCGCGTCGCCCTGCTGACCCTCGGCTGCGCCCGCAACGAGGTCGACTCGGAGGAGCTGGCCGCCCGGCTGCACGCCGACGGCTGGCAGGTCACCACCGACGGCGAGGGCGCCGACGTGGTGGTGGTGAACACCTGCGGGTTCGTCGAGAAGGCCAAGCAGGACTCGATCCAGACGCTGCTGGCCGCCGCCGACACCGGCGCCAAGGTGGTCGCCGCCGGGTGCATGGCCGAGCGGTACGGCCGTGAGCTGGCCGACAGTCTCCCCGAGGCGCAGGCCGTGCTCAGCTTCGACGACTACCCGGACATCGCGTCCCGGCTCGACTCGGTGCTCGCCGGTGAGGCGATCGGCGCGCACACCCCGCGCGACCGGCGGGAACTGCTGCCGCTGACCCCGGTGAAGCGCCGCGCCGCGGCGGTGTCGCTACCCGGGCACGGCACCCCGGCCCGGGTCGCACCGGAGACCGACGCGCACACCCCGGCGCACCTGCGGCAGGTGCTGCGGCACCGGCTCGACACCGGCCCGGTGGCCTCGCTGAAGCTCGCCAGCGGCTGCGACAGGCGGTGCGCCTTCTGCGCCATCCCGGCGTTCCGTGGGGCGTTCGTCTCGCGTACCCCGGACGAGCTGCTCGCCGAGGCCGAGTGGCTGGCCAAGACCGGCGTACGGGAGCTGGTGCTGGTCAGCGAGAACTCCACCTCGTACGGCAAGGACCTGGGTGACCCCCGCGCGCTGGAGAAGCTGCTGCCGCAGCTCGCCGCGATCGACGGGATCGTGCGGGTGCGGGCCAGCTACCTCCAGCCCGCCGAGACCCGGCCCGGCCTGGTCGAGGTGATCGCCACCACGCCCGGCGTGGCCGCGTACTTCGACCTGTCGTTCCAGCACTCCAGCGAGCCGGTGTTGCGCCGGATGCGGCGTTTCGGCTCCACCGACCGGTTCCTGGAGCTGCTGGCCTCGGCCCGCGCGCTGGCGCCGGACGCGGGCGCGCGCAGCAACTTCATCGTCGGGTTCCCCGGCGAGACCAAGCCGGACGTGGCCGAGCTGGTCCGGTTCCTGACCGAGGCGCGGCTGGACGCGATCGGCATGTTCGACTACAGCGACGAGGACGGCACCGAGGCCGCCGGGCTGACCGGCAAGGTCTCCGCCGCCACGATCAAACGGCGGTACGACAAGCTCAGCGCCCTGGCCGACGAACTCTGCTCGCAGCGCGCCGAGGAGCGCCTCGGCGCGACGGTGGAGGTGCTCGTCGACTCCACCGCCGACGGCGTGGTGGAGGGCCGGGCCGCCCACCAGGCGCCCGAGGTCGACGGCTCGACCACGCTCGTCGCGCCGGTCGGCGGCGGCGTCGATCTGGCCGCGCTGCGCCCCGGTGACCTGGTCCGTGCCACGGTGACGGCGACCGAGGGCGTCGACCTGGTCGCCGTGCCGGATGAGATGATCTCGGCGGCGCCCGGCGCGGTACGGTGACGGCGGGCCCTGATGGAGCGGGGAAGCCACGTGGGGCGATGCGGGACATGACGGGGGCGGAGTCGACGGCGGCTGCCCCCGTACCGCTGCTCAACGCGGCGAACGTGCTCACCGGCGCGCGACTGATGCTGGTGCCGGTCTTCACGGCCACCGTGATCGCCTCCGGCATGAGTCACGCGGGCTGGCGGATGACGGCCTGCCTGATCTTCGTGGTGGCCTCCGCGACCGACCTGGTCGACGGCTGGATCGCCCGCCGGTACGACCTGGTCACCTCGCTGGGCAAGGTCGCCGACCCGATCGCCGACAAGGCGCTCACCGGCGCCGCGCTGGTGCTGCTCTCCTTCTACGACCGGCTGCCGTGGTGGGTGACTGTGGTGATCCTGGCCCGCGAGCTGGGCATCACCGGCCTGCGGTTCTGGGTGATCCGGCACGGGGTGATCGCGGCCAGCCGGGGCGGCAAGGTCAAGACCGCGCTGCAGATCCTGGCCATCACCTGGTACCTCTGGCCGATGCCGGAGGCGGCGGCCGCGATCGGGCCGTGGATCATGGGAGCGGCGGTGGTGGTCACCGTGGTCACCGGGTTCGACTACATCGCCCAGGCGTTGCGGCTGCGTCGCCCGGCCCGTTGATCCGTTCGAACCGGTCGGCGGATCCGTCGATCCGGGTGACCGATCCGTCGATCCGGGCGGCGGGCGAGTAAGCCGGCGTGGGGCGGGAAATGGGGGCGGGCATGGACACCGACGCGAGAGACCAGCGGCCCGCCGGCAGCCCGGCGGCCGCCGTGGTGCACCGCCTGCACGAGTGCGGCCAGACCCTGGCCACCGTCGAGTCGCTGACCGGCGGGCTGCTGGCCGCCGCGATCGTGGAGATCGCCGGCGTCAGCTCGATCTACCGGGGCGGCATGGTGGTCTACGCCACCGAACTCAAGGCGACGCTCGCCGGCGTACCGGAGGACCTGCTGGCCGACCGCGGCCCGGTCGACCCGGACGTGGCGGTGGCCCTCGCCGAGGGCGGACGGCGGCGGTGCGGTGCGGACTGGGGCCTGGCCACCACCGGTGTGGCCGGGCCTGAGCCGCAGGACGGCAAGCCGGTCGGCCTGGTCTACGTGGCGGTCGCCGGGCCGGACGGCACCGAGGTGCGCCGGCTCGACATCGACGGCGGCCGCGACCACATCCGCTCGGCCGCGGTGATCGAGGCGCTGCGCCTGCTCGCCGACCGTATCGACCTCCCCGAGGGCACCGACGCCGCGCAGGCGGCGGGGGCCGGCCGCCGGTGAGCCGGCGAGGTGCCGACACACCCGGCGGCGGGACCGCCGGGCGGGCCGGTCCGCCCGGATTTCAGAGGCGGGGTGGGATGTCGTCGTGGCGACCAACGGGTACGGTTGCGGGAAGGCTTCGGCGGTCGCCGTCGGCGCCGGAGCGGTCCGCCGCGTCCGGCCCGGCACGGTCGCCGGGCATGGTGGTCCCGTTCAGGGGGAGGTGCGATGGTCCTGCTACGCCGGGTGATCGGTGACGCGCTGCGGGCGCGCAGGCAAGGGCAGCACCGCACCCTCCGCGAGGTCTCCTCCGCCGCCAACGTCAGCCTCGGCTACCTCTCCGAGATCGAACGCGGCCAGAAGGAACCCTCCAGCGAGCTGCTGGCGGCGATCTGCGACGCGCTCGGCGCCCGCCTGTCCGAGCTGCTGCGCGAGGTGAGCGACACGGTCGCCCTGGCCGAGCAGATGCCCGGCGTGCTGGTGCCGGTGGCCGACGAGCGGGTCGAGCCGGCAGCGGTGGCCGGGCCCGCCGTGCGCAAGACCACCAACCGTGGGGTCCGGCAGGTCACCTCCGACGGCGCCGTGGCCGTCCAGGTCCGGCAGGACTCGCCACTCAAGGCCACGCTGCGCAGCACCCGGGTACGCCCCGCCGAGCGGGACGTGGTCTGCGCCGCCTGACCCGGCTGCCGCGCCGTGGGCAGTGCTGGCGTCCGCGTCGTACTGTTGATCAGGAGCGTACGGGTGCCGGAGTGGCGTCCGGCTGGAACGATGTAGACGCGACGCTACTGAGGGGACGAGGCGGAGATGGCTAACCCGTTCGTCAAGGGTTGGAAGTACCTGATGGCGCTCTTCGGCGCGAAGATCGACGAGCACGCGGATCCGAAGGTGCAGATCCAGCAGGCCGTCGAGGAGGCGCAGCGCCAGCACCAGGCGCTGGTCCAGCAGGCGGCGGCGGTGATCGGCAACCAGCGCCAGCTGGAGATGAAGCTGTCCCGGCAGATGACCGAGGTGGAACAGCTCCAGGGCAACGCGCGGCAGGCGCTGGTGCTGGCCGACCAGGCCCGCGGCAAGGGAGACGAGACCGAGGCGGGGCGCTACGAGCAGTCCGCCCAGATGCTCGCCACCCAGCTGGTCTCCGCCGAGCAGGCGCTGGAAGACCTCAAGACGCTGCACGACCAGGCGCTGGGCGCGGCCGCGCAGGCCCGCAAGGCGGTCGAGAACAACTCGATGATCCTCCAGCAGAAGCTGGCCGAGCGCACCAAGCTGCTCAGCCAGCTGGAGCAGGCCAAGATGCAGGAGAGCGTGGCCCGCTCGCTGGAGTCGATGTCGTCGCTCACCGCGCCCGCCAGCACCCCGTCGCTGGACGAGGTCCGCGACCGGATCGAGCGCCGCTACGCCACCGCCATGGGCCGGGCCGAGCTGGCCGGCAACTCGGTCGAGGGCCGGATGCTGGAGATCCAGAAGGCGACCCTCGACTCGTCCGGATCGGCGAGACTGGAGCAGATCCGGTCGAGCATGGCCGGCGAGCAGCTCGGTGCCCGGCACGAGACCCCGGCGGTGGGACAGCCGACCGACCCGGCCGCCACCGCCCGGCTCGACGAGATCCGGGCCAGCATGAGCCGGGATCGTGGCACCGGGGAGACCACGACCAGCTGACGGAAGGGGCGGACACCATGGCGGACGAACGGGCCCGGCACTTCCGCAGGCTGCGCAGACTGCGCAACTCGGCGCGACGGTGGAGCGTGCTGGCCGGAGGGCTCGGCGGTGCCGCCGCGGTGCTGACCCCGTACGCCGGACTGGGCCTGCCGGACGCGGCCTGGGCCGGCGCCGCGGGCAGCGCGATTGCGGTGGCCGTCTGGCGTTGGGCCGACCACCGCGCGCTGGCCGCCGTGCCAGCCCCGCCCGCACTCGACCCGGCCGAGGCCGCGGCCCGCTCCCGCGCCCGGCTGGTCGCCGCCGTCGAGCGGCTGCCCGTCGGGCCGGGCGTCCTGGCCGAGGCACGCCGGGTCCGCTCCCGCCTCGCGTTGCGCGGCACCGCCGCGGCCGAGCCGTGGGCCCGGCTGGACCGGGCCGCGCTCACCCTGGCCGGGCTGGCCGGGCGGCTGACCGGGCTGGCCGAGCCGGCGGTACGGGAGGCGGCCGAGGCGGACCGGTCCCTGCGCGAGCTGGCGAACCGGGTGGCGGGCGTGGAACGCGCGGCGAAGCTGACGCCGCAGAGCCCGCTGAACGAGGTGCACGCCTCGCTGGTGGCGCAGTTGGAGGACGGGGTGGCCGCGTACGAGCGGCTGGTGGTGGCAGCGGCCGGTTACGTGGCCGAGGACGCCCGTCCGAACACCGAGCACCCGTCCGCCGCGCGCCTGACCGAGGCCACCGACCTACTGCACGGCGTAGCCTCCGCCCTGGCCGAACTCCGCACCCCCCTCCGAGCCCCCTGACGGCGAGTCCCGCCCCGCCCCTCTGGAACCTCCCCCAACTTCATGATCGACCCTGAAGGCGCGGGGTCAGGTGGGGGTGGTTTTGGTGGTGGGGGGAGTCCAGGGGGAGGTGCCCACGACGTTCGTCGCGCGTACCCGGTAGTGGTAGGTGACCCCGCGCGCGAGGCCGGTGTTCGTGAAGCCTCGGCCGGTGACGTGGAAGGTCGCCGGTTCGCGCGTGAAGGCGGCGTCGGTGGCGCGCTGCACGATGAACCCGGCACCCGGTCCGGCCGGCGTCTGCGCCGACCAGCTCACCGTCACGGTGGCCGTGTCCGGCCCGGACGCGCTCGTGGTGACGCTCACCCCGGTCGGTGCGGCCGGCCGGGCCGGGGTGGTCACCGCGGCCACCGTCGACCAGGGGGAGGCGGCACCCAGGTACGTCGTGCGTACCCGGTAGTAGTACGTGGTGTCCGGTGCGACCGCCGGGTCCACGTGGGCCTCGCCCACGGCGATGGCAGTGGTGCCCGGGCCGCTGGTGAACGTGGGGTTGGTGGCCCGCTGCACGTCCACCCCCGTCGCGAAGGAGTGGTTGGCCCAGCGCAGCGCCACCCGCAGTGGCGCGTTCGGCGGCAGCACCGCGGTCAGCCGGGTCGGCGCGGCCAGGTGCACCGCCGCCGGTACGGCGTTCGACCAGGACGAGCAGCTCACCGCGTTCTCGGCCCGGATCCGGTAGTGGTAGGTGACGCCGGGGGTGACTGTGGCGTCGGTGTAGCGGGTGGCGGTGGCGGCCACGGTGATCTCGGTCAGCCCGGTGGTGAAGGCGCTGTCGGTGGCGCGTTGCAGCCGGTGGCTGGTGGGCACGGGCCGGCTGCCGTTGCCGGTCCAGGTCAGCGCGATGGCGGGCAGCGCGGTGGCGCCGCCGGGCGCCGGGGTGGCGCCGAGCCCGGTCGGTGCCTTGGGCGCGACGCGCAGGACCAGCGGGCGGCTCATGCCCTGGTCGCGTAGTCCGGCCGAGCGGGTCTGCCAGCGGTACTCCCAGCCGAGGTTGACCATCTGGTTGACCACCACCGCGGGGCGGCCGTCGACCGGGCTGACCGGACCGGCGTCGAGCCGTACGCCGGCCGGGCGGGCCGGGTCGAGCAGCCGTACGCTGTCGCCGATCTTGAACGGCAGGGCGGGCGGTACGGGACGCAGCGCCACCACGACGTCCTCCCGGGGGTTGACCCGGACGGTGTCCTTCCAGCCCAGCTCGCCCGGGTCCGGCGGACGGACCGTGCCGTCCCAGCCGACCCGGTTGACCACCTGCACGTCGCAGCCCTCGATGTGCACGGGATGGGTGCGCGGGGCGTCACCGACGATCCGCCAGAGCTGCGTGCCGTCACCGGGCGCACCGACCGCCACTGCCGGGTCGGTGGCGTGCAGCACCTCGGTGGCCGGGTCGGCAGGTCCCAGCGGCAGGGTGGCCGGCGCGAGCGGTCCGCTGACCGGGTGGCCGACGCCGAGCCGTCCCACCGCGCGACCGTGCCGGGGCTCGAACACCTGTCCGACCGACTTCACCGCCAGCGGCAACGTGACCGGGGCGGTCGCGCCGGCCGGGGTGAACGTGACCGAGGCGGCCCGCGCCGGGACGAGCGTCGGGCGCGGGGTGGAGGTGCCGATCGCGGTGTCGTACGCCGGTTGCGGCACGATCGGCGGCGGCTGGCTGCGCGCGTACGCCCCCGGGAGCCGGTCGGCCAGGCGGCGCGTGTCGTACGGCTGCGCCGGGGTGCCGGTGACCCGGATCTGGAGCAGTGTACGGGTGTTCGGGCCGTACCCGGGCCGGGTCGGGGGCAGGCCACCGGCGGCGGTCCGGTCCGGCGCGCCGGTGTGGTGGTCGTGGCGCGGATCGAACCGGGGCAGCGGCGCGGGGCAGTCGTTGTAGAGGATCAGCGTGCTGCCCGGCGGCACCGTGGAGAAGTCCACCACCACGTCGGCCCGCTCGCCGGGGGCGAGCAGCAGCGCGTGCCCGTCCACGTTGAGCACCGTCGGGTCCTGCCTGTCGTACCGGTAGTCCACCGGCCGGTTGGTCAGCACGACGGGGGCGGGGAGCAGGCCGCCCTCGTTGCCGATCTGGATCATCTCGGGTCCGGCGGCGGCCGGGTCGGGTACGCCGCCGTCGCGCCCGTCGGCCGGCCAGTACGCCGGCCGTCCCGGTGCGTGTACCGCCTCGACCATCGGCACCTCACCGGCGCCCGGGTCGCCGGGGCTGCCGTCCTCGCCCCACATCGGCGCGTCGGAGGCGGCCCGGTAGAGCTGGAGGTTGAGCGCCCGGTCCGCGCAGGCGTTGAGGATCCGGAACCGGTACGCCCGCGGCGCGACCTCCAGGTACGGGTAGGCCACGCCGTTGACGAGCGGGGTGTCCCCGTACGCCTCGGGGACCGCCGACGGGTGCGGCACACCGGGTGCCAGCGGCGGCTCGTCGGTGTCGGTGTCCGGGTCGTGGTGCGGGTTCGGCACCGGGGCGACCCACGGGCTGGCGCCACCGTCCGGGTCGTGGGTCCACGGCCCGTAGTCCCAGCGCCCGGTCGGGTTGGTGCCGGTGAGCCGGTACGGGTTCTGCCGGGGCTGGTAGACGTGCGGGTGCCAGAGGCTGCCCTTGGCGCCCCAGCGGTCCCGGTCCCAGGTGGGGTCCTGGGCGGCGAGCTGCGCGTCGTCCGGTACGAACGTCTTGTCCTCGATCACCAGCGGGAACTGCTCGGCGGGCAGCACGCCGTCCTCGACGAGCCGTTCCTCGGCCGGGTCGGTGAGCAGGTAGAGCGCGATCTGCCCGGAGTAGACGGTGAGCCGGGACAGGCCGAGCGTGTTGTCGTGCAGCCACATCAGCCGGCCGCTCTGCTCGTTCGGGAAGTACAGCGTGGTGGCGCCCGCACCGGGCGGCGGCATGTCCGGCACCGGCGTCACACCCACACCCACCGGGTACGGGGTGATCTCGCCGGCCGGGGTGACCCACTGCCACGGGTTGCCGGCGCTGATCCACCCGGTCTGCGCGCCGGACAGGTGCGGTACGGCCCGGTTCTGCGGGTACGGCGCGGGACCGTCGAGCGGCCCGGCGCCGGCGCCGTCGACCGTCTCGTCGACAGGCAGGAACAGCTCCCCGGCCCGGCCGGTGGGAAGCTGGTTGATGAACTTGATCCGGACCGGGCGGCCCCGCCGGGCCACGATCATCGGGCCGAGGTGCCAGGGGCGGCCGGGCGGGCTGACCGTGTTGTGCCCGGAGGTGTCGGTGCCCAGGTTGAGCTGGCGGTAGCCGCGCAGCCGGGTGGCGGGCAGGTCGCGGTGCAGACGCTGCGCGTACTCCTGGAGGCCGATCTCGTAGTAGTCGCAGCCCGGCCAGGTGATGGTGTCCGGGACGGCGACCGGCAGGCGGGCGCCGAGCCCGGCGGTGGCCGGCTGCCCTGGTAGCGGCAGCGGGTCGACGAACTTGCGGATGCCGGTGCCTGGTACCGGGCGGCCGTCCGGGTCGAGCGTGGGCAGCGGGCTGGCGGCGGTGTTCGGCACCGGGCCGAACAGGCGCGGGACGTCGGCCGGGTCCAGGCGCGCCGGCGCCGGCCCGCCGGTCGGTTCCTCGTCGTGCCCGCGAGCGGCTTCGTCGTGCCCGCGAGCGGGGGGAACGGTGGGCGCGACGGGACCGGCCGGCGCGGTCTCCTCGGCGACGACGACGGCGGCGGCGTGGTCCGGGCGTCCGGGCCGGCTGCGGCGGAACAGCACCATGGCTCTCCCCGGGGTCGGGGCGCGCCGGCCGACACCCCGGCGTGGCGGGCGTACGCGCTGCTGACGATCCGTGAGCGGTCCACCGCAGCATGCGATGTCAGAGGGGTGAGGGGGAAGTACCCAATCGTCCCTATCTCGACTGATCTTCGGCGTTTCGTGGAAGTTCCACGCCGGGCTGGCAGGACGGACACCAGTAGGTGACCCGTTCGCCCAGTTCCTCCTTGCGGATGGCGGTCCCGCAGCGGCGGCACGGCTGGGTCCGGCGGCCGTAGACGTAGCTGGTGCCGCCCCGGTGCAACACGCCTGTGGTGCTCTGCGTCCACCGGCCCCGGTTGGCCGCGAGCAGCCGCTGGGCCAGCGCGACGGTGCCGGGCAGGTCCGGCACCGCGCCGACCGGCGTCCACGGCGACACGCCGCGCAGGAACAGCACCTCGCACTTGTAGAGGTTGCCCACCCCAGCCAGGTTGCGCTGGTCGAGCAGCGCCTCGCCGATGGTGCGGTCGGGGTCGGCCGCGAGCCGGCGGACCGCCTCGTCGGCGTCCCAGTCCGGGCCGAGCAGGTCCGGGCCGAGGTGGCCGACGAGCGACTCCTCGTCGGCGGTCGGCACCAGCGCCAGCTCGTGCAGGTGGTAGCCGACGGCGACCGCGGCGGGGGAGCGGAGCACCACCCGGATCAGGTGCGCCGGCCGCGCGGTCCAGCGCTCACCCGGGGCGTACGCCCGCCAGGCGCCGTCCATCCGCAGATGCGAGTGCAGCGTCCAGGGCTCGGCGTCGGTGCCGGTCAGGCGCAGCAGCAGGTGCTTGCCCCGGCTCGCCGACTCGCGCACGGTCCAGCCGGTCAGGTCGGTGGTGGCGAGCTGTGGCACACGGAAGTCGGACCCGGTGAGCCGGGCCCCGGCCAGCGCGCGTTGCAGGACGCGCGCGGTGTTCCAGACGGTGTCGCCTTCGGGCACCCCGCCATTGTCCCCTACCGAGCGGAATTCGCATGTGTCGCTATTTGTACTGAGGTTCCACTTGATCTGCGGAAACGCCAGGATCAGGGGGTTCTGAGGAGATGCCCATGGCACATTCACGACGTCGTACCGTCGTCGCCCTGACCGCCCTGACCGCCCTGCTCACCGTGGCCGCCGGACTGCCCGGCACGCCCGCGCCGGCCGCGCCCCCGCCCACCGCCGCGCCGTCCCGCGCCGCCGGTCCCGAACGCTGGTCCGTCGACCTCGCCGTGGCCGGCGGCGACGACGTCAACGTCGCCTGGCGGTCCGGCCGCCTGCGGCTGGCCGACCCGCGGCCCACCGTCCGCACCCGCCCGGCCGCCGTCGCCGGACCGCTCGCCGAGGGCATCCTGCTCTCCGCGCCGCGCGCCCTGGAGAAACCCGCGACCCGGGTACGCGCACAGCTCGCCGCCCGCACCGGCGACGGGGGTACGGCGGTGGCCCAGGTGCGCGGCTGGCGTGCCCGTGGCTGGACCGAGTGGCGCGACGGCGCCGAGGCGGTCTTCGACCAGCCGGTCAGCCGGGTCCAGGCGCGCGTCGTGCTGACCACCCGCGACGCCGCGTCGGACGCCACAGTGACCGGTCTGACCCTGGCCGCCGACCGGGTCACCACCACAGCGGTCCAGCCGGCCGCCGCGCTCACCTACCGGGTGTACGCCACCCGGATCGGCCTGGTCGGCGGCACCACCGCCAACGGGCACACAGTGGCCACCCGGGACCACTTCGCGGCGCTGCCAACCCGGCGCGGCCTGTCCCCGCGAAACACCGGTGACTACACGGTAAAGGTCTGCACGACGAGCGGCAGCCGCTGCGAGTACGCCCCGGTCTGGGACGTCGGGCCCTGGAACACCCGGGACGACTGGTGGAACCCGGCGTCGATCCGGGAGAACTGGAAGGACCTGCCGCGCGGGTTGCCGGAGGCGCAGGCGGCGTACCAGAACGGCTACAACGGCGGGCGCGACCAGTTCGGCCGTACCGTCCGCAACCCGGCCGGGCTGGACCTGGCCGACGGCACGTTCTGGGACGGGCTGCGGCTCACCGACAACGCGTGGGTGGACGTGACGCTGCTGTGGACCGGCGGCGGGGCGCGGGCGGTGGTCGGCTCCGGGCCGCTGAACCTGCGCGCCGGGGCGAGCACCTCGTACGCGAGCCGGGGGCTGGCCGCCACGTACGCCCACGTGCCGGTGCAGTGCTACGTGACCGGGCAGCGCATCGCCGGCACGTACCGCACGACGACGAGGTGGTACCGCCTGGTCGGCGGCAACTACGTCAGCCACGCGTACCTGTCCTCGATCTACGGCGGCACAGTCCCCCGCTGCTGAGCGGCGCCCTCCCGAGGGCTTTCCTCCGCGATCTTGCAGTTTCGGCCCTGCCCCGGGGGCATTCGCCCGTTATGCCGGGGCACCAACTGCAAGATCGCGGGGGAGACGGGTGATGGTGACCAGGGCGCCTGGGGTGGCGTGGAGGGTGTCGGCGGCTCGGCCGGTGTTCACCGCTACCGCGACCTGGCCGGCCGAGTCGACGTAGACCACCAGGGCGCCGGGGTCAGCGTCGCCGAACGTGCGGCCGTGGACCGCCTCGTGGCCGTTCACCAGCACCCGGGACGGCAGGCCGTCGAGCAGCGTGCCCGGCGCGGCGAGCTGGACGTTGCCGAAGTGGTCGACGGTCAGCACCTCGGCGCTGAAGCCGCCGGGCTCCGCGCGTACCACTGGGTCCGGCAGCCGGACCAGCGTGCCCGGGTGGACTGCCGGTCCCGCCTCGGCCGGCGACGCGCCGAGCGCCAGCCGAGCGGCCACCGGCGCGAACACGTCCCGCCCGTGGAACGTGCGGGACACGACCGGGCCGAGCCAGTCCGGATTGGTCAGCTCCACCGCGTCGGTCACCCCGCCGAGCGCCTCCGCGGCCGGGATCAGCAGCCCGTTGTCCGGCCCGACCAGCAGCCCGCCGGGCGCGGCGAGCGCGATCCCGCGCCGCGTCGTGCCGACACCCGGATCGACCACCGCCACGTGCACGCCCCACGGCAGGTACGGCACTGTCTGCGCGAGCACCGCCGCGCCCCGGCGTACGTCGGCCGGTGGGATCAGGTGCGTCACGTCGATCACCCGGACGGCCGGGGCGAGCCGGGCCAGCACGCCATGGCACGCCGCCACGAACCCGTCGGAGAGCCCGTAGTCGGTGGTCAGCGAGATCGAGGCCACCGGCACACCCTACGTTCCCGCTCCCCGGAACCACCGGCGGTCAGCCGCGCAGGCGCAGGCCGCGCGGGGTGGCGCGGAAACCGGCGGCGGTCAGCGCGTCGCGCAGCGGGGACGCGTGCACGGCCTCGCCGTCGGCGCGTTCCACCGAGATCGCGCCGAGCGCACCGGAGTGCACCGCGTCGGCGAGTGCCTTGCCGGCCGCGCCGAGCGTGTCGGTGTCGTCGGTGAAGGACAGGATCGTCCGGCCGCCCCGCTCGACGTAGAGCACCAGGTCGCCGCCGACGAGCACGACGAGCGCGCCCGCCTTGCGCCCGGCCCGGTGGCCGGTGGCCGGTGCCGCGCCGTCGCCGGAGTCGACGACTCGTTCCGGCCAGGGCAGCGCCGCGCCGTACGGGTTCGCCGGGTCGGTGGCCGCGAGCACTACCGTCGGCCCGCCCCGGCCCTGGGTGTCGTCGGCGAGCGCCCGGATGCGGTCCACCGCGCCCGGCACCGCGAACTGCGCCGCGCCGAGCCCTTCGACGAAGTAGCCGCGCCGGGCCGCCCCGCGTTCCTCCATCGCGGACAGCACCGGGTAGACCCCGGCGAAACCGCCGGTGACCTGCTCGGCCACGACCGCGCCCCGGGTCACCACGCCGTGCCGTTCCAGCAGCAGGTCGGCCAGGGCGGCGGCGCGGCGGGTGGGGTCGCTGTCGCGTTCGGGCAGCCGGGACCAGCGCCCGGCCATCGTGGGCGGACCGCTCCGGCTGGGCAGCGCCACCCGGCCGGGACGGCGGTAGCGGGTGCGCGGCGCCGAGGGCCGGGAGCGGTGCGCCCCGCCCGCGCCCAGCGCGGCCCGCAGCGGTGCGAGCGTGTCGTTCGTGAGGTGACCGGCCCACACCAGATCCCACACCGCGCCGGACAGGGCGGCGTCGTCGGTGGCGCCGATGCGGTCGGACAGCGAGCGGAAGAACAGCGCCTGCCCGTCGGCGAGCGCGTCGAGCACCGACTCGTGCAGCGGGGTGAGCGTCAGTGCCTCGTCCGGCGGCGGGAGCAGCAGCGGCGCGACGTCGGCGTACGCGAGCGTCACCCACCCGTCGCCGCCGGAGATCGCGCCCGCGCCGGCCCACACCACCTCCCCGCCGGCGCACAGCTCGTCGAGCTGGGCGGGGGAGTAGTCGGCCACCCGGGCGGGCAGCACCAGGCGTTCCAGGGCGGACGCCGGCACGCTCACGCCCTGCAACTGCTCGACGGTGGCGGCGACCGCCTCGACGCCCCGGGCCGACGAGCCGACCTGCTGCCAGCGGGGCAGGAACGCGGCGAGCGCGCGCGGCGGCACCGGTTCGATCTCCCGGCGCAGGGCGGCGAGCGAGCGGCGGCGCAGCAGGCGCAGCACCTCGGCGTCGCACCACTGGGTGCCCACCGTGTCCGGGGCGAACTCGCCGGAGACCACCCGGCCGGTCGCGGCGAGCCGCCGCAGTGCCTGCTCCACCACGAACACGCCGAGCCCGAACCGGGCCGCGCAGGTGGCGGCCGCGAACGGGCCGTGCGTGCGGGCGTACCGGGCGACCAGGTCGGCGAGCGGATCGGCCACCGGTGCGAGGTATGCCTCGGCGACGCCGACGGGCAGCGCCACCCCGAGCGCGTCGCGCAGCCGGGCGGCGTCCTCGACCACCACCCACCGATCCTCCCCGGCGATACGGACGCGCAGCACCCGCCGGGCCGCCGCCAGCTCGTCGGTCCACGACTCCGGCACGCCGCGCTCGGCTAGCTCGGCGCCGCTCAGGTCGCCGACCACGCGCAGCAGCTCGACCACGTCCTCCGGGTCGCGGGGCCGCCGCTGCTCGGTGCGCCAGCGCAGTTGGCGCGCGGTCTCGGCGAGCACCTCCGGGTCGAGCAGTTCCCGCAGGTCGACCCGGCCGAGCAGCTCGCCGAGCAGGCCGGAGTCGAGCGCCAGCGCGGCGGCCCGCCGCTCGGCCAGCGGGGCGTCGCCCTCGTAGAGGAACGCGCCGACGTACCCGAACAGCAGCGACCGCGCGAACGGCGACGGGCGCTCGGACTCCACCTCGACCAGGCGTACCTTGCGGGCGGCCAGGTCGCGCATCAGCCCGGCCAGGGCGGGCTGGTCGAAGACGTCCTGAAGACACTCGCGGGCGGCCTCCAGCGTGACCGGGAAGTCGGCGTACTCGCGGGCCACGTCGAGCAGCTGCGAGGCGCGCTGGCGTTGCTGCCACAGCGGCTGCCGCCGCCGGGGGTCGCGCCGGGGCAGCAGCAGCGACCGGGCCGCGCACTCGCGGAACCGGGACGCGAACAGCGCCGACGTGCCCACCGACTCCTCGACCAGCTGGGTGATCTCGTCCGGCTCGAAGACGACCACGTCGGCGCCGGGTGGTGTGTCCGCGGTGTCCGGCAGGCGCACCACGATGCCGTCGTCGGAGGGCATGACCTGGGCGTCCACGCCGTACCGCTCGGCCAGCCGGCGGCCGATCGCCAGCGCCCACGGCCCGTTGACGCGCGCGCCGAGGACCGAGTGCACGGCGAGCCGCCAGTCGCCCAGCTCGTCGCGGAACCGCTCGACCACCACCGTCCGGTCGTCCGGCAGCGACCGGGTGGCCGCCTTCTGCTCGCGCAGGTAGTTCATCAGGTTGCCGGCGGCCCAGTCGTCGAGCCCGCCGGCCCGCAGCGCCGCCACCGCGTCGGCGTCGGACTGCCGCAGCAGCGCCCGGACCCGGGCGCCGATCGCCCGCCCCAGCTCGACCGGGCGGCCGAGTTGGTCGCCCTTCCAGAACGGCATCCGGGCCGCCTGCCCGGGTGCGGGGGAGACGAGCACCCGGTCGGGGGTGATCTCCTCGATCCGCCAGGACGACGAGCCGAGCAGGAACACGTCACCCACCCGGGACTCGTAGACCATTTCCTCGTCCAGCTCACCGACCCGCGCCGCCCGCTCCGCGCCGGCCAGGAAGACGCCGAACAGGCCCCGGTCGGGGATGGTGCCGCCGCTGGTCACGGCGAGCCGCTGCGCGCCGGGCCGGCCGGTCAGCACGTCGGTGGCGCGGTCCCAGACCAGCCGCGGGCGCAACTCGGCGAACGCGGTGGACGGGTAGCGCCCGGAGAGCATGTCGAGCACCGCGTGCAGCGCCGAGTCGGGCAGCTCCGCGAACGGCGCCGCCCGCCGGACCAGCACCGCCAGGTCGCCGAGCCGCCACGGCTCCAGCGCCACCATCGCGACGATCTGCTGGGCCAGCACGTCGAGCGGGTTGCGCGGGTAGTGCAGCTCCTCGATCGCCCCGGCACCCATCCGCTCGGCCACCACTGTGCAGGAGAGCAGGTCGCCCCGGTGCTTGGGGAAGACGACGCCGCGCGAGACCGCGCCGACCTGGTGCCCGGCCCGCCCGACCCGTTGCAGCCCGGCGGCCACACTCGGCGGCGCCTCGATCTGCACCACCAGGTCGACGGCACCCATGTCGATGCCCAGCTCCAGACTGGACGTGGCGACCACGGCGGGCAGCCGGCCGGATTTCAGCGCCTCCTCGATCTGCTTGCGCTCCTCCCGGGAGACGCTGCCGTGGTGCGCCCGGGCGATCACCGCCGGCGCACCGGCCGCCGCGCCGGCCTGCGCCATCACCTCCGCCGGCTGCCGAGGCGCCCGCACCGGCCCGGGCCCGGCACCGGGCGGCGGGCCGTCGGCGCCGGGCAGCAGATCGGATACGCGCACCGGCTCCCCGCCCCGGGCCACGCGGCTGCCCTCCGGGGCGGACGCCGCCTCGATCTCCTCGGCGGCCAGCTCGTTGAGCCGGGCGCAGAGCCGTTCGGCGCTGCGCCGGGAGTTGGTGAACACGATGGTGGACCGGTGCGCGCGGATCAGCGCGAACACCCGCTCCTCGACGGCCGGCCAGATCGAGGCACGGCGGGGGGCGAGGCCGCCCAGGTCGTCCTCCGGCGGCTCCTGCTCGTCGAGGCGGGTCATGTCCTCCACCGGGACCTGGACGCTGACCTCGATGGTCTTGTCGGCCGGCGGCTGCACCACGTCGACCGGGCGCGCGCCGCCGAGGAAGCGGGCGCACACGTCGATCGGCCGGACGGTGGCGGACAGGCCGATCCGTTGCGCGGGCCGTTCCAGCAGCGCGTCGAGCCGCTCCAGGGACAGCGCCAGGTGGGCGCCGCGCTTGGTGCCGGCCACCGCGTGCACCTCGTCCACGATCACCGTGTCGACGCCGCGCAGCGAGTCGCGGGCGGCGGAGGTGAGCAGCAGGAACAGCGACTCGGGCGTGGTGATGAGGATGTCCGGCGGGGTGCGGGCGAAGGCCCGGCGCTCGTCGGCCGGGGTGTCGCCGGTACGCATCCCGACGGTGATGTCCGGCGGGGCCAGGCCGAGCCGGGAGGCGGCCTGGCGGATGCCGGTGAGCGGGGCGCGCAGGTTGCGTTCCACGTCGACGGCGAGCGCCTTGAGCGGGCTGACGTAGAGCACCCGGCACCGGCGCCGGAGGTCGGCCGGCGGCGGCTCCTTGGCGAGCCGGTCGAGCGACCAGAGGAACGCCGCGAGCGTCTTGCCGGAGCCGGTCGGCGCGACGACAAGGGCGTTGCGTGCGGCGGCCACCGAGCGCCAGGCGCCCTCCTGGGCCGGGGTGGGCGCGGCGAACGCCGCGGTGAACCACTCCCGGGTCGCCGCGCCGAACTGTGCCAGCACCCCGTCTGACCTGCCTGACCCGCCTGACCTGCTTGACGGGGTCACCTCGTCCGCCACGCACCCATCCTGCCGCGCGGGTGTGACATCCGGCCCGCCGCCGGACCGTTGCGTCCCGCGCACAGCGGTCGAAGAATGGAATGGACGATTATTCCGTTAAGTCTTACTTAACTGCTTGCTTGTGGGCTGCAACATAAAGTAACTTCACTCGCGATGCGGCGTGGGGTGGAGGCGTGGATGACCGTCGAGGAACGAGTCCTGGGGCCGGGAACCGACGTGCTCATCCGTAAGGTCGACAGTCGCCTGGCCGTGCTGCGCGCCGGTCTGCACGGCCCCGATCTGGAGCTGGCCGAGGAACTGGCCGCACGGCTGCGCGAGATGATCCTGGCCACCGCCCGGTCCAGCGCCGCCGACCGGGCCCGGGTCCGGGCCGCTGTGCACTACTTCGTCCAGCGCCGGGAGAGCCGCGACGCCCGGCTGCCACTGCGCTCCCTGGCCGCCGCCCAGCGCGCCGTCGACCGCGCCGCCCACCAGCTGGCCACCCCCAACCCCACCCCCTGACCCCACCCCGCCGCCCTCCCGCGCCCCACCCCCGGCCCTCCCGCGCCCCACTCCGGTGATCAAGGAGTTTGCAGGCGGATCAGGCGCGCCGACGGACACAAACTCCTTGATCACCGCCGGGGGGAGGAGTGGGTGGGGAGCCTGTGGCGGGCGGTGAGGGCTGGGGATATGGGTGGGTTTTGGAGAAAACGGCCCGGTTCGGTGCCTCTGTGGCGTGTGATCGGTTGTGACACCAGCGTGTTCGCGCGCTGTCACCTCGACCGGGAGTACGCGTGCTCGTCCTGCTGATCGTGCACCTGGTGGCGGCCCTGCTCGCCCCGCTGCTGGTCCGCCGGTGGGGTCCGCGCGCCTGCCTGCTGCTCGCGCTCGCCCCGGCCGCCACAGCGGTCTGGGCGGCGGCGCACACCGGTGCGGTACGCGACGGCGGCGCGGTCGTCGAGACGTACCCCTGGATCTCGCAGCTCCAGCTCGACGTGGCGCTGCGGGTCACGACGCTGTCCTGGCTGATGCTGCTGCTCGTCGGCGGCGTCGGCGCGCTGGTGCTGGTCTACTCCGCCCGCTACTTCCCGCCCGGGTCGACCGGCCTGGCCCGGTTCGCCGCTGTCATGGTCGCCTTCGCCGGTGCGATGCTCGGCCTCGTCGTCTCCGACGACCTGCTGCTGCTCTACGTGTTCTGGGAACTGACCACCGTCTTCTCCTACCTGCTCATCGGGCACAGCACCGAACGCCGGTCCAGCCGGTGGGCCGCCGCGCAGGCGCTCACCGTGACCACGCTGGGCGGGCTGGCCATGCTCGTCGGGTTCCTGCTGCTCGGCCACCACGCCGGCGGCTACCGGTGGTCGGCGGTGGCGGCCGCGCCGCTGCCCGGCGGCGGGTACCTGACCGTCGCGGTCCTGCTCATCCTCGCCGGGGCGCTGGCGAAGTCCGCGGTGTTCCCGTTCAACGCCTGGCTGCCGGTGGCGATGGCCGCCCCGACGCCGGTGAGCGCGTACCTGCACGCGGCGGCGATGGTGAAGGCCGGAATCTTCCTCATCGGACTGCTCGGCCCGGTGCTCGCCCCGGTCGACGGGTGGCGCCCGGTCACAGTGGTCGCCGGCCTGGTCACGCTCGTCATCGGCGGGTGGGCGGCGTTGCGGCAGACCGACCTCAAGCTGCTGCTGGCGTACGGGACGGTCAGCCAGCTCGGCCTGCTCACAGTGGTGTTCGGGGCGGGCACCCCGAAGGCGGCGCTGGCCGGCGTGGCGATGCTGGCCGCACACGCCCTGTTCAAGGCGGCGCTGTTCCTGGTCGTCGGCATCCTCGACCACGAGGCCGGCACCCGTGACCTGCGGGAGCTGTCCGGGGTGGGACGGGCCGCGCCGGTGCTGGCCACAGTCGCCACGCTGGCCGCCGCCTCGATGGCCGGGGTGCCGCCGCTGCTCGGGTTCGTCGGGAAGGAGGCGGCGCTCGCCGCGTTCACCGGCGATCCACTGGTCCTGATCGTGCTGGTGGCCGGCAGCGCGCTCACCGTCGCGTACAGCATCCGGTTCCTCTGGGGCGCGTTCGTCACCCGGCCCGGCGTGCCGGACACCGAGCTGGCCCGGCCGCCCGCCGCGATGCTCGTACCCCCGGCGCTGCTCGCCGTGGCCGGGCTCGCCGCCGGTCCGGCCGCCGGGTGGCTGAGCGGCCTGTTCGAGCCGTACGCCGAGCTGTTCGGGCCGGTCGAGGAGCACCTGGCGCTCTGGCACGGACCCACGGCGGCGCTCGGCCTGTCCGCCCTGGTGCTGGCCGGCGGTGTGGTGCTGCACCTGGTCCGCGGCCCGCTGGCGCCCGCGCTGGACCGGCTGCGCTCGCCGGTGAGCGGCAACCAGGGGTACGAGTGGGTGACGCACGGCTTCGACCGGCTCGCCATCGAGGTCACCGGCGCCACCCAGCGCGGCTCCCTGCCGCAGTACCTCGGCACCGTGCTGCTCGCGCTGGTGTTCGTGCCGGGGGGAGCGATGATCGCCACCGCGCCGTGGCGGGTCGACCTGGCGGTCTGGGACAACCCGGCCCAGCTCGTGGTCTGCGTGGTGATCGCGGTCGCCGCGCTGCTCGCGGTGGGCGCGCGGCGCCGGCTCACCGCGATGCTGCTCGTCGGCGTGACCGGCTACGGCACCGCGATGATGTTCGTCCTCTACGGCGCCCCGGACGTGGCGCTGACCCAGTTCCTGGTGGAGACCGCCACGATCGCGGTGTTCGTGCTGGTGCTGCGGCGGCTGCCGGAGCGCTTCTCGGCCCGCCCGCTGCGCCGCAGCCGCTGGGTGCGGCGCGGCATCGGGGTCGCCGCCGGCGTGGTGATGGCCGGTCTGGCGCTCGTCGCGGCCGGGGCGCGGCGGGCGCCGTCGATCTCCGCGGCCTTCCCGGACCTGGCCCTCACGCAGGGGTACGGCCGCAACGTCGTGAACGTGACGCTCGTGGACATCCGCGCCTGGGACACGATGGGGGAGATCTCGGTGCTCGTGGTGACCGCCACCGGCGTGGCCAGCCTGATCTACGAGCGTTCCCGCACCGGGCCGCGCCCTCGCCGCCCGCCACCGGCCGCGCTGCGTGCCGGGGACCGGCGCACGGTGTGGCTGCGCGGCGGGCAGACGCTGCCGGAACGGCGGCGCTCGATCGTCTTCGAGGTGGTCACCCGGCTGATCTTCCACACCGTACTGATCTTCTCGTTGTTCCTGCTGTTCTCCGGGCACAACGCGCCCGGCGGCGGTTTCGCCGGCGGGCTCGTGGCCGGGCTGGCGCTGGCCCTGCGTTACCTGGCCGGCGGCCGGTACGAGCTGGCCGAGGCGGCGCCGGTCGGTGCCGGCACGGTGCTCGGCGCGGGTCTGGGCATCTCGGTCGGCAGCGGCGTCCTCGGCCTGGCGCTCACCGGCCAGGTGCTGCAGAGCGTGAAGGTCAACCTGTGGCTGCCTGTGGTCGGCGACTTCTACCTGGTCACGTCGCTGTTCTTCGACGTCGGCGTCTATCTCGTGGTGGTCGGGCTGATCCTGGACATCCTGCGCAGCCTGGGCGCCGAGGTCGACCGGCACGTGGAGGCCGCGGGCGATGCGGGGCACGGGCTGGTGGTCCAGCGGGAGGGTCCCTCGTGAGCGCGAGGAGTGAGCCGGGTTTGCGAGCCCCGCAGTCGCGAACAGAGGTGGCTCAGTGAACAGGGGTGCGGCCGGGCCGACGCTGGTGCTGGTGCTGGCCGTCGGGGTGCTCGTCGCCGCCGGCGTCATGCTGTTGCTGGAACGCAGCCTGACCCGGATCCTGCTCGGCATCATCATGCTCGGCAACGGCGTGAACCTGCTCATCCTGCTCGGCGGGCGGTCCGGCGCCGCGCCGCTCGTCGGTTCCACCTCGCGGGGCGAGATGAGCGACGCGCTGCCGCAGGCAATGGTGCTCACCGCCGTGGTGATCACGTTCGGGCTGACCGCGTTCCTGCTCGCCGTCGCCTACCGGAGCTGGTACACCAGCGGTGACGACGAGGTGCAGGACGACCTGGAGGACCGGCAGATCGTCCGGCTCGCCGAGAGCAACGAGGTGTCCACTGCGGACCACGGCGGCGAGGGCCCGGACGACGACCCGGAGCAGGTGGACCCGGAGCCGGCCCGGCGGCGGCTGCATCGGGGGGACGCCTCGTGACCGCGCTCGTTCCGCTGCCGGTGGTGGTGCCGCTGCTCGGCGCGGCGCTCACCCTCCTGCTGTCCGGCCGGCCCGGGTTGCAGCGGTGGATAAGCGTGCTGTGCCTGTCCAGCGTCCTCGTGGTGGCGGCGGTGCTGCTGGTGCGGGCGTACGGCTCCGGGCCGGTGGTGGTGCACGTGGGCGGCTGGCCGGCGCCGGTGGGCATCGTGCTGGTGGCGGACCAGCTGGCGGCGCTGATGGTGCTCGTCTCCTCGGCGGTGACGCTGTGCGTGCTGCTCTACTCGATCGGCCAGGGCCGGGGCGAGACCGGGGAGACCGCGCCGGTGAGCATCTACCACCCGACGTACCTGGTGCTGACCGCCGGTGTCACGAACGCCTTCCTCGCCGGGGACCTGTTCAACCTCTTCGTCGGCTTCGAGATCCTGCTGGCCGCGAGCTTCGTGCTGATCACGCTGGGCGGCACCGAGGCGCGGTTGCGCACCGGATCGACGTACGTGGTGGTCAGCATCCTGTCGTCGCTGCTGTTCCTGTCCGCGGTGGGACTGGTGTACGCGGCCACCGGCACGCTGAACATGGCGCAGCTCGCCGGCCGGCTGGACGCGCTGCCGTCGGGCGTACGCCTGACCCTGCAACTGACGCTGCTGCTCGCGTTCGGGATCAAGGCGGCGGTGTTCCCGCTGTCGGCGTGGCTGCCGGACAGCTATCCGACCGCGCCCGCCCCCGTGACAGCGGTCTTCGCCGGCCTGCTCACCAAGGTCGGCGTGTACGCGATCATCCGCGCCGAGACGCTGCTGTTCCCCGGCGGCCAGGTCGCCACGCTGCTGATGGTGGTGGCCGGGCTGACCATGGTGGTCGGCATCCTGGGCGCGGTGGCGCAGTCGGACCTGAAGCGGCTGCTGTCGTTCACGCTGGTCAGCCACATCGGCTACATGATCTTCGGGGTGGCGCTGAGCAGCGTCGCCGGCCTGTCCGGGGCGATCTTCTACGTGGTGCACCACATCACCATCCAGACCACGCTGTTCCTGGTCGCCGGCCTGGTCGAGGAACGTGCGGGCAGCACCGACCTGCGGCGCATCGGCGGCCTGGCACGGGTCGCCCCGACCCTCGGCGTGCTCTTCTTCGTCCCCGCTATGAACCTCGCCGGCATTCCGCCGTTCTCCGGCTTCCTCGGCAAGCTCGGACTGCTCCAGGCCGGCGTGGCGGCCGGTGGCGTGCTGCCCGCCGTGCTCGTCGCGGCCGGCACGCTCACCAGCCTGCTCACCCTCTACGCCGCCTCCCGGGTGTGGAACATCGCGTTCTGGCGGGAGCCCCGGCTGGCCACCGCCACCCCGCCGGCCCGGCTGCCCGGGCTGATGGTCGGCGCGACCACCGCACTGGTGGCGCTGGGCGTGCTGTTCACGCTGGTGGCCGGGCCGCTGTTCCAGGTCACCTCGGACGCGGCCACCGACCTGCGCGAGCGCACCCCGTACGTGCGGGCGGTCCTGCCCCGGGACGTGCCGTGACCGATGAACTGCCCCCGGGCGGGGGCCCGACCGGGGAGCCCGCCGGCGTACCCCGGGCGGCGCCCGTCCCGGACGCCCCCGCGTCGGCCGTCGGCCGGGGCGGGCGGCGGCGGGACCAGGCGGTCGCGCTCGGCTGGCTGGTCGTCGCGTGGATGCTGCTGTGGGGCGACGTGTCCTGGGGCAACCTGGTCGCCGGCCTGGTGGTCGGCGCGGCGGTGCTGCTGTTCTTCCCGCTGCCGCCGGTCACGTTCGGCGGCCGGGTACGCCCCCGCGCGCTGCTGGTGTTCGCTGCCACGTTCGTCGCGGAGCTGGTCAGCGCCAGCCTCCACGTGGCAGCGGTGGCGCTGCGCTTCGGCTACCGCCCGCGCGGCGCGATCATCGCGGTGCCGCTGCGCGTGCGCACCGACCTCAACCTGACGCTCACCGCCGAGGTGATCTCGCTGGTGCCGGGCACGCTGATCCTCGACGTCGACCGGACCCGGGGCGTGCTCTACGTGCACGTGCTCGACGTACGCGGACCCGAGGACATCACCGGCAGCCGCGAGCGCGTGCTCGCCGTCGAACGGCGCATCGTGCGTGCCATCGGATCTCCCGACGAGGTACGCCGGCTCGACCTCGAACCCGTCGAACGGAGGAACCAACAGTGACTGCCCTGCTCGCCGTCGCGCTCACGGTGCTGCTCTCGGCCACCGCGCTGCTCGCCCTGACCCGGATCTACCGAGGACCGTCCCTGCTCGACCGCGTCGTCGGCGCCGACCTGCTGCTGACGGCGATGCTCGCCGCGGTCGGGGCGGAGGCCGCTGTCAACCGGCACGCCACCACGCTGCCCGTCCTGGTGGTGCTCTCCCTGCTCGGCTTCATCGGGTCGGTGTCGCTGGTGCGCTTCGCGGTCCGGGCTGAAGCGTGAGCGCGAGGAGTGAGCCGGTTTTGCGAGCCCCGCAGTCGCGAACGAACGGCGGATCAGCGTGAGCGCGGCCACCGTCGCGGACTGGGTGGGTGGGTTCCTGCTGCTGGCCGGGGCGGCGCTCGGCCTGGTCGCCGGCATCGGGCTGGTGCGCTTCCCGGACGTGCTGGACCGGATGCACACCGCCACCAAGCCGCAGGTGCTGGGCGTCCTGCTGCTCCTGGCCGGGCTGGCGCTGCGCCTGCGTACCCCCTCGGATCTGGGCATGCTGGTCCTGGTGGCGCTCTTCCAGCTCTCCACCGCTCCGGTGGCCGCGCAGATGATCGGCCGGGCCGCGTACCGCTCCGGGCGGGTCGACCGCGCGCTGCTGGACGTCGACGAACTGGCCGGACGCTGAACCGGACGTGCGGGGGGCTTCCCGGCACCCTCAGCGAACATCCAGCGGTGCCCGATAAAATGGGCCGCATGATCGACTCTCCTGCCCCGGAGGGCAGCAGTAGCCGGCCGGGTCATACCCGGCGAATTCCCTCCCCGACGACCCCGGGAGCCCTGAACCTCCCGTGCTGATCCTCGTCGGTCTCCTTCTCATCACCGTCCTCACCGCCGCCACCGGTTACTTCGTGGCCCAGGAGTTCGGTTACGTCGCCGTCGACCGGGGCAAGCTCAAGCAGCTCGCCGACGGTGGCGACCGTGCCGCGGCCCGGGCCCTGGAGGTGACCGGGCGGCTCTCGTTCATGCTGTCCGGCGCGCAGCTCGGCATCACCGTGACCGCCCTGCTGGTCGGTTACGTCGCCGAGCCGTACCTGGGCGCCGGGCTGGCCGACCTGCTCGGCCTGGCCGGCCTGTCCAGCTCGTTGTCGCTGCCGCTGTCGGTGGCCCTCGCCCTGATCATCGCCACAGTGGTGCAGATGGTCCTCGGTGAGCTGGCCCCGAAGAACCTGGCCATCGCGCGGGCCGAGCCGCTCGCCCGGGCGCTGTCCCGGTCCACCCTGATGTACCTGAAGATCGCCGGTCCGCTGATCACCCTGTTCGACCGGGCCGCCGTACGGCTGCTCCGCCGGATCGGCATCGAGCCGATCGAGGAGCTGCCCAGCGGCGCCACCCCGCAGGACCTGGAACAGATCATCGCCGAGTCCCGGGAGGAGGGGCATCTCGACGCCGAGATGTCCGACCTGCTGGACCGGGGTCTGGACTTCCGGGAGCTGACCGCCGGGGAGGCGATGGTGCCCCGGGTCGACGTGCACACCGTCCGGGCCGACGAGCCGGTCAGCCGGATCGTCGAGCTGCTGGACACCGGCCACTCCCGGTTCCCGGTGAGCGGGGCCGAGGGCGTCGACGACCTGATCGGCGTGGTCGGCATCGCCGACGTGCTCGGGGTGCCCCCGGCGCAGCGCGCGACCACCCGGGTCGACGCGGTGGCCGTACCCCCGTTGCTGGTGCCCGAGACGCTGCCGCTGCCGACGGTGCTGGACCGCCTGCGGTCCGGGCACCGGCAGCTCGCCTGCGTGGTCGACGAGTACGGCGGCTTCGCCGGCGTGATCACGCTGGAGGACCTGGCCGAGGAGCTGGTCGGGCCGATCCGCGACGAGGACGACCCGCCGGACCGGGCCGCGGCCCGGCAGGAGGACGGCTCCTGGGTGGTGCCGGCGCGCTGGCGCATCGACGAGGTCGCCGACAGCACCGGCATCGAACTGCCCGAGGCGCCCGAGTACGACACGCTCTCCGGTCTGGTGATGCGGGAGCTGGGCCGGGTGCCCGAGGTCGGTGACCTGCTGGAGATCCCGGTTGCCACGGACGGCGACGGGTCGGCGGGCGGCCCGCGGGTGCTGGTCGAGGTGCTGGCGGTGGACCGGCACGTGGCCGACTCGGTGCGGCTGCGGCCCGCCGCCTCGGTGTCCGGGGAGGGTGCCGCATGAGCCCCGGGTTCGCGTTGATCTTCTCCGGGGTGCTGCTGGCGCTCAACGGGTTCTTCGTGGCCGCCGAGTTCGCGCTCGTGGCCTCCAAGCGGTACCGGCTGGAACAGGCGGCCGCTGGTGGCGGCCGGGCGGCCCGCGCGGCGCTGGACGGCGTCCGCGAGCTGAGCCTGATGCTGGCCGGCGCGCAGCTGGGCATCACGCTGTGCACCCTGGGTCTGGGCGCGCTGGCCGAGCCGGCCATCGAGCACCTGCTCAGCCCGCTGCTGCACGCGTTGGGCCTGCCCGAGGCGGTCAGCCACGTGGTGGCGCTGGTGTTCGCGCTGTCGCTCGTGACGTTCCTGCACCTGGTGGTCGGCGAGATGGCCCCGAAGTCGTGGGCGATCACCGACGCGGAGCGGTCGGCGATGCTGCTGGCGCTGCCGTTCCGGGCGTTCGCCCGGATCGTCCGGCCGGTGCTGTCCGTGCTCAACGGGCTCGCGAACGCGATGCTGCGCCTGTTCGGGGTGCAGCAGCAGGACCAGCTCGCCCAGGTGCACGGCCCGGACGAGCTGCGCATCCTGCTGGAGCAGTCCCGGGAACACGGGCTGCTCGGCGCCGAGCAGCACCAGTTGCTCAGCAGCATGCTGGAGCTCCAGGGCACCACCGTCGCCCAGGTGATGGAGCCGTTCGACCGGATCGTCACGGTGGGCCGCAGCGAGACCGCCGAGCGGATCGAGCACGTCTCCCGCGACAGCGGCCGCTCCCGGCTGGCGGTGGTCGACAGCGGTGGCGAGGTGTGCGGCCTGGTGCACGTACGCGAGGCCGTCCGCGCCGTCACCACCGGCCGCCCGGCGACCGCTGAGGAGCTGATGACCAACGCCTTCACGTTGCCGGCCGAGGCGTCGGTGACCGAGGCGGTGACCGCCATGCGGGCGCAGCAGGCGCAGCTCGCGCTGGTGAGCAACGGCGGTGGGCCGACCCGGCCGATCGGGTTCGTCGCGCTGGAGGACCTCCTGGAGGAGGTCATCGGCGAGTTCGACGACGAGACCGACCCGGTGCCGCGAGGCCGCCGGATGCGCTGACCGTCATGATCCATGCCGGCCCGGCGAGGTGGTGTCCCCATCTCGCCGGGCCGGCGTCCGTTCCGGCGGGCATGGCCGGGCGGGCAGCGGGAAAGCCCCGGCATGCGGTTGACCGGCGTGTCGCGGGACTCCGCCTGGACCGGGCTCTCGGTGAGCACCACGGTGCCCAACCCGAGCACCCGGCCGGGCCTGCGTCTGCCGGGCCGGGTGACGCTCAGCGCCGGCGGCTCGGACGTGCCGGTCCGGCACATCCGGCTCGGGCTGGTCACCCAGGTCGAACCGGAGGACCCGGAGGCGCCGCGCCGCCTGGTGCAGTTCCGGACGTGGACGATCGCGGGGCGGTTCGTGGTGCCGGCCGGGCGGCGGCGCGCTGTCGACTTCGCCGTGCCGCTGCCGTGGGAGTCGCCGGTGACCACGTACGGCGGGGTGCCGCTGTTGAGCCTGCGTACCGGGCTGCGCACCGAGGTGTCGGTGGACCCGGAGGCGGACCAGGGCGCGATGGTGCCGGTGCTGATCCACCCGCTGCCCACGCAGGAGCACGTGCTCGCCGCGCTGGACACGCTCGGCTTCGCGATCCGGCAGGCGGGGCTGCGGGACGGCCGGCTGCCGGGCGTGGAGCAGACGCTGCCGTTCCAGCAGTGGTACGGCTTCTGGGCCGCCCCGCTCTATGCCGGCCCGATGACCGAACTCGAAATGATCATGCTGACCGACTCGGCCGGCACGGAAGTGCTGCTCTGGTTGGACCGGCGGCTCTCCCTGGCCGGGATCACCCACCAGAGCATCAGCCGGTTCCGGGTCTGGCACGCCGGCGCCGACAAACGGGACTGGGTGGCCACAGTGGACGGCTGGCTGCGGCATGCCATCGACAGGCACGCGGCAGCCGCCTCGCACGCCGACTGGTCGGCCACGATTCGCGAGTCGGCGCACGTCAGCCGCCGCCCCGACCGCCCGGTCGCGCCGGGTTACGGGCTCGGGGGTACGGCCGGCGGCGCGGGCATCGGCGGTGGTGGCGGAGGCGGCGACGGCACGTGAGCGTGTGCGCGTGCCTTGTTAAGAAGGGGCCCTTCCTCTACCGGAGGTGTTAATAGGGGCCCCTTCCTTACACCTCAGCCGGCGGCGAGCTTGAGGCTGAAGCCGAGGAACAGCACGGCGACAGCTGTGGTGCCGCTCGCGGCGAGCCGGCGGCGCTGCCGGAACTGGGCCGCCAGGTACGTGCCGGTGAAGATCAGCACGGTCAGGTAGAGCGCGCTGGCGACCTGGGCGATCAGCCCGAGCAGCAGGAACGACAGCGCCGGCCAGGCGTACCCGGGGTCGACGAACTGGATGAAGAACGACACGAAGAACAGGATCGCCTTCGGGTTGAGCAGGCTGATCACCAGCGCCTTCCGGAACGGCTCCCGCTGCCCGGCCGGCTCCACCTCGTCGATCAGGCGCGGCGTGGCCGGGTCGTTGCGGTCGCGCCAGCGCCGCCACGCGCCGCGCAGCATGGCCAGCCCCAGATAACCGAGGTACGCCGCGCCGGCGTACTTGATCACCAGGTAGAGCGGGGGATACGCCTGGAGCAGCGAGGCCACCCCGGCGGCGGAGAGGATCATCAGCACCGCGTCGCCGACGAACACTCCGGCGGCGGCCCGGTAACCGGTGGCCACGCCGCGACGGGCGGCGGTGGCCAGCACGAAGAGCGAGTTCGGGCCGGGCAGCAGCACGATCGCCACGGTGCCCAGCACGTACGTCCAGATGTCGGTGATCCCCAGCACGCCGGACATCATGACGCCGCGCCCGCCGTCGGGCGAAGCCTTTCCCGCAGGCTGACCTGTGCCGTCGGCCACTCCCGCGCGAGCATCGAGTACTGCACGGTGTCCCGCCAGGAGCCGTCGGCGCGCTGCTTGTGCTGCCGCAGCACGCCCTCCCGGCTTGCGCCGAGCCGTTCGATGGCCCGCTGGGAGCGTTCGTTGCGGATGTCGGTGTGCCAGACCACCCGGACCGCGTCCAGCTCGTCGAAGGCCCGGCCGAGCAGCAGCAGCTTCGCCTCGGTGTTCACGCCGGTACGCCACCACGGGCGGCCCAGCCAGGTGTAGCCGATCGCCAGCGAGCGGCGTACCGGGTCGATCTCGTAGTAGGAGGTCGTGCCGACCACCGCGCCGGTGGTGGCGCAGCGCTGCGCCCAGCACACCTGCTCGCCGCGTTCCTGCGCGTCCAGGTAGTCGGTGATGACCCGGCGCATCTCGGCGGCGTCGGCCGGCTGCGTGCCGCCCAGGTGCCGCCACACCTGCGGGTCGGCGGTGGCTGCGTACAGCTCGTCGGCGTGGGCGAGGTCGAGCGGCTCCAGCACCACGTGCTCGCCGCGCAGCGCCGCCGGCTCGTGCCACGGCGACCGGGCCGCCCGCAGGTACGCCGGCACCGGCGCGCTCACCCCCGGCGCCGGTTCGGGGCGGCCCGGCGTGAGCCGCAGCGGCACCACACCGGCCCAGTACGGCAGCGCCTCGTCGGCCGGCTCGTCGTTGACGCCGCCGGTGCGCATCCGTACCGACACCTCGCGCAGCGGCAGCGCCAGCACCGCCGTCTCGGCCAGCTCGCGCCGGTTCGGCGGGCGGCTGTCGGCGGACCGGCCGGCGGCCACCTTCTCCACCAGCGCGGTCATCACCCGCGCCTTCTCGCCGGCGTCCTCGACCAGCCGGGCGGTGCCGTGCGCCACCACCGACCGGTAGTTGGCGCTGTGGTGGAACTGGGAGCGGGCGTAGATCAGCCCGTCGAGGTGGGTGACGGCGACGCAGACCGGGAGACCGGCCTCGCCCCGGGCGGCCAGCAGCGGCCGGCTGCCGGTGGACCCGTGCAGGTAGAGCGTGTCGCCGACGCGCACGTGCAGGGTCGGCAGGATGCGCGGCTCACCGTCAACAGTGAACGACAGCGCGCAGTGGTACGCCTCGTCCAGCAGCGCGTGCGCGGTGGCGCGGTCGTAGTGCATCCGGTCGCGGGTGCGGGTGGCGGTGGTGCGGGCGGTCGGGGGGTACACGTGACATCCCACCTTTGTTCTAGTACAATCACTAAACTGTGGCAGCACATTATCAGATCGTCGGGTCCACCTCCGCCGCGATTTCGGCAAGCGTCGAATCCGGCATCCGCACCGGCGACCTGGCCCCCGGCGACCCCCTGCCCGCCGTCCGCGCGCTCGCCGCCGAGCTGGACGTCAGCCCGGCCACCGTCGCGAAGGCGTACCAGGAACTGCGGCAACGCGGCCTGGTCGCGACCGCCGGCCGGCACGGCACCCGGGTCCGCCCCCGCCCGCCGGTCGCCGCCCGCCGCGCCGCCCTGCTGCCCCCACCGCTGCCCGGCGGCCGTGACCTCTCCGCCGGCCAGCCCGACCCCCGGCTGCTGCCGCCGCTCGGCCCGCACCTCGCCGCGCTCGCCGCCGAGATCGGACCCCCCGGCGGGTACGCGACCGACGCCGTGCTGCCCGACCTGGCCGCCCTGGCCCGGGAGCGGCTCGCCGCCGATCGCGTGCCGGCCGGCGAGCTGACAGTCACCGGCGGGGCGCTCGACGGCATCGAACGGCTGCTCGCCGCCCACCTGCGCCCCGGCGACGCGGTGGCGGTGGAGGACCCGGGCTGGGCCAACCTGCTCGACCTGATCGCGGCGCTCGGCCTGCGTACCGTCGGGGTGCCGGTGGACGACGAGGGCCCCACAGTGGGCGGCGTCCGGGCGGCGCTCGCCGCCGGGGTCCGGGCGCTCGTGGTGACCAGCCGGGCGCAGAACCCGACCGGCGCCGCGGTCTCCGCCGCCCGTGCCGACGCGCTGCGCACGCTGCTCGCCGGCCGGGCCGACCTGCTGCTGATCGAGGACGACCACGCCGCCGAGCTGGCCCGCGTACCCCTGCACCCGCTCGCCGGGGCGACCCCGGCGTGGGCCTTCGTCCGGTCGGTGAGCAAGCCCTACGGGCCCGACCTGCGGCTCGCGGTGCTGACCGGCGACGAGGCCACTGTGGCCCGGGTGGCCGGGCGCGCGCGGGTCGGCGCCGGCTGGGTGTCCACAGTGCTGCAACGCCTGGTCGTGTCGCTCTGGCGCGACCCGGCCACCGCCGGTCTGGTGCGGCGCGCGGCGGACAGCTACGACAGGCGGCGCGACGGGCTGGTCGAGGCGCTGGCCGAGCGCGGGGTGACCGCGTACGGGCGCACCGGGATCAACGTCTGGGTGCCGGTGCCCGACGAGACGGTGGCGGTCACGACCCTGCGCGACGCCGGGTGGGCGCTCGCCCCCGGCGGCCTGTACCGGATCGCCGCCGACCCCGCCGTGCGCGTCTCGGTGAGCGCGCTGGACGAGGCCGACATCCCCGCGCTGGCCGACGCGCTCACCGCCGGAAGGAAGGGCCCCCTCTTAACGCATTCGGTATAGGAAGGGCCCCTTTTTAACACCTCCGGACAGCGCGGCGGGCCGCTCGCGTGCGCGCCGCCGAACGGGGTAGAACGATCGGCATGGCCGAGACCGAGAGCGCACCCGGCGCACAGGAGTTCATCCCGCCGTCGGCTGACACCATCGACGAGCTGCGCGCCGCGGCGGGCGACTGCCGGGGCTGCGAGCTGTACCGGGACGCCACCCAGACCGTCTTCGGCCGCGGCGACGAGCACGCCCGCCTGGTCTTCGTCGGCGAGCAGCCGGGCGACATCGAGGACCAGAAGGGGCTGCCGTTCGTCGGCCCGGCCGGGCGGCTGTTGCGCAAGGCCGTCGACGACGCGGCGCTCGACCCCGCCCAGATCTACCTGACCAACGCCGTCAAGCACTTCCGCTTCGAGCTGCGCGGCCGGCGGCGCATCCACCAGACCCCGGACCGCGTGCACGTCACCGCCTGCCGGCCGTGGCTGGTCGCCGAGTTCGCCCGGCTGCGCCCGGAGATCGTGGTGGTGCTCGGCGCCACCGCCGCCAAGGCGCTGCTCGGCCCGAGCTTCCGGGTGACGAAGCAGCGAGGTGAGCTGCTGCCCTGGCCCGCCGCCGCCCAGCATCCGGAGGACTTCGAGCGCGTGCCGGTCGACCGGACGGGCGCTGTCGCCGACGCCCCGGCGGCCCGGCTGCTCGCCACCATCCACCCGTCGGCGGTGCTGCGCGCCGACAACCAGGACGTGGCCTACGAGGGCCTGGTCGCCGACCTGAAGGTGGCCGCGAAGGCGCTGCGCTGAGTCAGGAGCGCTGCTGCCAGGTGCAGAGGCAGACCCGGTTGCCGTCCGGGTCGGCGAGTACCCAGAAGCTCGGCGCCTCCGCGTCGCTGACCAGCGTGCCGCCGGCCGCCAGCGCGGCGGCGATGCGCGCGTCCACCTCGGCCGGGTCGACCCACACGTCCGGGTGCCACCGCTGCCGGGGCTCGTCCCGGCCGGAGCGCTGGAACCAGACAGTCGGCAGCACGCCGTCCGGGTCGCGTACCTCGTCGTCGTCCGGGCCCCGGCCGCCCGGTGCCTGCCAGGTCAGGACCGCCCGCCAGAACGGCAGCACCGCCGCGTGCGCCGGGGTGTCCAGCGCGAGTTCCAGGCGGGCCAGCCCGGCCGCCGACAGGGTGAGCCCGGCGTCCGCGGCCAGCCCCGAGATGAACCGGGCCAGCCGCAGGTCACGCTGGGTCACGCCGCCCGCGTCGTGCGACCAGAGCCGCACGTCCACGTGGGTGTAGCGCAGGTCCAGATCGGGATGGTGATCGACCCGCTCGGCCTCCGCGCCGACCGCGGCCACCAGCGCCATCCCGGCCGCGAAATCGGGGGTACGGATGCGCGTCTGCAACGCCCCCAGCAGGTACGTCCACCCGTCCAGCCCGGCCTCGGCGACCTGTTTCCCCGTGAGTGTGCTCATCCGGCCATCCTGGCGTGCCGCACGTCCGCCCGCCACCGTCCACAGGGGATTACCGGACGGCGCGCGAGGGTACGGCTCCGGCATGGCGGAACCCCGACCTCGCGTGGCGTTTCTCCGGTTCGGCGCTCCCGGCCCCTACGTGATCTCCATGGCGTTCGCCGGAGTCGCCTGGCTGGCCATCCGGCTCTGGGATCGGGACGAGTCCGTACAGGTAGCGGTGCTCGACGCCGGTCTGCACGGGGTGATCTACGGGCTCATGTTCTTCATGCTGAACTGGTTTCAGAAACCAGGCGCCGCCGAGGCGGAGCGGGCCGCCGCCTGGGCGGTCACCGAGACCGGGCTGCGCCGGGGCGAGCCGCCCGTCGACGAGGCGGGACGCGCGGCGGTGGCGGACAACCTTCCGGTGGTACGCCGGGGAGCGCTGTTCGGGGCCGCCGGTGGCGTCCTGCTGCTCGGCCCGCTGATCGTGCTCGCGATCCGCACCGGGTGGGAATCCGCCGCCGTCGGGTTCGGGATCGTCCTGGTCGCGATCCTGGCCGAGGCCGTCCGCACCGGCCTCCGGGAGCGCCGGCTACGAGCGGCGCTCGCCCCTGTCCGGGGCGGCTGAGCGGTGTCAGACTTGCCGCCATGGAGCAGCATCTCTACGAGCCCGTCCACGACGAGTTCCGCGACCTGTGCCGTCGGTTCCTCGCCCGGGAGGCGGTGCCGCACCACGAGCAGTGGGAGGCCGACGGGATCGTCGACCGGCAGGTGTGGCGGGCCGCCGGCGCGGCCGGGCTGCTCGGCCCGGACGTCGACCCGGAGTACGGCGGCGGCGGGCAGCGCGACTTCCGGTTCAACGCGGTGCTGGACGAGGAGATCGTCGCCGCCGGGTGCACCGGTCTGGGGTTCGGGCTGCACAACGACGTGGTCGCCCCGTACCTGACCGAGCTGACCACCGGCGACCAGCGCAAGCGGTGGTTGCCGGGCTTCTGCTCCGGCGACCTGGTCACCGCCATCGCGATGAGCGAGCCGGGCGCGGGCAGCGACCTGGCGGGCATCCGCACCACCGCGGTCCGCGACGGCGACAGCCTGGTCCTCAACGGGCAGAAGACGTTCATCACGAACGGTGAGATGGCCGACCTGGTGGTCGTGGTGGCCAAGACCGCGCCGGACCAGGGCGCGCACGGGGTGAGCCTGGTCGTGGTGGAGAGCGGCACGCCCGGCTTCAGCCGGGGCCGCCGCCTGGCGAAGGTGGGCCTGAAGGCCAACGACACCGCCGAGCTGTTCTTCGACGACTGCCGGGTGCCGGCGGAAAACCTGATCGGCACCGAGAACCACGGCTTCTACCACCTGATGGCCAACCTGCCCCGGGAGCGGCTGAGCATCGCCGTGGCAGCGGTGGCGGCGTGCGAGAAGCTGCTCGCGCTCACCATCGAGTACGCCCGTTCCCGGGAGGCGTTCGGGCGGCCGATCGGCCGGTTCCAGCACAACCGGTTCCTGCTGGCCGAGCTGGACACCGAGGTCACCATCGCGCGGACGTTCGTCAACCACTGCGTCACCGAGTTCAACGCGGGCCGCCTCTCGGTGACCGACGCGGCGAAGGCCAAGTGGTGGACCACCGAGTTGCAGACGAAGGTCGCCGACCGGTGCGTGCAGTTGCACGGCGGCTACGGCTTCATGGCGGAGTACCCGGTGGCGAAGGCGTGGCTGGACAGCCGGGTGCAGACCATCTACGGCGGCACCACCGAGATCATGAAGGAGATCATCGGCCGGGGTCTCGGCCTGTAGCCGAACCGGGTGCCGGTCGGCCGGACCGGTGCGGGAGGATGGGACACCCATCCCCACCAGGAGCGCAGCATGTCCGTCGACCTGACCGCGCCGGCCCCGCCCCGGCCGGATGTCGCCCGCGTCCAGCGGCGTACCGTCCGGCTGCTGTTCCTCACCCAGATCATCGGCGGCATCGGCGTCACCATCGGCATCTCGGTCGGCGCGCTGCTCGCCGCCCGGGTCGCCGGCACCGCGCTGGCCGGGCTGGCGCAGAGCGCCGGAGTGGTCGGCGGCGCACTGCTGGCCATCCCGGTCACCCGGCTCATGGCCGCGCGCGGCCGGCGGCCGGGGCTGGTCCTCGCGTACCTGGCCGGCGCGGTGGGCGGCGTGCTGGTGGTGGTCGCCACCGTGACCGGCGCGGTGCCGTTGCTCTTCGCCGGCATGCTGCTGTTCGGCGGCGGCACGGCGGCCAACCTCCAGGCCCGCTACACGGCCGTGGACCTGGCCGAGCCGCACCGCCGGGGGCGGCAGCTCTCGATGGTGGTCTGGGCCACCACCATCGGCGCGGTGGCCGCGCCGAACTTCGCCGCGCTCGCCGACGACACCACCCGGGGCTGGGGTCTGCCGGCGCTGTCCGGGCCGTTCGCCTTCAGCGCCGTCGCGTTCACGCTGGCCGCCGTCGTCATCCTGGTCCTGCTCCGGCCGGACCCGCTGCTCACCGCGCGCCGGCTGGCGGTGGCCGAGCCGGTGCCGGACGCCGCGCCCGCGGCCACCCGCCGCGGGGGCATGGTCGCCGCGTGGCGCACGGTACGCCGCAGGCCGGCCGCGCGCCTCGGCATCGCCGCTGTCGCGGTGGGTCACCTGGTGATGGTCGCGGTGATGTCGATGACCCCGGTGCACCTCGGCGAGTGGCACTCCGACGAGGACGTGCTGCCGGTGGTCGGCCTGGTGCTGAGCCTGCACATCGCCGGCATGTACGCGCTGTCGCCGGTGGTGGGGTGGCTCACCGACCGGTTCGGCCGGCGCCCGGTGATCCTCGGCGGGGTGGCGCTGCTGCTGGCCGCGTGCGCGGTCTCCGGCACCGCCGGGCACGACACACCGCTGCTGTCGGTGGGGCTGACGCTGCTCGGGCTGGGCTGGTCGGGCACGATGGTGGCGGGCTCGACGCTGCTGTCGGAGTCGGTGCCGACCGCCGACCGGCCCGGCGTGCAGGGCCTGTCCGACCTGCTCATGGGGCTGGCCGGGGCGGGCGCGGCGGCGGCGAGCGGGTTCGTCATGCGGGCCGTGGGGTACCCGACGCTCACCCTGCTGTCGGCGATCGCCGTGGTGCCGCTGGTGGCGCTGGCGCTGCGCCGTCCCGCCACGGCACCACTCGACGAGGAGGACTGAACACGTGCGGCTGACCGACTTCTGGACGCGGCTGGAGGAGGCGTTCGGGCCCGGCTACGCGGCCAGCATCGCCAGGGACCAGGTGCTGTCCCAGCTCGACGGGCGGACCATCGAGCAGGCCCTCGCCGCCGGTGAGCAAACGCACGTGGTGTGGCGCGCCGTGGTCGCCGCGTATCCCGACCGGGTGCCCGCCCGGCTACGCTGAGCAGCCTTTTCGTCGATCCCGCGTGTCGCTTGCCCAGTCGTACACCTGTTCGGCTATTGTCCACAGCGGGGTGCTCGTCCACAGCTCACGGCCCGTCGGCTGGTTTTCTGTCGGACCCAGCGCCTAGCGTGTCCCGCGTGACGCGAAGCTCAGGAAAGACGCCGGCGAAGGCAGGGGTGGCAACGATGGCAGCAGGGCCTGACCGGGAGAAGGCGCTCGACCTTGCTCTCGCTCAGATCGACAAGCAGTTCGGCAAGGGTTCGGTGATGCGCCTGGGGGAGCGGCCCGTCGTGCAGACGGCCGTCATCCCGACCGGCTCCATCGCGCTCGACGTGGCGCTCGGCGTGGGCGGTCTGCCCCGCGGCCGGGTGGTCGAGATCTACGGTCCGGAGTCCAGCGGTAAGACCACCGTCGCGCTGCACGCGGTCGCAAACGCCCAGCGGGCCGGCGGCATCGCCGCGTTCATCGACGCGGAGCACGCGCTCGACCCGGAGTACGCGCGGGCCCTCGGCGTCGACACCGACGCCCTGCTGGTCTCGCAGCCGGACACCGGCGAGCAGGCGCTGGAGATCGCGGACATGCTGGTCCGCTCCGGCGCTATCGACATCATCGTGATCGACTCGGTGGCGGCCCTGGTGCCGCGCGCCGAGATCGAGGGCGAGATGGGCGACAGCCACGTCGGTCTCCAGGCCCGGCTGATGAGCCAGGCGCTGCGGAAGATCACCGGTGTGCTCAACAACACCGGCACCACCGCGATCTTCATCAACCAGCTCCGCGAGAAGATCGGCGTGATGTTCGGCAGCCCGGAGACCACCACCGGTGGCCGGGCGCTGAAGTTCTACGCCTCGGTCCGGCTCGACGTGCGCCGCATCGAGAGCCTCAAGGACGGCACCGACGTGGTCGGTAACCGCACCCGGGTCAAGGTCGTGAAGAACAAGGTCGCCGCGCCGTTCAAGCAGGCCGAGTTCGACATCATGTACGGCAAGGGCATTTCCCGTGAGGGCTCGCTGATCGACGTCGGCGTGGAGCAGGCGATCATCCGCAAGTCCGGCGCCTGGTACACCTACGACGGTGACCAGCTCGGCCAGGGCAAGGAGAAGGCCCGCGAGTTCCTCCGCGAGAACCCGGACGTGGCGGCCGAGATCGAGAAGAAGATCCTGGAGAAGCTCGGCGTCGGCACCGGTGGTGCGGGCGACGCCGCCGGTGGCCCGGAACTGCCGCCGGTCGACTTCTGATCCGCTGACCCGTGGCAGGACGACGCGCCCGTACGGGCCGGGGCTGGGATGCCGGCCCACCCCGTACGGGCGACGCCACAGGCACGCCCCGGCCCCGCCGGGGGCGCCGTGATCGCGCGGCGGAGCCCGATGCTGGGGAGGCTCCGGCTCCGCCGCGCGACGAGGCCGAACTGGCCCGGGAGATCTGCCTGCGGCAGCTCGCGGTGCGTCCGCGTACCCGGGCCGAGCTGGCCGGCGCGCTGGCCCGTCGCGGCATCTCCGAGGAGGTCGCCGAGCAGGTCCTCGACCGCTACGACGAGGTGGGCATCGTCGACGACGCCGCCTTCGCCCGTGCCTGGGTGAGCAGCCGGCACGCCGGCCGTGGGCTGGCCCGCCGGGCGCTCGCCAACGAGCTGCGCCAGCGCGGCGTCGACGGCGAGGTCGCCGGCGCCGCCCTGGACGGGCTGGACGAGGAGACCGAGGCGGAGACCGCCCGTGCCCTGGTGGAGCGCAAGCTGCGCAGCGCCCGGGGCGAGCCGGACGCGGTGTTCCGCCGCCTGGTCGGGATGCTGGCGCGCAAGGGCTACCCGCCCGGGGTGGCGATCCGGGCGGTGAAGGACGCGCTGGCCGCGCAGAGCGCCGAGGCGGCCGAGTTCGCCGAGCACATCGACGCCGACGCGATGGCCGACGCCGAACACGACCTCGACTCCCGCCGGCTCGACTGACCGACTGGCCGCCCGGGTCGCGGCTTCCGTCCCGAGGAGAGGCACACCAGTGCTGAAGGCGTGTCTCAACGGCACACGACGGCGGGACGAGCACCCCGCCGTGCCGCTCACCCCGGCGGAACTGGCCGCCGACGCGGTGCGCTGCGCGGCCGCCGGGGTGGCGGCGGTGCATGTGCACCCGCGCGACGACACCGGCGCCGAGTCGCTCGGCCCGGCGGTGATCGCCGCAGCCGTCACCGCCATCCGGGCCGCCCGGCCCGGCCTGCCGGTCGGGGTGAGCACCGGCGCCTGGATCGTCCCCGACCCGGCCGAGCGGGTCGCCGCCGTCCGCGCCTGGACGGTGCTGCCCGACTTCGCCTCGGTGAACGCCCACGAACCGGGAGCGGCGGAGGTCGCCGCCGCCCTGGGTGAGCGTGGCGTGATGGTCGAGGCCGGTCTCTGGACCCCGGCGGCTGTCGACGCCTGGCGCCGCTGGTCCGCGCCCACCGGACGGATCCTCGTGGAGTGCGTGGCCGAGCAGGTCGAGACGGCGCTCGCCGACGCCGCGGCGATCCTGGCCGCGCTGCCCGGCGGGCACCCGCCGGTGCTGCTGCACGGCGAGGGCCCCGCCACCTGGCCGGTGTACGCCGAGGCGGTCCGGCGGGGCCTGCACACCCGGATCGGCCTGGAGGACACGTTGCTGCTGCCCGACGGCACCCCTGCTCCCGACAACGCCGCGCTGGTGACCACCGCCCTGACCACCACCGCCCGCTGATTCACCCGGCCAGGGCGGTGATCAAGGAGTTTGTGTCGCTCGGGGGGTCGTGGGTGGACGTCAACTCCTTGATCACCGGGGGTGGGAGGGTGGAGTGGCGGCCTGCGCAGGGGAGTGGATCATGAGCGTGGGAGGGTATGGGCAGGTCGGGAGGTCAAGTCGCGGGAGTGAGGGTGAGGTTTGTCCGGGGGTGTCCGGCATCTGGACACCACTGAGTGACGCGGCAACTTCTCTCCGTCCGGGTGGTTTGATCATGACTCCTTGACCGAACGGCACCTCGCGACCTAGCCTCGCCATACAGGCTCACTTTGCCCGACCAGCGCAGGCTAAGCGCACAACATAGATCTCGTAACAGAACAGCATCACTTTGGCCAGCTACACCGGCCCTTGACGGGCGCTCCGGACCCTTCGGAGCCTCCGACAACTGCAACCGGCCGCCAGCGGTGCCCTCACGGGGACACCGCCGACGGAAAGCTGCCCACAGCCAGCCGCTCCGGTCGGGCGTCCAGAGCCGCAGGCGCGTGTCCTTCACGCGTGCTGCGGCGCCGACGTTCAGGGGGAGGCGGCCATGGCAGGGCGGCACAGGTTCACCGGCGGACTGCCACACGGCCCCTCCGCGACGGGCGACACGCCCCGTACCGCCACCGGGCCCCGGCGGGCGGGCGTGTCCGCGTGCCGGTTCGGAGCGGCCGGATGAGCGCCTTCGACATCGTCCTCCTCGTGGTCGTGCTGCTGCTCGTCGCGGTGGTGGTCGGCGCCGTGCTGTTCGGCGTGCGTACCCTCAAGCGGCTCAGCCTGGCACCCGCGCCGGAGGACCCGGCCTTCATCGCGGAGAAGGACCGGCAGGAGCAGTCCCTCGCGGCGTTGCGGACCGCCGCCGACGAGGTGAACAGCACGATCGACGTGGCGAAGTCCGCCGCCTCCGCGGCCCGGGCCGAGGCGGCCGCCGCCAAGGCCGAGGCGAAGGCCGCCCGGGCCGAGGCGCGGCGGGTGCTCGACGACGCCCGGGCCGAGGCCGACACGGTGCTGGAGCGGGCGCACAAGCAGGCCGAGGCGGACGCCGAGCAGTTGCGTACCGCAGCGCGGCGTAGCGGCGAGCGGGAGGTGGCGGTGCTGGCCGCCACCACCCGGGAGCAGGCGGCCGAGGTGGAACGCCGCGCCGCCCGGATGGACGAGCGGGAGCGGCTGCACACCGAGGAGGTGGAACGGCTCGCCGAGCGCGAGCGGCAGCTCACCGCCGCCACCGCGGCCCTGGCCGTCCGGGAGGCCGCACTGGCCGAGCGGGAGCGGGCGCTGACCGAGGTGGAGGAGCAGCGCCGCCGGGAGCTGGAGCGGGTGGCCGGGCTGACCGCCGACGCGGCCCGCGCCGAGCTGGTCGAGTCGATCGAGGGGCAGGCGAAGCGGGAGGCCGCGCTGCTGGTCCGGGAGATCGAGGCAGACGCCCGGGGCAGCGCCGAGCAGCGCGCCCGCAACATCGTGGTGGACGCCATCCAGCGGGTCGCCAGCGAGCAGACCGCCGAGAGCGTGGTCAGCGTCCTGCACCTGCCCGGCGACGAGATGAAGGGGCGCATCATCGGCCGGGAGGGGCGCAACATCCGCGCCTTCGAGTCGGTCACCGGCGTCAACCTGATCATCGACGACACCCCCGAGGCCGTGCTGCTGTCCTGCTTCGACCCGGTACGCCGGGAGGTCGGCCGGGTCACGCTGGAGAAGCTGGTCCTCGACGGCCGGATCCACCCGCACCGGATCGAGGAGGTGTACGACCTGGCCCGGCAGGAGGTGGAGGAGCTGTGCCACCGGGCCGCCCAGGACGCGCTGGTCGAGGTGGGCATCACCGAGATCCACCCGGAGCTGGTCACCCTGCTGGGCCGGTTGCGCTACCGCACCTCGTACGGGCAGAACGTGCTCAAGCACCTGGTGGAGAGCGCGCACATCGCCGGGGTGATGGCCGCCGAGCTGCGGCTGGACGTGCCGACGATCAAGCGGTGCGCGTTCCTGCACGACATCGGCAAGGCGCTCACCCACGAGGTGGAGGGCAGCCACGCGATCATCGGCGCGGACGTGGCCCGCAAGTACGGCGAGAGCGAGGACGTGGTGCACGCCATCGAGGCGCACCACAACGAGGTGCCGCCGCAGACCATCGAGGCGGTGCTGACCCAGGCGTCGGACGCCTGCTCGGGCGGGCGGCCGGGGGCGCGGCGGGAGAGCCTTGAGGCGTACGTCAAGCGGCTGGAGCGGATCGAGGAGATCGCGGCCGGCAAGCTGGGCGTGGAGAAGGTCTTCGCCATGCAGGCGGGCCGCGAGATCCGGGTGATGGTCAAGCCGGACGACGTGGACGACATCGGCGCGGCGGTGCTGGCGCGGGACGTGGCCAAGCAGATCGAGGAGGAGCTGACCTACCCGGGGCAGATCCGGGTGACAGTGGTGCGCGAGTCGCGGGTCACCGAGATCGCCCGCTGATCCAGCGGCAGGACGGGAAACGGGCGGGTGGGGAAGAACCCCACCCGCCCGTTTCGCGTCCGCCGGCTCAGACCAGCCGCGTGGCGCCGGTCCCACCGTCGGTCTGCGTCGACGCCACCGGCTTGGCGGCGCTGCGCGGCAGCCGGGTCAGCCGCTTCTGCAGCCACCAGGCCAGCACCGACAGCAGGCCGCAGATGCTGATGTAGATGGCCGCGACGATGAGGTACGTCGGCACGTACGGCAGGCCGAAGGCCAGCCGGCCGCCGATCTGCTTGCCCACGAACAGCAGCTCCGGGTACGTGATGATGAAGCCGAGCGCGGTGTCCTTGAGCAGCACGACGAGCTGGCTCACGATCGCCGGGAGCATCGACCGGAACGCCTGCGGCAGCAGGATCAGCCGCAGCACCTGGTTCTTGCGCATGCCCACCGCGTACGCGCCCTCGGACTGCCCGTACGGCACGGCGTTGATGCCGGCGCGGAAGATCTCCGCCAGCACCGAGCCGTTGTAGAGGGTCAGCCCGATGACCAGCGCCCAGAACTTGTCGATCGGCCAGCCGTACTGCAACGGCACGTAGTAGCCGAAGAAGATCAGGATCAGCAGCGGGATCGCGCGGAACAGCTCCACCACGAACGTGGCCGGAGCGCGGAACAACACCTTGTCGCTGAGCCGGGCGCTGGCGAAGAACGCGCCGAACAGCAGCGCCAGCACGGTGGCGACGGCGGCGACCTTCAGCGTCGCCCAGAGGCCGTTGAGTAGTTCCCGCTGCACGGCCGCGTACTGGAACTGCTCCCACTTGCGGGCCTCGAACTGGCCGGTCTGGTCGAACTTGTAGACCACGAAGGCGAGCAGCGCGACGATCGCGGCGATCGCGACGATGCCGAGGATCCGGTTGCGCAGCCGGGCCTTCGGGCCGGGGATGTCGTAGAGGACGCTGCTGCTGCTCATCGGGCCACCGCCCACTTGCGCTCGAGGAACCGCTGGAGCACCACCAGCGGGAGGATCAGGATGAGGAAGCCGATCACGATCCAGGTGAGCACGACGAACTGCGGCTCACCCCGTTCCGACATGTACGCCGGGATGGCGCCCGCTTCCAGCACCGAGAAGCCGGCGGCGATCGTGGTGTTCTTCAGCATGGCGATGAGCACGCTCATCATCGGCGGGACCATGGCCCGCAGCGCCTGCGGCAGCACGATCAGCGTGAGCACCTGGCCGAACGTCATGCCCAGCGCCCGCGCGGCCTCGGCCTGCCCGGTGGCCACAGTGTTCACGCCGGAGCGGATCACCTCGCAGATGAACGCCGACGTGTAGGCGATCAGGGCGATGCAGGCGCTGTTGAAGTAGTCGATGTTCACGTCCAGCTTCGGCACCGCGAAGACGAGGAACGCGAACACCAGCGTCAGCGGGGTGTTGCGGACCAGGTTGACGTACGTGGCGCCGAACGCGCGCAGCGCGGGGACCGGGGACACCCGCATCGCGCCGAGCAGTGTGCCGAGGACGAGACTGCCCACGCCGGCGATCAGGAACAACTTGACTGTGTTGTAGAACCCGTCGCGGAACAGGCTCGCGTTGTCCGTCAGGACGCGGAAGAACTCGCCCATACCTCGCTCTCACTCTCTCCAGACGGGACCGGGCGGGGAGGACGACCTCCCCGCCCGGCCCGACGTCGGTGCGGACCGTCAGTACCGCTCGAGCTGCGGCGGGGTGGCCGGCGAGCCGGACTTGCCGAGCGTGCCGTCGTAGACCTTCTTCCAGGTGCCGTCGGTGAACGCGGCCTCGATCTGGTTGTTCACGTAGTCACGCAGCGCCTTGTCGTCCTTGGGCAGGCCGATGCCGTACTTCTCGGTGCTGAACGGCTGGCCGACGACCTTGAGCTCGTCCGGGTTCTGCGCGGCGTAGCCCTTGAGGATGGCGTCGTCGGTGGTCACCGCGTCGACCTTCTTGTCGAGCAGCTGCGAGACGCACTCGGAGTAGGTCTTGAACTCGACGATGTTCTCGCCCTCGGTCAGGCCCTCGTCGCGGATCTTCTGGATCGGCGTGGAGCCGGTGACCGAGCAGACCTTCTTGCCCTTGAGGGTGTCCTTGCCGGTGATCGACGACTCGTCCTTGCGGACCAGCAGGTCCTGGCCGGCGACGAAGTACGGGCCGGCGAAGGAGACGTCGTTCTTGCGCTTGTCGGTGATCGAGTACGTGCCGACGTAGTAGTCGATCTCGCCACCCTTGATGGCGGTCTCCCGGTTGGCGGAGGCGATCTCCTTGTACTCGATCTTCGCCGGGTCGACGCCGAGCGTGCTGGCGACGTACTGGGCGATCTCGATGTCGAAGCCGCAGCGCTTGCCCTGGGCGTCCTTGTAGCCGAGGTTCGGCTGGTCGAACTTGACGCCGATGACGACCTTGCCGGCCGACTTGATCTTCTCGAAGGCCGGGCTGCCGGCGACGTTGGCGTCCGCCTTGGGGGTGAAGGTCACGCCCGAGCTGCTGCAGCTGTCGCCCTGGGCGCCGCCGCTGGCGTTGCCGCCGCCGCTGGGGGCGGGGTCCCCCTCCTTGCCGCAGGCCGCCGCGGACAGGGCGAGCGAAGCCATCATGGCCACCGCCGCCACGCGCTTGAAACGCATACTCATTCTCCTTCTTCGATGGGGCCGACGTGGCGGCTCCACATACGGGCGCTCAGTGAGTGAGGATCTTGGAGAGGAAGTCCTTGGCCCGCTCGCTGCGCGGGTTCGCGAAGAACTCGGCCGGCGGCGCGTCCTCGACCAGCTTGCCGTCGGCCATGAAGATGACCCGGTTGGCCGCGTGCCGGGCGAAGCCCATCTCGTGGGTGACCACGACCATGGTCATGCCCTCGCGGGCCAGCGACGTCATCACGTCCAGCACCTCGCCGACCATCTCCGGGTCCAGGGCGCTGGTCGGCTCGTCGAACAGCATCGCCTTGGGCTGCATCGCCAGCGCGCGGGCGATCGCCGCCCGCTGCTGCTGGCCGCCGGAGAGCTGCGCGGGGTACTTGTCGGCCTGGTTCGCGATGCCGACGCGCTCCAGCAGCGCCAGCCCGCGCTCACGGGCCGCGGCCGGCTTCTCCTTGCGGACCTTGACCGGCCCCAGCGTGACGTTCTCCAGGATGGTCTTGTGCGCGAAGAGGTTGAACGACTGGAACACCATGCCGACCTCGCTGCGCAGCTTGGCCAGGGGCTTGCCCTCGGCCGGCAGCGGCTGGCCGTCGAAGGTGATGGTGCCGTTGTCGATCGGCTCCAGCCGGTTGATGGTGCGGCAAAGCGTCGACTTCCCCGAGCCGGACGGGCCGATGACCACGACCACCTCGCCCCGTTCGACGGAGAGGGACACGTCGTCGAGCACGTGCAGCGGCCCGAACCACTTGTTGACCCCGTCGAGCACGATCAGCGGGTCGCCCGTCGTCACGTCGTCCACCGTCCCTGTCGTCCATGGCGGAATTCGGGTGTCGGTCGACCCCCGGTTGGGCAACTGTAGGCGGCGTGATGTGGCAGAACGCAACTCAGATGGTCACGGAGCGGTAACACCGATCACCGGCGTACCGGCCCGTCCGAATTTCGTCACCGTCGGGTGGGCCGACTGGCGCCGTCGCCGCAGGCGGGAGATCATGAGGCGATGATCGACGCGATCCGGCTGACCGACTACGCCCGCGGTGGCGGCTGCGCCTGCAAGATCCCACCGGGCGAACTGGAGGCGATGGTCGCCGGTCTCGGCGCCACCGGCGGCTCGGCCGACCTGCTGGTCGGCCTGGAGAACGGCGACGACGCCGCGGTGGTCCGGCTGGACGAGCGGACCGGCCTGGTCAGCACCGCCGACTTCTTCACCCCGGTGGTCGACGACGCCTACGACTGGGGGCGCATCGCCGCCGCGAACGCGCTCTCCGACGTGTACGCGATGGGCGGCACCCCGCTTGTCGCGCTCAACCTGCTCTGCTGGCCGCGCGGCGTACTGCCGCCGGAGATGGCCCGCGAGGTGCTGCGCGGCGGTCTGGACGTGGCCCGGGAGGCGGACTGCCACCTGGCCGGCGGGCACAGCGTGGACGACGACGGCCCGAAGTACGGACTGGCGGTCACCGGCGTGGTCCGGCCGGACGAGCTGATCACGCTCGACGCCGGGCGGGCCGGCCTGCCGCTGTCGCTGACCAAGCCCCTCGGGGTGGGCGTGCTCAACACCCGGCACAAGCAGACCGGGCAGCGCTTCCCGGAGGCGGTCGATTCGATGGCCAGCCTCAACCGGGACGCGGCCCGCGCGGCGATCGCCGCGGGCATCCGCTGCGGCACCGACGTGACCGGCTTCGGCCTGCTCGGGCACGCCTCGAAGCTGGCCCGCGCGAGCCGTCTGACGGTGGCGATCGACGCGGCGGCGGTGCCGTACCTGCCGGGTGCGCGGGAGGCGCTGCGCGACGGGTTCGTCAGCGGCGGCACCCGGCGCAACCTGGAATGGGTCACCCCGTGGACCGACTTCGGCGGCGCCGACGAGGGGGAGCGGCTGTTGCTGGCCGACGCGCAGACCTCCGGTGGCCTGCTGGTCGCCGGTGAGGTGCCGGGCGGCACGGTGATCGGTGAGCTGCTGCCGGCCTCGGAGCACCGGATCCGGGTCCGCTAGAGCCGCGACTCGCGGCGTGGCCGGGCCGCCGGCGCGGCACCGTACCCGATAAACTGTCATCTTCCAGCTACTCTGGGCAACGTCGCCCGAGGGAATTTTGCCCGGAATGGTCACAGACCGGTAACTTGCGCCCGGCTGAGGGCAAATGCCCTCCACCATCGTCAGTAAGGCCCGATCCGGAGGCCGGTGGAACGAGCGCAGCGAGGAGGCGGCATGACCGAGCTGTGGAACTGGAGAATCGACGGCGGCGAGCCGGTGGAGGTCTACCCGGCGCTGGCCGAGGCGCTCGGCCGGGTGGTGATGCCCATGGCCGTCGCCGACCCGGTCCGGCTCCCCGCGTACGCGGTGGTCTGCGACGTGTGGGAGGCGCCCGGGCTGTACGGCACCGTGGTCGACTGTTACGGCGTGCCCGAGAGCCTGGCCGAGCTGCCCGCGCTCGCGGCGCTGGCCCGGCTGATGGGCCGCAACTGCCTGATGCGTGACGACACGCTAGACGCCGGCCGGCACCTGCTTGTCGCGCCGGACGGCACGATCCGCCCGGTGCACTTCGACGTGGCCGACACCGACGACGGCGAGGTGCTCAGCCACCACCGGCTCTGCACACAGGCCGACCCGCGCTGCCGGGGCTGGTCGCAGTGCCACCGCTCCCGCTGGGCCCCCGACTCGGTCGCCCCGGCGCTCGCCGCCGCCTGAGCGCGGCCACGCCGCCGGGTGAAGGCCGGGCCCGCCGTGCCCGGCCGGCGGCGAGCGGGCGGCGGCCCGGCTCAGCCCCGGGCCGCCGGCTGCGGTCGCGCACCACGAGGCGGCGTCGCGGTGGCGGCGGCCACGGCGTCCACGTCGAACGCGGCGGTGTCGTGCCGCCGCTGGGGTGTGGAACCCGGAGATCTTCCGGACGTACCCGGCTCCGCCTCGTTCGAGCAGACCGGCACCACCCGGATACGCTGTCCGGGTCATGACTACCGCAGCCGCGGGCAGCCCGCGCACCTACCAGGTGCGTACGTACGGCTGCCAGATGAACGTGCACGACTCCGAGCGCATCTCCGGCCTCCTCGAAGACGCCGGGTACGTGCGCGCCGCCGAGGCCGACGATCAGCCCGACGTGGTGGTGTTCAACACCTGCGCGGTCCGGGAGAACGCCGACAACCGGCTCTACGGCAACCTGGGCCATCTGCGCCCCGTGAAGGCGAAGCACCCCGGGATGCAGATCGCGGTCGGCGGCTGCCTGGCACAGAAGGACCGCGGCGACATCGTCCGCAAGGCCCCCTGGGTGGACGTCGTCTTCGGCACGCACAACATCGGCTCGCTGCCGGCGCTGCTGGACCGGGCGCGGCACAACGCCGCCGCCGAGGTGGAGATCCTGGAGGCGCTGGAGGTCTTCCCCTCCACGCTGCCGACCCGGCGCGAGTCGACGTACGCCGGATGGGTCTCCATCTCCGTCGGCTGCAACAACACGTGCACGTTCTGCATCGTGCCGTCCCTGCGCGGCAAGGAGAAGGACCGCCGCCCCGGCGACATCCTCTCCGAGGTCCGCGCGCTGGTCGACTCCGGCGTGCTGGAGGTGACGCTGCTCGGGCAGAACGTCAACTCCTACGGCGTCGAGTTCGGCGACCGGTACGCGTTCGGCAAGCTGCTGCGCGCCTGCGGCGACATCGACGGTCTGGAGCGGGTGCGGTTCACCAGCCCGCACCCGAAGGACTTCACCGACGACGTGATCGCCGCGATGGCCGAGACGCCCAACGTCTGCCACTCGCTGCACATGCCGTTGCAGTCCGGCTCGGACGACGTGCTGCGGGCGATGCGCCGCTCGTACCGCTCGGAGCGTTACCTGGGGATCATCGAGAAGGTGCGGGCGGCGATGCCGGACGCGGCGATCACCACCGACATCATCGTCGGCTTCCCGGGCGAGACCGAGGCCGACTTCGTCCGCACCCTCGACGTGGTCCGGGAGGCGCGGTTCTCCTCGGCGTTCACGTTCCAGTACTCCAAGCGACCCGGCACCCCGGCCGCCACGATGGACGGGCAGCTGCCCAAGCAGGTCGTGCAGGAGCGTTACGAGCGGCTGATCGCCTGCGTCGAGGAGATCACCTGGGCGGAGAACAAGAAGCTGGTCGGGGAGACCGTCGAGGTCCTGGTGGCGGTCGGCGAGGGCCGCAAGGACGAGCGCACCGGCCGGATGTCCGGCCGGGCCCGCGACGGCCGGCTCGTGCACTTCGCCACAGGTGAGCTGGCCGGCCGGATCCGCCCCGGCGACGTCGTGCACACCACTGTCACGTACGCCGCCCCGCACCACCTCAACGCCGACGGAGCCCCGCTGGCGCACCGGCGTACCCCGGCCGGGGACGCGGCCGAGGCGGGACAGGTCCCGCGTACGCCCGGGGTGCTGCTCGGACTGCCGACGATCGGCGCGCCGGCCCCGTCACCGGCCCCCACCGGCGGCTGCGCCGCCCACTGACCGCCCCCGCGTAAGGAAGGGCCCCCTCTTAACACTCAGTGTTAAAAGGGGGCCCTTCCTCTACCACAGGCGTTAATAAGGGGCCCTTCCTTGCACGGTCAGCAAGCGGTGCCGTTGAGCCTGACCGTGGCGGGGGCGGCGGCGGTGCCGTTGGCGGTGAAGCCGACGGTGACCGACGCGCCCGGCGCCAGCGACGACGCCCAGGCCGGCGCGGCGGCGGTCACAGTGGTGCCGGACTGCGTGACAGTGGCGTTCCAGCCACTGGCGAGCGTCACCCCGGACGGCCAGGTCCAGGTGGCCGACCACGGGTTCACCGCCGCGGTGCCGGTGTTCTTCACCGTCAGTTCGCCCTGGAAGCCACCCGCCCAGGAGTTGATCTGCTTGTAGGTGGCGGTGCAGCCGCCGGTCACCGGAGGCGGCGGGGTGGTGGGCGCCGGCGAGGTGTTCGGGGTGCCGGTGGGGGACGGGCTGGTGGTGCCGCCACCGCCGGTCGGCGGGATCAGGTACGGCGTGAGGATGTCCTGCTTCGGCTGGTTGACAGTGGTCCAGTCGTCGTTGGCGATGCCGCCGGTGTCACCTGAGTTCGGGTTCCACGACCAGTACGTGAACGACATGCCGTTGACGCCGGTGCCGGTGTACGCCATCAGGTTCTGGAGCCAGATCTTGTCCTTGGGGTCCTGGAGCGTGGTGCCGAACTCGCCCATCATGATCGGCGCGATGTTCTGCTTGTAGAGGTAGCCCCAGTACTTGTCCCAGATGGCCGGCATGTTCGCCGGGTACGACGGGTCGTCGAACCACGCCTGGCGGTAGACCGAGGTGGCGTACTCGTGCGGCGAGTAGACCAGCCGGTTGGCCACGTTCAGCCGGACCGGGAACTGCCCGGCCTTGGACAGGTTGCCGCCCCACCAGCCGCAGTCCTCGTCGTTGCTGGGGTCGTTGTCCCAGACGTTCGACAGGCCGCCGCTCGGGCAGCTCACCCCCTCCACGAAGATCAGCCAGTTCGGCTGCATGCCGAGGATCGCGTTGCCGGCCCGCTCGGCGGCCAGCCGCCAGTCCCGGGCGGTGTCGCCGCAGCCCCAGCAGGCGCCGGTGGCGGCCGGGTTGGTGCCTTCGGCGTGCGGCTCGTTGTGCAGGTCCGCGCCGATCACAGTGGTGTTGCCGGCGTACCGCTGGGCCAGCGTCTTCCAGTCGTTGATCCAGGTCGCCTCGGAGACCGTCGAGGTGTACCAGAGCGGCGACTGCCCGGCCGACGTCGGCCGGTGCCGGTCCAGGATGACCCGCATCCCCTTGCTGCCCGCGTAGTCGATGACCTTGTCGAGGATCTGCAGCGGGGAGAGCCCGATCAGGTCCGGGTTGACGAAGTCGTTGATGCCGGTCGCTGTCGCGCCGGGCTTGAGCGCGTCGTTCGAGTACGGGATGCGCAGCGTGTTGTAGCCCAGCCGGGCCATGGTGTCGAGCTGGGAACGCCACGGGTTGCTCGACCACAGGCCGTGGAACGTCTTGTTGTCGGTCTCCATCCCGAACCAGTTGATGCCGGTCAGCCGGACTGTCGTGCCCGTACTGTCGACGATCTTGTTGCCGCTGGTGTGCAGGTAACCGGTGCCGGTGCCACCGGCCGCCGCGGCGGCCGGTGCGGTGGAGACGGCGGCGGCGACGAGAACGCCTGCTGCCGCGGTGGCGAGCGCCGTCAGGGCGCCGCCGAGGGCGGTGCGTCGGTGCATGGAAGCTCCACTTCGGATGCCCGCGCCGCGCAGGCGCCGCGGGCGGCAGGACCAGGAGGATCGGCCCGCTCCTCATCGAGTACGCGCGACAGCGCGCGCCGGGCCGGTCACGTGGACGGCCACTCGCGGAAATGCGCACCGGCGATCGTCGACGGCGTCTGTCAGCCGTCGATGCCCTCGTGCCGGTGCCGGAACCTGGCTCCGCCGCTCATTCTGATCAGCGCGCCTCGATGCGTCAACCCGGCGGCGGAAAGCCGGAGAGCCCCCGGCCGACCAGGCCGAGGGCTCCCCTGAGATGTGTGTCCGCCGGCCCGCGGGCCGGGGCGCTCGTGTCAGCCGGCCTGCTCGGCGAGCTGGAGGAACTGACGCTTCGAGGCGAGCGCCTGCTCGGCCTCCTTGATCCGCCGGGCGTCACCGGCGGCCTGGGCCCGGGCCAGCCGGTCCTCCGCCTCGGCGACCTGGGCGCGCATCTGCGCCAGCAGCGGGTTGTCCTCCTTGGAGGTGCGCCGCCACGCCGAGTCCATCACCTCGCGGACCTTGTCGTCCACGGCCCGCAGCCGGCGCTCCAGCCCGGCGGCGGCCTCGCGGGGCACCCGGCCGGCCTCGTGCCACTGCGCCTGGATCTCCCGCAGCTTCGCCTGGGCGCCCTTCGGGTCGCCGTCCACGTCCAGCGCCTCGGCCTCGGCCAGCAGGGCCTGCTTGCGCTCCAGGTTGGCGCGCTGCTCGTTGTCGCGCGCCGAGAAGACCTCGCTGCGGCGGCTGAAGAACTCGTCCTGCGCGGCGCGGAACCGTTCCCAGAGCTTCTGCTCGGCCTCCTTGGCGGCGCGCGGCGCGGCCTTCCACTGGGCCATCAGGTCCTTGAGCTGACCGGCGGTGACACCCCAGTCGGTGGACTCCTTGAGCTTCTCCGCCTCGGCGACCAGCTCCTCCTTGACCGTCTGCGCCTGCTTGCGCTGCTGGTCGAGGGAGGCGAAGTGGGCGCCCCGGCGGCGGGTGAAGGCGTCCCGCGCGGCGGCGAACCGCTTCCACAGCTCACCGTCGGTCTTCTTGTCGACGCCGCGGATGGTCTTCCACTCGTCGAGGATCTCCTTGAGCCGGTCACCGGCGGTCTTCCAGCCGGTCGACTCGGCGGCCAGCTTCTCGGCCTCCTCGACCAGGGTGGTCTTGCGCGCCAGCGCCTCACCCCGGGCGGCCTCGCGGGCGGCCTTGGCCTCGCCGGCCTTCTCCTCGGCGACGGCGGCCAGCTTGTCCAGGCGGGCGGCGAGGGCGTCGATGTCACCGACCACGTGCGCCTCGGCCAGTGACCCACGGATCCGGCGGATCGTGGTCAGGGAGTGGCCGGCGTCAGCCGCGCCCGAGTTGAGCCGGGCCTCGGTCAGATCGACCTCGGTCACCAGGTCGGCGTAGCGCCGGGCGAAGTGGGCGAGCCCTTCCTCCGGTGCCCCTGCCTGCCAGGATCCGACCACCCGCTCGCCCTCGGCGGTCTTGACGTAGACGGTGCCGTCCTCGTCGACCCGTCCGAAGGCAGTCCAGTCGCTCATGTGCCCATCCTCGTTCTCCCGGCGTCGAGGGGAAAGCCCTCGGCCGCCGCCACGGCGCAGCAAACTTTCTCCCGGCATTGTCACAGGTCCGCCCCCGTCCGTGTCGAGCGCCTGTCGCCGACCGTGACCATACGGTGTTGTACGCCCTCGATGACCGGATCGGCGCGGGGACGCACCGGGGGACCCCGATAGGTTGGGGGCGTGCCACTGGTCGCCGCCGCCGTCTGCCCCCACCCGCCGCTCATCGTGCCCGAGCTGGCCGGCGCCGCCGCGCCCGAGCTGGACGACCTGCGCGCCGCTGCCGACGCGGCGGTCGCCCGGCTGCTCGCCGCCGGCCCCGAGGCGATTCTGCTGGTCGGCGGCGGACCCGAGACCGTCCGCTTCACCACCGCCGAGCACGGTTCGCTGCGCCCGTTCGGGCTGGACCGGTACGTGCGGCTCTGGAAGGTCAACTGCGCTGGTGGGACCCGCCTTCCGCTGAGCCTGACCGTCGGCGCCTGGCTGCTGAACCGCTCCGGCACGGAACTGCCCCGGCTGGCCCGGTCGGTGGCGCACGACGCCACACCGGCGGAGTGCGCGGCGTTCGGCGCGAGCCTGGTCGACGACGACGATCCGCGGGTCGCGCTGCTCGTGCTCGGTGACGGGTCCGCCTGCCGGGGCGTCAAGGCGCCGGGGTACGACGACCCGCGCGCCGAGGCGTACGACGAGGGGGTCGCCTCGGCGCTGGCCGGCGCGGACGCCGACGCCCTGCTCGGCCTGGACCCGGGGCTGTCGGCGGAGCTGCGGGTCGCCGGGCGGGCGGCGTGGCAGGTGCTGGCCGGCGCGGTCGGGGCGGCGGGCGGCGACTGGCGCGGCGAGCTGAGCCACCACAGCGCGCCCTACGGCGTCGCCTACTTCGTGGCGAACTGGGAGCGGGCATGACAGTCGTCGCTGTGGTCGGGCCGACGGCAGCCGGGAAGTCGGCGCTGAGCATCGCGCTGGCGCACGCGCTCGATGGCGAGGTGGTGAACGCCGACTCGATGCAGCTCTACCGGGGCATGGACATCGGCACCGCGAAGCTGACACCGGCCGAGCGCGAGGGCGTGCCGCACCACCTGCTGGACATCTGGCCGGTGACCGAGCCGGCCAGCGTCGCCGAATACCAGACGCTGGCCCGCGCGGCGGTCGACGACATCCTGGCCCGGGGCCGGGTGCCGCTGCTGGTGGGCGGCTCCGGGCTGTACGTGCGGGCGGTGCTGGAGCGCTTCGAGTTCCCCGGCACCGACCCGGCGCTGCGGGAGCGGCTGGAGGCGGAACTCGCGGCTGTCGGCTCGCTGCCGCTGCACGCGCGGCTGGCCGAGGCGGACCCGGGCGCGGCGGCGAGCATCCTGCCCACCAACGGGCGGCGGATCGTCAGGGCGCTGGAGGTGATCGAGCTGACCGGCGCCCCGTTCACCGCGTCACTGCCGTCGCCCACGCCGTACTACCCGTCGGTGCAACTCGGCGTGGACCTGGACACCGCGCTGCTGGACGAGCGGATCGCGCTGCGGGTGGACCGGATGTGGGCCGACGGGCTGGTCGACGAGGTGCGGGCGCTGGTCGGCGAGGGGCTGCCCGACGGGCGGACGGCCAGCCGGGCGCTCGGCTACCAGCAGGTGCTGCGGTTCCTGGCCGGCGAGCTGACCGAGACCGAAGCGCACGAGGAGACGATCCGCGCCACCCGCCGGTTCGTCCGGCGGCAGCGCTCCTGGTTCCGGCGTGACCCGCGCGTGCACTGGCTGGACTCGGCCTCACCCGGGTTTCTCGACACTGCCCTGCGGGCGGTCGCCGAGCATCGGCGATGATGGGGGCGTGGAGTTCACAAAGGGTCACGGCACCGGCAACGACTTCGTCATCCTGCCCGACCCGGACGGCACCCTCGACCTGACACCCGGCCTGGTCGCCGCGCTCTGCGACAGGCGGCGCGGGCTGGGCGGCGACGGCGTGCTGCGCGTCCTACGGGCCGCCAAACACCCCGAGGGCGTCGCGCTCGCGGGCGAGGCCGAGTGGTTCATGGACTACTGGAACTCCGACGGCTCGTTCGCCGAGATGTGCGGCAACGGGGCCCGCGTGTTCGTCCGCTACCTGCTGGACCGTTCGCTGGCCGTCGCCCCGCCGGGCGGGACGCTGCCCATCGCCACCCGCGCCGGCCTGGTGCGGGCCCGCGTCGAGGGCGCCGACGTCGCGGTCGAGATGCGCCGCCCCCGGCTGTACGACACGGCCACCGCCACGCTCGGCGGGCTGACGGTGCCCGGCACCGCCGTGGACGTCGGCAACCCGCACCTGGTGTGCCCGCTGCCCGCCGCGCTGGAGCTGGCCGCGCTCGACCTCACCCGCGCGCCCGAGGTGGACGCCTCGACGTTCCCGTCAGGGGTGAACGTCGAGTTCACCACGCCGGGCGAGCCGGTCGCCGGCACCGACGGGCACGTGCTGATGCGGGTCTACGAACGCGGCTCGGCCGAGACGCTCTCCTGCGGGACCGGCGCGTGCGCGGTCGGCGCGGTGGCGTTGCGCGACGCCGGCCTGGACACCGGCACGGTGGCGGTGGACGTACCCGGCGGACGCCTCACTGTCACCGTCACGGCCGACTCCTGCTGGCTCTCCGGCCCCGCCGTCCTGGTGGCCACAGGCACCCTGACTCCCGCAGCCCTCCACCCGTAGCCCACCCCCGCCCTCCCGCCCCCGCCCCTCCCCGCCCCCTCCCCGGTGATCAAGGAGTTTGCGGCGGATTCCGGCACTCCGGATGACACAAACTCCTTGATCAACACGGTGACGGGTGGGGCTGGCCGCACGCCGGGTCGCCGAGCCGCTGATGCTGGAGATCTTGGACGATTCGGGCCCCTATGAGGGCCGTTTCCTTCCAAGATCTCGGGCGAATCCGCGTGCGTGGCCGGGAGACGTGGTCGCGTGTGTAGGCGGAGGGTGTGCGCGTGCGCTGGGAGGTCGGAGCGGGTGCCGGGTGGTGTCAGGGGGTGGCGCTGGCGTTGGCGGCGATCTCGGGCAGGTCGGCGGGGCCCGGGTCGGCCGCCGGGGCGGGGGTCGCGGCCGGGTTCTGGGCGGCGGCCCGTACCGCCGCGGCCACGGCCGGGGCGACCCGGGAGTCGAAGACGCTCGGCACGATCACCGTCGGGTTGATCTTGTCTTCGCCGACGACGTCCGCGATGGCCCGCGCGGCGGCGATCGCCATCTCCTCGGTGAACTCCTCGGCGTGCGCGTCGAGCATGCCGCGGAACACGCCGGGGAAGGCGAGCACGTTGTTGATCTGGTTCGGCTGGTCCGAACGGCCGGTGGCGACCACCGCGGCGTACTTGCGGGCCTCCCGCGGGTCCACCTCCGGGTCGGGGTTGGCGAGCGCGAAGACGATCGAGTCCTTCGCCATCGCGGCGACGTCGTCGCCGGTGAGCAGGTTCGGCGCGCTCACGCCGATGAACACGTCCGCGCCGCGTACCGCCCCGGCCAGGTCACCGGAGTAGTTCTCCTTGTTGGTGTTCTCGGCCAGCCACTGCCACGCCGGGTTGAGGTCCGGCAGGTCGCGGTGCAGGGCGCCCCTGCGGTCGTACGCGATGATGTCGCCCACGCCCTGACGCAGCAGCAGCTTCATGATCGCGGTGCCGGCGGCGCCGGCGCCGGAGACCACGACCCGGACGTCCGCGAGCTGCTTGCCCACGACGCGCAGCGCGTTCGTCAGCGCGGCCAGCACGCAGATCGCGGTGCCGTGCTGGTCGTCGTGGAAGACCGGGATGTCCAGGGCCTCGCGCAGCCGGGCCTCGATCTCGAAGCAGCGCGGCGCGGCGATGTCCTCCAGGTTGATCCCGCCGTACGCGGGCGCGATCGCCTTGACGATCGCCACGATCTCGTCGGTGTCCTGGGTGTCGAGCACCACCGGCCAGGCGTCCACCCCGCCAAAGCGCTTGAACAGGGCCGCCTTGCCCTCCATCACCGGCAGCGACGCGGCCGGTCCGAGGTTGCCGAGGCCGAGCACCGCGGTGCCGTCGCTGACCACGGCGACCGTGTTGCGCTTGATGGTGAGCCGGCGGGCGTCGGCCGGGTTCTCCGCGATCGCCATGCAGACCCGGGCCACCCCCGGGGTGTACGCGCGGGACAGCTCGTCACGGGTGCGCAGCGCGACCTTCGGGGTGACCTCGATCTTGCCGCCGAGGTGCAGCAGGAACGTCCGGTCGGAGACCTTGCGTACGTCCACCCCGTCGAGCGCGGTGAGCGCGTCGACCACCTGGTCCGCGTGGCCGGCGTCGGCGGTGTCGCAGGTGAGGTCGACGATCACGTTCGTGGGGTCGGAGTCGACCACGTCCAGCGCGGTGACGATGGCCCCGGCCTCGCCGGCGGCGGTGGTGAGCCGGCCGATGGAGGAGGCGTCGGCGGGTACCGCGATCCGGATGGTGATGGAGAATCCGGCACTCGGCAGTCGTGTGTTTGCCACGAGAAACTCCTCCGTCGGCGCTGAGCGGCTCGACTCGCATTTCTACTCGCCCGCCCTGGTGGACCGGCATCCGCCCCCGCTACCCGTCGGTAGCGTCACGGGCATAACACAGGTGCGCCCGGCGTTGACACATGTCAGGATTGCTGTCACGCGCCGAAAATTCTCGGCGTGGCACATAACGGACAGGAGACGCGGTTTGCGCGAGCAGGAGACCTTCCATCCCTACGAGGACGACGAGCTCGACGCCACCACAGGCGAGTACGAGCTGTCGGAGCGGCAGGCGCTGCGGCGGGTCCCCGGCCTCTCCACCGAACTCACCGACGTCACCGAGGTCGAGTACCGCCAGCTCCGGCTGGAGCGGGTCGTCCTGGTGGGCGTCTGGACCGAGGGCACCCAGACCGACGCCGACAACAGCCTCACCGAGCTGGCGGCGCTGGCCGAGACGGCCGGCTCGCAGGTGCTCGAAGGGCTGATCCAGCGCCGGAACCGGCCCGACCCGGCCACGTACATCGGCCGCGGCAAGGTCGACGACCTGGGCGCGGTGGTGCTGTCCACCGGCGCCGACACGATCATCTGCGACGGTGAGCTGTCGCCGTCCCAGCTGCGCAACCTGGAGCAGCGCACCAAGGTCAAGGTGGTCGACCGGACCGCCCTGATCCTGGACATCTTCGCCCAGCACGCCAAGAGCAAGGAGGGCAAGGCGCAGGTCGAGCTGGCCCAGCTCGAATACCTGCTGCCGCGCCTGCGCGGTTGGGGCGAGACGCTGTCCCGGCAGACCGGTGGTAGCGGCCGCGGCGGTGGCGCCGGCGGCGGCGTGGGCCTGCGCGGTCCCGGTGAGACCAAGCTGGAGACCGACCGGCGGCGCATCCGCCACCGCATCGCGCGGCTGCGCCGCGAGATCAAGAGCATGGCGACGGTACGCCAGACCAAGCGCGCCCGGCGCACCCGTAACGCGGTGCCCGCGGTGGCCATCGCCGGCTACACGAACGCCGGCAAGTCCAGCCTGCTCAACCGCCTGACCGGGGCGGGCGTGCTGGTGGAGAACGCGTTGTTCGCCACGCTGGACCCGACCACCCGCCGGGCCACCACCTCCGACGGGCGGCTCTACACGCTGTCCGACACGGTCGGGTTCGTCCGGCACCTGCCGCACCAGATCGTCGAGGCGTTCCGCTCGACGCTGGAGGAGGTCGCCGACGCCGACCTGGTGGTGCACGTGGTCGACGGCACCCACCCGGACCCGGAGGAGCAGGTCCGGGCGGTCCGCGAGGTGCTTACCGAGGTGGGCGCCGACCGGCTGCCGGAACTACTGGTGGTGAACAAGACCGACGCCACCGACGAGGAGACGATGCTGCGGCTCAAGCGGCTCTGGCCGGACGCGGTCTTCGTCTCCGCCCACAGCGGGCGCGGCGTCGACGAGCTGCGCGAGGTGGTCGAGCGGCGCTTGCCGCGGCCGGCCGTCGAGGTGCGCGCGGTGCTGCCGTACGACCGGGGTGACCTGGTCGCCCGGGCGCACCGGCAGGGTGAGGTGCTCAGCACCGCGCACCTGCCCGAGGGCACGCTGCTGCACGTACGGGTCAGCGAGGGGCTGGCCGCGGAGCTCGCGCCGTACCGGGCGGGTGACCGGCTGACGAGCGACGAGCGGGTGGGCGCCGGGCGGTGAGCCGTCCGGCGTCACCCGCCGGAAACCCGCTCCGTGCGACACTGAGCGTCATGCGGCACGTTGTCTCCTCGGTCACGCTCGCGCTCGGCCTGGTCGGCGCGGTCGTGGCGCCGGCCGGGCCGGCCCCGGCGGCCCCCGCCGCGGCCCCCGTGCTGGCCGCGGCACCCAAGAAGAAGTGCACTGTCGAGGACGGCCGCCTCCGCGAGTTGTCCGGGCTCGTCGCCATCAACGGCGGGTACGTCGTGGTGAACGACAGCTCGGACGACCCCGCCCGCAAGCGGGTCTTCTACCTGGACTCCAAGTGCAAGGTGGACAAGGATGTCCGTTACTCCGGTGACGGCCCGCTCGACACCGAGGACCTGGCGCTCGGGCCGGACGGCAAGACGCTCTGGATCGCCGACACCGGCGACAACATCGACAAGAAGACCCGCCGGGAGCGGGTCGCGGTGTGGACGATGCCGCTGAGCGGCTCGAAGCAGCCGGTGCTGCACCGGCTCACCTATCCGGGCAAGGAGCCGCACGACGCGGAGGCACTGCTCGTCGGCGACGACAACCTGCCGTTGGTGATCACGAAGGAGCTCTCCGGCAAGGCGGAGATCTACACCCCGACGGCGAAGCTGAAGACGAGCGGCAACCCCGAGCCGATCCCGATGAAGAAGGTCGGCGAGGTCACGCTCCCGAAGACCAGCACCGACAACAAGCTCGGCTCGCCGGGGCGGGTGCTGGTCACCGGCGCCGCCCGCTCGCCCGACGGCGGCAAGGTGGTGCTGCGCACGTACGCCGACGCGTTCGAGTTCGACGTCACCGGCGGCGACATCGTCAAGGCGATCACCACCGGCAAGCCCCGGGTCACGCCGCTCGCCGACCCGTTCGGCGAGGCGATCTCCTACACGCCGGACGGGAAGTCGTTCGTCACCGTCTCCGACGGCGGCACGCTCGACGACTCGGACCCGATCGACATCCTCAGCTACACCCCGTCCACCACGGGCGCGGAGGCGCTTCCCAACGGCGGCAAGGCCCCGACCAAACCGGCCGCCAAGCAGTCGTGGCTCGAAGGGCTCTCGCTCGACGAGATCACGTACCTGATCGCGGCGGTCGGGGTGCTCGGCGCGCTCCTGGTCGGCGCGGGCGTCTTCGGCATCCTGCGGGCGCGGCGCAAGCCGGCGCCCCGGGCGCCCGCCGACGAGCCCGAGCGCAGCGGCGAGTTCCCGGTCAACAACGGCTTCCCGTCGGCGGAACGGCCGGAGGCGCCGCGCGGCGGGGTCTACGGCGGTGGTCAGGGCGGCGTCTACGGCGGCGCGCCCAACGGCGACCGTCCGGCGTCCGGCGGCGTCTACGGCGGTGGCCGGCCCGGCGGCGGCGTGTACGGCGGCGGCCCCCAGGACGGCGGTCGCGGCCAGGGTGGCGGCCGTCCTCCGAGCGGTACCCGTCCGCCGGGCGGCGGCGTGTACGGCGGCGGCGGAGCCCCGGCCGGCGGTGGAGGGCGCGGTGGCGGCGTCTACGGCGGAGGAGGCCAGGGCGGACCGGGTGCCGGCCAGGGCGGTCCCGGTCGTGGCGGCCCGGGTGGCGGCGGCCAGGGCAGTCCGGGCCGTGGCGGTCCGGGTGGCGCCTACGGCGGCGGTCCCGGCGGGGCCGGGCATCGCGGACAGCCCAACGGCGGCGGACCGCGCGGCGAGGGCGGCCGGGCCGAACCGCCGCGTCGCGGACCGGATCCGCGTGGCGCGCGGCGCGACGACGGCTACGACGACAGGGGCCGGTACGGCCCGGTGTCCGGCGGCCGGGAGTACCGCGGCGACCGCTACTGAGACGACACGCAGAAGGGGTGACCGGCGGACCGGTCACCCCTTCTGCGTCGCTGTCGCTCAGATGCGGCGCAGCACCGCCACCACGCGGCCCATGATGGTGGCGTCGTCGCCGGGGATCGGGTCGAAGGCCGGGTTCTGCGGCATCAGCCAGACGTGCCCGTCGCGGCGCCGGTAGGTCTTCACCGTCGCCTCGCCGTCGAGCATCGCGGCCACGATGTCGCCGACCTCGGCGTTGGGCTGCTGCCGGACGACCACCCAGTCGCCGTCGCAGATCGCCGCGTCGAGCATCGAGTCGCCCTTGACCTGGAGCATGAAGACCTCGCCCTCGCCGACCAGCTCGCGGGGGAGGGGGAAGATGTCCTCCACGGCCTGCTCGGCCAGGATCGGCCCACCGGCGGCGATGCGACCCAGCATCGGCACGTACGCCGGGGTGGGCCGCTGCGCGCGGGCGGCCTCGTCGTCGGCCTCGCCCGGGGCCCGGACGTCGACGGCGCGCGGCCGGTTCGGGTCGCGGCGCAGGTAGCCCTTCTTCTCCAGCTCCTTGAGCTGGTAGGCGACGCTGGACGGGGAGACCAGCCCGACCGCCTCGCCGATCTCGCGCACGCTCGGCGGGTAGCCGTGCCGCTCGACCCAGGTGCGGATGAACTCCAGGATCCGCCGCTGCCGGGCGGTCAGGTCGACGGTCGCCGGGTCGGGGAAGCTGCTCACCACCGGGGTGACCGGACGCACCGCCGCGGGGGCGGTGCGGCTGCGGGCGGTGCGGGGGCGACGGGTCGCCGGAGGACCCGCCCCGTCGTTCGGCTGCGGGTTCTTCTGCCGGCTGGCCCGGTCCTCGGTCACGTCCGTCCCTCCCTGGTCGGCGCTGGGGTGCCTCGTCGGCTCGTGGTGCGTGTGGTCTGACCGTATAGGTGAGATCGGCCATTTTCAAACATCTGTACGACCTGCTGTCGGCGTGTCGCGCCGAATTCCTGGATTTCCGAACTGGTGTTCTGATAGAAGGGTACGCCGCTCGAACGGATGTTCTATCGCGGCCGCCCGTGACCGGCACGGGAGGCCGTCCGTTGGGCTCCTCGGTGGCGGCGCGCCGGGCGTGATGCGGATGACGCGCCGGACACGCCGACCAACTTGACCTCGCTTGGGGTTCGGCATACGGTCGACCCCTAGATGTAGTAGTCACACGGGCGTAAGTTGCCCACAGGTTGGGTTCCACTACCGAACGCACTCCCGCACCGCGCACTCGGCGACGGTCATCCGACGATGGCTCCGCCGTGTCGACGCGTGCCCGCGAGCCGGTAGGTGTGCCCGCGATCGACGACAGGAGGTCGGGCGAATGCGGTGTCCGTACTGCCGGCACGCCGACTCCCGGGTGGTCGACTCGCGGGAGGCCGACGACGGCCAGCTCATCCGGCGGCGACGGTCGTGCCCGGAGTGCGGCAAGCGGTTCACCACCGTCGAGGAGGCGGTGCTCGCGGTGGTCAAGCGCAGCGGGGTGACCGAGCCGTTCAGCCGTACGAAGATCATCGGTGGGGTGCGCAAGGCGTGCCAGGGGCGGCCGGTCGACGACGACTCGATCGCGCTGCTGGCACAGAAGGTCGAGGAGACCGTGCGGGCCAAGGGGGCGGCCGAGATTCCCAGCCACGAGGTGGGCCTGGCCATCCTCGGCCCGCTGCGCGACCTCGACGAGGTGGCCTACATGCGGTTCGCCAGCGTCTACCGCTCCTTCGACTCGCTCGCCGACTTCGAGCGCGAGATCGAGTCGCTGCGGGCCGCCGCGCGCGCCCGGGAGGGCGCCGGTGCCGGTGCGGCGGACGCCGCCGGCGCGATCAGCTGACATTTTCGGGTTTCTGACAGGTACACGAGGCGCGGTGGGTGACCGTGCCGACGAGGGGGGCGAGGGCGTGACGACCAGCAGGTCACGGAACAAGGCCGGGGCGGGGCTGAAGATCGAGCGCGTCTGGACGACCGAGGGGGTGCATCCTTACGACGAGGTCGCCTGGGAGCGCCGCGACGTCGTCATGACGAACTGGCGGGACGGCTCGATCAACTTCGAGCAGCGCGGGGTGGAGTTCCCCGAGTCCTGGTCGGTGAACGCGGCGAACATCGTGACCACCAAGTACTTCCGGGGCGCGGTGGGGACCCCGGAGCGGGAGTGGTCGCTCAAGCAACTGATCAACCGGGTGGTCGAGACCTACCGCACCGCCGGTGAGGAGTACGGCTACTTCGCCACCCCGGCCGACGCCGAGGTGTTCGCGCACGAGCTGACCTGGATGCTGCTGCACCAGGTGTTCAGCTTCAACTCGCCGGTGTGGTTCAACGTCGGTACGCCGTCGCCGCAGCAGGTCAGTGCCTGCTTCATCCTCTCCGTCGACGACTCGATGGACTCAATCCTCGACTGGTACAAGGAGGAGGGCCGGATCTTCCAGGGCGGCTCGGGCGCCGGGGTCAACCTGTCCCGCATCCGTTCCTCGAAGGAACTGCTCTCCTCCGGCGGCACCGCCTCCGGCCCGGTCAGCTTCATGCGCGGCGCGGACGCCTCCGCCGGCACCATCAAGTCCGGTGGCGCCACCCGGCGTGCGGCCAAGATGGTCATCCTCGACGTGGACCACCCGGACATCGAGGAGTTCGTGGCGACCAAGGCGCGCGAGGAGGACAAGATCCGCGCGCTGCGGGACGCCGGGTTCGACATGGACCTGGGCGGCGCCGACATCGTCAGCGTGCAGTACCAGAACGCCAACAACTCGGTCCGCGTCTCCGACGAGTTCATGTCCGCTGTGGAGAACGGCGGCGGCTTCGACCTGCGCGGCCGGCTCGACGGGCAGACCATCGAGACGATCGACGCCAAGAAGCTGTTCCACACCATCTCCCAGGCCGCGTGGGAGTGCGCCGACCCGGGCCTGCAGTACGACGACACCATCAACGACTGGCACACCTGCCCGGAGACCGGGCGGATCACCGCGTCGAACCCGTGCTCGGAGTACCTGCACCTGGACAACTCCTCGTGCAACCTGGCCTCGCTGAACCTGATGAAGTTCCTCCGCGCCGACGGCGGCTTCGAGGTGGAGAAGTTCGTCAAGTCGGTCGAGTTCGTCATCACCGCGATGGACATCTCGATCTGCTTCGCCGACTTCCCGACCGAGAAGATCGGTGAGACCACCCGCGCCTACCGGCAGCTCGGCATCGGGTACGCCAACCTGGGCGCGCTGCTGATGGCCTCCGGCCTGCCGTACGACTCGGAGCAGGGCCGGGAGGTGTCCGCCGCGATCACCTCGCTGATGACCGGCACCGCCTACCGCCGGTCCGCCGAGCTGGCCGGCATCGTCGGCCCGTACGACGGCTACGCCCGCAACGCCGAGCCGCACAAGCGGGTCATGCGCAAGCACGCCGCCGCCAACGACGCGATCAAGCCGACCGGCACCGTGGCGACCGCCGTGCAGCGCGAGGCGACCAAGCAGTGGACGCTGGGCAACAAGCTGGGTGACAAGCACGGCTGGCGCAACTCGCAGGCCAGCGTGCTCGCCCCGACCGGCACCATCGGCCTGATGATGGACTGCGACACCACCGGTGTCGAGCCGGACCTGGCCCTGGTGAAGTTCAAGAAGCTGGTCGGCGGCGGCTCGATGCAGATCGTGAACCAGACGGTGCCGCGCGCCCTGCGCAGCCTCGGCTACCCCGAGGAGCAGGTCGAGGCGATCGTCGAGCACATCGCCGACCACGGTCACGTGGTGGACGCCCCGGGCCTCAAGCCGGAGCACTACCCGGTCTTCGACTGCGCGATGGGCGAGCGCTCGATCGCGCCGATGGGTCACGTGCGGATGATGGCGGCGGTCCAGCCGTTCATCTCCGGCGCCATCTCCAAGACGGTGAACATGCCGGAGCAGGCCACCGTCGAGGACGTCGAGAAGATCTACTTCGAGGGCTGGAAGCTCGGCCTGAAGGCGCTGGCGATCTACCGGGACAACTGCAAGGTCGGCCAGCCGCTGTCGGCTGCCAAGCCGAGCAAGGGCGCCGTCGAGGCCCAGGCCCCGGCCGCCGCGCCGGAGAAGGTCGTGGAGAAGGTCGTCGAGTACCGCCCGGTGCGCAAGCGGCTGCCGAAGAAGCGCCCGTCGGAGACCATCTCGTTCTCGGTCGGCGGCGCGGAGGGCTACCTCACCGCCTCGTCCTACCCGGACGACGGCCTCGGCGAGGTCTTCCTCAAGATGTCGAAGCAGGGCTCGACCCTGGCCGGCGTGATGGACGCCTTCTCGGTGGCCATCTCCATCGGTCTCCAGTACGGCGTCCCGCTGGAGACGTACGTCAGCAAGTTCACCAACATGCGCTTCGAGCCGGCCGGCATGACCGACGACCCGGACGTGCGCATGGCCGCCTCGGTGATGGACTACATCTTCCGTCGCCTGGCGCTGGACTTCCTGCCGTACGACCGCCGCGCCGAGCTGGGCATCTTCACCGCCAAGGAGCGGGCCGCCCAGCTCGCGGCCGAGGCGGAGGCGGAGGCGAGCGGTGCGGACCTCACCGCGATGGCCGCCTCCGCCCCGGTCGAGGCGCCCGAGCCGAAGACCGGCCCGATCGCCCAGCCGGCGCAGGAGATGGCCGACGCCGCGGCCGTGAAGCCCGCGCCGTCTGTGGGTTCCAGCACCGAACTGCTGGAGGCCGTGATCGGCAAGGCCGCCGACGCGCCGCTCTGCTTCACCTGCGGCACCAAGATGCGGCCCGCCGGTAGCTGCTACGTCTGCGAGGGCTGCGGCTCCACCAGCGGCTGCAGCTGACGAAAGCAACGAGCCCCGGGCGTTGGCGCGCCCGGGGCTCGTGAGCCGGGACGGAGCCCCGACCTGTTTCCTTGCAGAGACAGATCTTCGCTCCTCCCGGCTCGGTCAAGCAAGTTAATCGAGTAGGAGTGGAGAAAATCATGGCTGATAAGCCCAAACCTGTTCATGTCGTCCCTCGCGACGGCGCGTGGGCTGTGGTCCGGGAGGGAAATCAGCGGGCATCGTCGCTGCACCCGACTCAGGCGGAAGCCGAGAGGGCTGGGCGGCCAGTAGCCCGGGCGGACCAGACGGAGTTCTACCTTCACGGCAGAAACGGTCAAATCCGTGAGCGAGACAGCTATGGGAACGATCCGAATCCGCCCCGTGACTCACGCTGACTAGAGGGCCGGGGCGTACGCGAAGGCGTGCGCCCCGCTTGCCATCATTCGTCCTCGCGGCTGGCTTAAGGGCCAGCGATGAAGTGTATGTACCGGCAGGTCCGGGTTAGCGCAGAGTGCGGAGGAACGCCTGCCATGCCTGACACCCGAAGCGTAGAACGGGACCGGCCGCATCCTTGCTGTCGCGGATCAGGATGTTCTCGCTGACGGCGGCAACCTCTACGCACGCGCCGCCGTTGTTGTCGCTGCGACTCGACTTGCGCCACTTGAGGCCGAGGCGATCCGGGCTTGTCACGGCCACCTCCAGTTCCGTCAGCGTGCCAGCTCATCCGCCAGTTGCCGGATGAGCTTGCGCGACTCTACCGGCCCGAGCGCGGCGGCACGGAGCCGGTCCCACAGCCGAGTGTAGGCCCGCACCGCGTCCGGTCGGTCGAGGTAATCCGCGTCCGTGAACGTCTCTACGTAGATCACATCCGAGCCGGCGTCGTCGCCGAAGCGCAGGATGATGAAGTTGAAGGACGCCGTTTCGTAGGTCTGCGCGTCGAAGGGGAAGACCTGGAGCGAGACGTTCGGCTGGTTGCTCACCTCCACGAGGTGGCGGAGTTGGTCGCTCATGGTGTCGACGTCACCGATGTTCCGCCGGAGCGCGGACTCGCTCAGGATGAAGCTCAGCTCTGGGCCGCTTTCCTGGCGCAAGATCGCCTGCCGTTCAAGCCTGATGGCGACCGTCAGGTCCAGATCCTCGTCGTTGGGGCGCGGGTGGGCGGTGGCGTTCATCGCGCGGATGTAGGGCTCGGTCTGGAGGATGCCGGGAACGACCTCCGGTTGGTACCAGCGAATCTCCGACGCGTCGCCCTCTAGGTCGAGGTACTGGCGGAACCAATCGGGTACGGCGTTGCGGTATGTGCTCCACCGCCCTCGCTGGCGCCCGGCACGAGCGAGTTCCCGTAACGGCTCGGCTTCCTCGCCCGTAACGCCGTACAGGTCGAGCAGGAGATGCAGGTCGGTCAGCTTGATGCCCGACTGGCCCAGCTCGATGCGGCTGATCTTGCTCGCTGCGGCATCGATGACTGCTGCCGCCTCGTCCTGCGTCCTGCCGGCGTGCTCCCGAGCCCGCTTGAGCGCGAGTCCGAGCCGCCTGCGCTGGATTGTCGGGTTGACCATCGGCTGATTATCGCCCTCCGCATCGAGATGACGCGACACGCTCGGCAGGGTTCCAAAACAGGAGTCCAACTTTTAGTCTAGTTGGGCTTCCAAAATGGAAGTCTAAATTTGGGAGGGCGGCATGCGTACTCGTGTGTCGTACGAGGAGTACGTGGTGGCGGTCGCGCTGACCCTCGCTCGGCGGCACCGGCCGGTGTGGTCCTGGCGGCGGTGGCGGCGGATCTGCCGCTGCGGTGCGGAACTGCCGTGCCGCGCACGCCATCGCATCCCGATCCGTCGCGGCCACTGGCCGGGAGAGGAGCAGACGTGACGGAGTCGCAGGTCCGGCAGATCCTGTCGGTGCACGTACCCGGCCTCGACGGCTTCTGCACGGGGTGTCGGGCATGGTGGGCGCGCCTGTCTCCGTACCCCTGTCAGCAGGTCGAATGGGCGGCCCGCCGGCAGGCGCGGACCGCCACCCGGCGCTTCCTGGACGGCCTCCGGTGACCACCCACGGGCCGGTTCTTCCGGTGTGGAGCTGCGGTGGGTGTGGCGCTCCGTGGCCCTGCCCGACGCGGCGTCGTGAGCTGCGGGCCGAGTTCGCCGGAGCGCCGGTGTCGTTGGGCTTGTACATGGGGTCTTATCTGGTGTGGGCGGCGGAGGATCTGACCTGGATGCCGGCCGGGGTGTTGCATCAGCGCTTCCTCGGGTGGGTGCGATGAGTGTCATTCGGCCGGGCGACGAACGGTTTCACTACTGCGACGGCTCGCACCGGTGGGTGCCGCTCGATCCTGACTTCGACCAGGAGATCTGGGAGGCCATGGTGCGCGAGCACCAACAGCGGCACCTGGAGGAGATCTCCCGGGGACTTCGTCCCCGTCGGCCGAAACGGCCGTAGGTGCCCACTGTCACATCCCATCGTGTACGCGAGCTGGAATGCTCGGGGGATGAGCACGACCGACATCTATCGGGTCTTCGCCGAGCGGGAGACGCGCGGCGTGTCCCCGGCGTACGAGCGGTTGTCGCGGGCGGTGGCCGGTGACCCGGAGCTGCTCGCCCTGCTCGACACGCTGCCGCCGGCCAAGCGTCAGCCGAACCTGCTGTTCGGGGTGGTGCGGTTGCGCGGCGGGCCGGTGGACGACCCGGCGGCGTTCCGCGCGTACGTGATCGCGCACTGGCCGGATGTCGCGGCGCAGATGCGGGTGCGGGCGACGCAGACGAACGAGGCCGGGCGCTGCGCGGTGCTGCTGCCGGTGCTCGCCGCGTTGCCGCAGCCGCTGGCGTTGCTGGAGGTCGGCGCGTCCGCGGGGCTGTGCCTCTACCCGGACCGGTACGCCTACCGGTACGGCGACCGGCATCTCGGCGGGGGTGAGCCGGTGCTCGACTGTGACCTGACCGGCGTCGAGCCGCCGCGGCGGCGCCCGGAGGTGGTGTGGCGGGCCGGGCTGGACGTGAACCCGCTCGACGTCACCGCCCCGGCCGACGTGGCCTGGCTGGACGCGCTGATCTGGCCGGAACACCGGCACCGCCGGGAGCGGCTGCGCGCCGCGGCGGCGATCGCGGCGGCCGACCCGCCCCTGCTGGTACGCGGTGACCTGGTCGACGACCTGCCGGCGCTGGCGGCGCAGGCCCCGGCCGGGGCGACGCTCGTGGTGTTCCACAGTTCGGTGCTCTACCAGGTGCCGCCGCCACGGCGGGACGCGTTCACCGCGCTGGTCCGGAGCCTGCCGGGCCACTGGATCGCCAACGAGGATCCGTCGGTGCTGCCCCACGCGGCATTGCCCGAGCCACCCGCCGACGGCTTCCACAACGTCCTGGCCCTCGACGGCCACCCCGTGGCCTGGACGACAGGCCACGGCCAGTCCCTCACCTGGTTCCGCTGACCCACCCGTTCTGTCTTCGTTGATCATGAAGTTGACGGCGCGACACGCCGGGCGCGACGGCCGTCAACTTCATGATCAATCAGGTCGGGCGAGCCGGGCAGGCGGCGACTAGGGTCGGCGGGCGTGACCGAACCTGCCTGGCTGGTCGAGACGCGCGCCGCCTACGACACCGTCGCCGAGGACTACGCGCGGCTGCTGCCCGACGTGGTGGAACCACCGCTGGACCGGGCCCTGCTGGCCGCGTTCGCCGAGACGGTCGGGCCGGGCCGGCCCGTGCTGGAGGTGGGGTGCGGCACCGGTCGTGTCACCGACCACCTGCACCGGCTCGGCCTCGACATCAGCGGGGTCGACCTCTCGCCCGGCATGGTGGCGGTGGCCCGGCGGACGTACCCGGACCTGCGCTTCGAGGTCGGCTCGCTGACCGAGCTGACCGTGCCGGACGGGTCGCTGGCCGGGCTGGTCTCCTGGTACTCGGTCATCCACCTGCCACCGGACCTGCTGCCGGAGGTGTTCGCCGGCTTCCACCGGGTGCTCGTCCCGGGCGGCCACCTGCTGCTCGCGGTGAAGGCCGGCGACCGGCTCGACCGCCGGGAGCAGGCATACGGCCACCGGGTCGGGTACGACGTCTACTGGCTGTCGCCGCAGCGGCTGGCCGCGCAGCTCGCGGCGGCCGGGTTCGCGGTGACGGCGACGACGGTCCGCGCGCCGGCCGACGGCGAGCGGCAGCCCCAGGCGTTCCTGCTCGCGCAGCGTCCGGCCGATTGAACCGGACGCTGCGCGAAGCGCGCCGCCGACCTCGCCGGAACGGGTCGGCAGCGGGACGGTCAGGGCCGCCGCGGAGTCACCGAGATCTGCTCGGCGATCGCGACGACCTGGTCGACGGAGAGCCGCAGCGGCGCCTGCAGGTTGACCACCGCTCCGCCGGGCACCTCGGCCTGCAGGAACCAAATACTGTCGGCGCGGATCAGATGGGCTTCCCGGCCGCCCACCGTGACCTTTCGCTCGTCCCGGGCCCCCATCACGTTGCGCAGCAGGTCCGGGTCACGGCGTGCAACGACCTGCACGGTGAGCGTCTCGTCGGAGGAGTCGCCCTGCAGGGTCAGGATGGTGTCGTTCTTGAAGAAGGCGAGCCGCCAACCGCGTGGCGCCAGCCGGACCCGCAGCGGCACCTGCTGCGGCTCGTCGACGAGGTGCTCGGCCAGCCGGAGTAGCGCCGCGTCGTCGGCGAACATGCCGTGGCCGGTCAGCGACACCCACTGACCGGCCCTGCGTTCCCACGACATGTCGAGCCGGCGGGGTCCGCCGGGGTCCGACTCCTCGTAGATTTCGGCCGGGCGGCCTGCGACGGTCACCGGACGCGACGTCGTCGCGATCCGTGCCGGTCGGCTGTCCCAGACGAAGAGGTAGACGTCGTCGGTGGCACCGCGGGACAGGTATACGGCGAGAAACTGGCCCGGAGCGTAGCTGTAGCGAGGTGGGTCCAGCGTCGCCGGCCGCGACCGCAGGGTCAGCGGAAACTCCGGGATCGTCGCAGCCACCAGGGTCAACGGCTCCGCCGATCGGTCGAGCGGACGTACCGCGAGGCCAATGCCCGCCCCGGCCGCCATCGTGGCCCCGGCTGCCACCAGGAGCGTCCGCCGCCGCAGCGGCGGAACGGTCCGGCGTACGGATGCGGCGGCGAACTCGCCGGCGAGGCGGTCCCGCGCGAGGCGGAGCGTCTCGGTGGACGGTTCCGGGGCGTCCGGCCCGTGCGTACGCAGCAGGTCGATCTCGTTCATGTCGGCTCCTCGGGGGCGAGCGCGAGTCGGGTGAGTCGGCGGGCACGGTGCAGGCGGGAGCGGACGGTACCGAGCGGGATGTCGAGCACGGCGGCGATCTGCTCGTACGACAGGTCCGCCCACGCGGTGAGCAGCAACACGTCCCGGTCCCGCCGGTGCAGCGATGCCAGGGCCAGGGCCAGGTCCCGGCGCAGGGCGGCGGCGTCCAGCCGGTCGACCGCGTCCTCGATTACCGGCGCTGCGACCTCGCCGGCGGCGAGCCGGGCCAGCGCGCGGTAGCGGCGTTCCTCGGTCCGCACGTGCCGGCGCACGAGGTTGGTGGCGATCCCGAAGAGCCACGGCCGTACGCCGACGTCCGAGGTGTACGACGCCCTCCGCCGGAATGCGACCAGGAAGGCCTCGGCCAGTAGATCGTCCGCCGGCGCACCGATCCGGCGAGCCAGATAGCGGTGCACGGGGACGGCATGCCGGTCGAACAACGGACCGAACCGCTCCGGCTCGGCGACGGACGCGCGGATCACGTCGTCGTCCGACGGCTCGTCGGGCGGCCCGACCCCAGGAGATTCCCGCTCGTGGGCCTCGGCCCGGCGCATTTTGTTCGTCACACCCGTTCATGCCCGGTCGGCGCGGACCGGTTCACGGCGCAACCGCATCCGCTCCTAGTGTCCCTCCCGAACGGCCGGCGCGACGGGAGGTACCGGCGTGAGCACCCAGGGCGTCGCGCGAGGGTAAGGAGGCTACTCCGTAGACTCCAGCGGTGCGTGACGAGCTGGCGGACCGGCCCCTGACCGAACCGCACCCGTCGCGGCTGTCGCCGGACCACCCGGAGCGGGAACGAATCCTGGCCGCGCACGCCGCCGCACTGGCCGCCGGGGAGGCCGGCTACCTGGACCCGGAGACCGGGCTGTTCGTGCTCAGCGCGGGCTTCCTGGCGAGGCGCGGCACGTGCTGCGGGCGAGGCTGCCGGCACTGTCCGTACGTGGCCGATTAGGGGCTTCCGTCCCCGCTGGGGCACCCCGTACGGTGTCCGACGGAACTCCGGCGGGTCGGACCCGCCGCCGACCGCGGAGGTCTCCCGTGCGCGCCCGAATCTGGCTGGCCGTTCCGGCCGTCCTGCTCGCCGCCGGCTGCGCCGAGGAGGCGCCGACCGGGTCCGGACCGCCCGCTCCGCCCCCGCCGGTCCCGGTGGCGGCGGCGTCCTCGGGCGGGGCGTGCCGGCTGCTCGACTTCGCGGTGATCGCCGAGCACACCGGCGGCACGTTCGATGTGGCGGCGGCCACGGAGCGGGGCGACACCCACACCTGTGTGGTCCGCGCGGCGAGGGCGGTGCTGCCGGAGCTGACGCTGTCGGTGACGGAGACGTCGATCGACGCGGCCACGTTCACCTTGGACGTGCAGCCCAGCGGCGCGGCGAAGATCAGCAAGCTGGGCAAGGCCGCCTACCGGCGCACGCTGCCCAAGACCGCGAAGTCCGGACCGGCCGCCGAGGTCGGCTGGCTGGCCACCGAGGGCCGGCTCGCCACGCTGCGCTGGACCGCCCCGCCCGGCACCGCGAAGGCGGAGGCGGACAAGACGGCCGGCAAGCTGGTCACGCTGGCCAAGGTGATCGACACAAGGCAGCTCTGACCGGAGGTCGCCATAGCAGCTCTGACCGAAGGTCGCCATAGCAGCTCTGACGGGACGTCAGGGCCGCCGGAGAGTCAGCGGGCCGCGACGAACACCCGGGACGCCACCTCGCGGGGCAGCCGGACCCGGTCACCGGAGCGGTCGATCGAGACGGCGTCGCGTTCCTGCGCCACAGTCACCGTCGCGCCCGGGTCGACGCCGGCGGCGTGCAACTGCCGGAGCACGTCCGAGTCGGTCTGCACGCTTTCGCAGATCCGCCGCACCACGACGGTGCCGGACAGGCCGGGGAAGGCCAGGTTGCGCTCACCCTCGACGGCGTCGGCGGGCACCAGGCCCGGGTCACCCAGCTCCTCCAGGCCCGGGATCGGGTTGCCGTACGGCGAGCGGGTCGGGCGGTTGAGCAGGTCGAAAACCCGCTTCTCCACCGCGTCGCTCATCACGTGCTCCCACCGGCAGGCCTCCTCGTGGGCCTCCTCGTAGGGCATCCCGATCACGTTGACCAGCAGCAGCTCGGCCAGCCGGTGCTTGCGCATCACGGACACGGCGGTGTTGCGGCCCTGCGGCGTGAGGGTCAGGTGCCGGTCGCCCTCGACGGTGAGCAGGCCGTCGCGCTCCATGCGGGCGACGGTCTGGCTGACGGTCGGGCCACTCTGCTTCAGCCGCTCGGCGATGCGGGCACGAAGCGGCGGCACCCCCTCCTCCTCGAGTTCGAGGATGGTGCGCAGGTACATCTCGGTGGTGTCAACAAGGTCGTGCTTCACGTCTGCGGCCTCCTGGGCTCCGATGGTACCCGTTACCACCGACCATCGACGCAGGCGAAGCCGGAGGTGATGCGCCGGATGGTGTTGACTGGACCGTATGTCCGCCACCGCAGACCTGCTGGTCGAGCCCGACCGGCTCGTCGCCGAACTCGATCACGCCGACCCGCCGACCCTGCTCGACGTCCGCTGGCGGCTGGCCGGCCCGCCCGGGCGCGACGACTACACCGCCGGCCACCTGCCCGGCGCCGTCTTCATCGACCTGGACACCGAGCTGTGCGGGCCGCCCGGCGCCGCCGGGCGGCACCCGCTTCCGGACCCGGCGGCGTTGCAGGCCGCGCTGCGGGCCGCGGGCGTCCGCGCGGGTCATCCGGTGGTGGTGTACGACGGCGGCGACGGCATGTCCGCCGCCCGCGCCTGGTGGACGCTGCGCTGGGCCGGGCACCGGCAGGTGCGGGTGCTGCACGGCGGCTTCCCCGCCTGGACGGCCGCCGGGCTGCCGGTCGACACGAGCGTGCCCGCTCCGGCGCCCGGCGACGTGACTGTGGCACCCGGCGCGTTGCCGGTGCTCGACGCCGCACAGGCCGCCCGGCTCGCCGCCGCCGAGCCCGGCGTGCTGCTGGACGTACGGGCCGCGCCGCGCTACCGGGGCGAGCACGAGCCGGTCGACCCGGTCGCCGGGCACGTGCCGGGCGCTGTCAACGTGCCCGCCCCGGAGTACGTCACGCAGGGCCGCTTCCCCGACGCCGGGGAACTGCGGGAACGGTTCGCCGCCGCCGGGGTGGACGCGGACGCGCCGGTCGGCGCGTACTGCGGCTCCGGGGTGACCGCCGCGCAGGCGGTGCTCGCGTTGCACCTGGCCGGTCGCCCGGACGCCGCGTTGTACGTCGGCTCGTGGAGCGAGTGGGTGGCCGACCCGGACCGTCCGGTCGCGACCGGTGGCACGTCCGGCCGGTGAGCGCACGTCAGGTGGGCGCACCCGGGCCCACGTGCGACGATGGCCGCATGGCCGACGACACGGTTGTGGTGTGGGACGAGGCGCTCCTCGCCTACGACATGGGCGACCATCCCCTCGACCCGGTCCGGGTCGAGTTGACCATGGCGCTCGCCCGCGAGCTGGGTGTGCTGGACCGGCCCGGCGTGCGGCTGGTCAAGCCCGAGCCGGCCGACGACGCGCTGCTCACCCGCGTCCACGATCCGGCCTACCTGGACGCGGTCCGGTCCGCGCCGCGTGACCCGCTGTTCGCCGGCTTCGGTCTCGGCACTTCGGACAATCCGGTCTTCGACGGGATGCACGAGGCGAGCGCGCTGATCGCCGGCGCCACCACTGCCGCGGTCGAGGCGGTGTGGCGCGGCGAGGCCCGGCGCGCGGTGAGCGTCGCAGGCGGCCTGCACCACGCGATGCCCGCCCGGGCCGCCGGGTTCTGCGTCTACAACGACCCGGCGGTGGCCATCGCCCGGCTGCTCGACCTCGGCGCGCAGCGAATCGCGTACGTGGACGTCGACGTGCACCACGGCGACGGCGTGCAGGAGATCTTCTACCGCGACCCGCGGGTGCTCACGATCAGCCTGCACGAGACGCCGCTCGCGTTGTTCCCCGGCACCGGGTTCCCGGACGAGACCGGCGGACCGGGCGCCGAGGGCACCGCCGTCAACGTGCCGCTGCCGCCCGGGGTCGGCGACGCCGGCTGGCAGCGGGCGTTCCACGCGGTCGTGCCGTCGGTGCTGCGCGCGTACCGGCCGCAGGTGCTCGTCACCCAGTGCGGCGCCGACGGGCACCGCAAGGACCCCCTCGCGGACCTGCACCTCTCCGTGGACGGGCAGGCGGCCACGTACCGCACGCTGCGGGCGCTCGCCGACGAGCTGTGCGACGGCCGCTGGGTCGCCACCGGCGGCGGCGGGTACGCGCTGGTCGAGGTGGTGCCCCGGGCCTGGACGCACCTGCTCGCGGTGGCCACCGGAGAGCCGGTCGACCCGGCCACGCCGACCCCGCCCGGCTGGCGGGACCTGGCCGCGCGGCGGCGTCCCGGGCACGAGGTGCCGTTGCGGATGACCGACGACGTGGACCCGTCGTACCTGCCGTGGCAGCCCAGCGGCGAGCCGAACGCGGTGGACCGGGCCGTCGCGGCCACCCGCAAGGCCGTCTTCCCGCTGCTCGGGCTCGACCCGCACGACCCGCGCGACTGAGCCGGCGGCAGGGGGAGGACCGACCGGTGACCACCGTCGAACAACCGGTGGACGTGCTGCTCAGCGACGGCACGACCGTCCAGCTGCGACCGATCCGACCGGAGGACGCACCCGAGATCGTGGCCATGCACGGCCGCTTCTCGGAGCGCACCCGATACCTGCGCTACTTCTCGCCGTACCCGCGAATCCCGGAACGCGACCTGAAGCGTTTCGTCAACGTCGACCACCGCGACCGGGAGGCGTTCGTGGTGCTCGCCGGCGAGCGGATCGTCGCCGTCGGCCGGTACGAGCGACTCGGCCCCGCCTCGCCGGAGGCCGAGGTGGCGTTCGTGGTCGAGGACGCCTACCAGGGCCGGGGCATCGGCTCGGTGCTGCTGGAACATCTGGCCGACGCGGCCGGGCGCCACGGCATCGTGCACTTCGTCGCCGAGGTGCTCCCGGCCAACGGGACGATGCTGCGGGTCTTCGCCGACTTCGGCTACCAGGTACAGCGCCAGTACGCCGACGGCGTGGTGCACCTGAGCTTCCCGATCGCACCCACCGAGGCGACCCTTGAGGTGCAGCGCGGCCGGGAGCACCGCACCGAGGCCCGGTCGATCGCCCGGCTGCTCGCGCCGCGCGGCATCGCCGTCTACGGCGCCAGCACCACCGGCCAGGGCGTCGGCGCGGCGCTGCTCGGGCACCTGCGCGACGGCGGCTTCGCCGGTGCGATCGTGCCGGTGCACCCGAGCGCGTCGACGGTGGCGGGGCTGCCCGCGTACCCCTCGGCGGCCGACGCCGGTCAGGACGTCGACCTCGCCGTGGTGGCGGTCCCGCCGGACGCGGTGACCGACGTGGTGCGCGACGCCGCCCGCGCGGGCGCGCACGGCCTCGTGGTGATCTCGGCCGGGTTCGCCGAGTCCGGTCCGGCCGGCGCGGCGGCGCAGCGCGCGCTGGTCCGCGCCGCGCACCTGGCCGGCATGCGCGTGGTCGGCCCGAACTGCCTCGGTGTCGCCAACACCGACCCGGCGGTACGCCTCAACGCCACGCTCGCGCCGGTGCTGCCCGCGGCGGGCCGGGTCGGCGTGTTCAGCCAGTCCGGCGCGTTCGGGGTGGCGCTGCTGGCAGAGGCGTCCCGGCGCGGGCTCGGGCTGTCCAGTTTCGTCTCGGCCGGCAACCGGGCCGACGTGTCCGGCAACGACCTGCTCCAGTACTGGCAGGACGACCCGGCCACCGACGTCATCACGCTCTATCTGGAGACGTTCGGCAACCCGCGCAAGTTCGCCCGGCTGGCCCGGCGCATCGGCCGCCGCAAGCCGGTGGTGGCGCTCGCCTCGCTGGCCCGATCGCCGGGCGTGGGGGAGGCGCCGGCGCTGGACGCGGCGGCGGTGAGCGCGCTGTTCGCCCAGTCCGGGGTGATCCGGGTGGACACCGTCTCCGAGCTGCTCGACGTGGGCGTGCTGCTGGCCCACCAGCCGCTGCCGGCCGGGCGGCGGGTGGCGGTGGTGGGCAACTCGTCGGCGCTGACCGGGCTCGCCGCGACCGCGTGCGCCGCCCAGCGGCTGACAGTCGCCGACGGCTACCCGCGGGACGTGGGGCCGAGCGCCGGGGCCGCCGCGTACGCCGCCGCGCTCCGCGACGCGGTGGCCGACGAGCGGGTGGACGCCGTGGTGGCCGTGTTCGCGCCGCCGCTGCCGGGCCAGCTCGCCGATCCGGTGGCCGACTTCGCGGCGGCGCTGCCCGACGCGCGGGTCACCGGCAAACCGGTGGTGGCGACGTTCCTGGCCGGGCTGGTGCCGGCCGGCGTGCCGGCGTACCCGAGCGTGGAGGAGGCGGTACGCGCGCTTGGCCGGGTCACCGCGTACGCGGACTGGCTGCGCCGGCCACCCGGTGTGCTGCCGGAACTGGCCGACGTGGACCGGGCGGCCGGGCACGCCGCGCTGCGCCCGGACGGCGCCGACTCGGCGGCGTTGCTGCGCGCGTACGGGATCGACGTGGTGGACTCGGTGCCGGCCCGCTCGGCCGAGGAGGCGGCGGCGGTGGGGGACCGGCTCGGCTGGCCGGTGGCGCTCAAGGCCGCCGCCCCCGGGCTGCGGCACCGCCTCGACCTCGGCGCGGTACGCCTCGACCTGGCCGACGCCGCCGCGCTGCGCCGCGCGTACGCGGAGATGGCCCCGGTGTTCGGCGCGGAGGTGCTGGTGCAGCCGATGGTCGCGCCGGGCGTGGCGTGCGTGGTGGAGCTGGTGGAGGATCCGGCGTTCGGGCCGGTGGTCGGGTTCGGGCTGGGTGGCGTGGCGACCGAGCTGCTCGGCGACCGGGCGTGGCGTGCGGTGCCGCTGACCGACCGGGACGCCGCCGAGCTGGTCGACGAGCCCCGGGCGGCGCCGCTGTTGCGCGGGCACCGGGGCGCGGCGCCGGTGGACCGGGCGGCCCTGGTCGACCTGCTGGTGCGGGTCGGCCGGCTCGCCGACGAGCAGCCCCGGGTACGGTCGCTCACGCTCAACCCGGTGCTGGCCCGGCCGGACGGCATCTCGGTGCTGCACGCCACTGTGCGCACCGGCGTGGAGGCCGCCCGCCCGGACACCGGCCCGCGCCGCTTGTAAGGAAGGGCCCCTTATTAACGCCTCCGGTAGAGGAAGGGCCCCTTCTTAACAGCGCCCGCCCGGGCGACCCGCAGCGCCCGCCCGGGCGACCCGCAGCGCCCGCCCGGGCGACCCGCAGCGCCCGCCCGGGCGACCCGCAGCGCCCGCCCGCGGGCGCCGCAGCGCTCAGCCGCGGGCGGAGATCTGCTGCACCGACCACCCGTTGCCGTCGGGGTCGCGGAAGAAGACGAAGCCGACGTTGTCCAGCGGGTGCGGCACCGGGTGCGGGTTCTGGCCCATCACCTGGATCTCGCTCACCTCGACGCCCCGCTCGACCAGTTCGGCGCGCGCCTGCTCCAGGTCGGCCACGACGAGTTGCAGGCCCTTGAGTGAGCCCGGCGGCATCTCCGGTACGACGCCTCGGCCGAAGACGATCGAGCAGCCGGAGCCCGGGGGAGTGAGTTGCACGATCCGCCCCATTCCGCCGAGATCGGTGTCGTGGTCGACGGCGAAGCCGAGCCGTTGCGCGTAGAACTCCTTGGCCCGGTCCACGTCGGAGACCGGTACGACCACCACTTCCAGCGTCCAGTTCATCGTCTCAGGGTGGTGGGGCGTGGCCGGCGTATCAAGCGCGACAGGCCCCGGCGAACCGCCGGGGCCTGTCGGGGTAGGGGTGGCTCAGCAGGCGTACGCCTCCAGCCGGTTCGCCCGCTCCGGGTCGCGCAGCTTCAGCAACGTCACCTTCTCGATCTGCCGGATCCGCTCCCGGGACAGGCCGAACTCGCGGCCGACCTCGTCCAGCGTGCGCTGCCGGCCGTCGTCCAGGCCGAAGCGCAGCCGGATCACCGCCTGCTCCCGCTGGGACAGCGTGGCCAGCACGATGCGGACCTCGTTGCGCAGCTCGCCGTTGGTGGCGGCGTCACCGGGCTCGGTACGCGGGTCGACGGCGGCGACGAAGTCACCGAGCGCGCTCTCGCCGTCCTCGCCGACGGCCTGGTCCAGGCTGACCGGCTCCCGGTCGTAGGAGATCAGTTCGATCACCTGGAACTCGGGGATCTCCAGCGCCGTGGCCACCTCGCTGACCGTGGGCTCGCGGCCCAGCGACACCGACAGCTCCCGGCGTACCCGGACCATCCGGTTGACCTGCTCGACCATGTGCACGGGGATGCGGATGGTGCGGGCCTGGTCGGCCATGGCGCGGGTGATGGCCTGGCGGATCCACCAGGTGGCGTAGGTGGAGAACTTGTAGCCCTTTGTGTAGTCGAACTTCTCGACGGCGCGGATGAGGCCGAGGTTGCCTTCCTGGATGAGGTCGAGGAAGGCCATGCCGCGACCGGTGTAGCGCTTGGCGATGCTCACCACCAGCCGCAGGTTGGCCTCCAGCAGGTGGTCCTTGGCGGCGCGGCCCTCGGCCGCGATCAGCGCCAGGTCCGCGCGCAGCTCGGCGGAGACGGGGGTGCAGGTGGCCAGCTTCTCCTCGGCGAAGAGGCCGGCCTCGATCCGCTTGCTCAGCTCGACCTCCTGCGCCGCGGTGAGCAGCTTCGTGCGGCCGATGCCGTTCAGGTACGCCCGGACCAGGTCGGTGGAGACGCCGCGCTCGTCGGTGGCGTCGAGGTCCGTGAGGGTGACGTCCATGTCCTGGTGCTCGATCATCTGCTGGGTCATCTCTGTTCTCCCCGTGTCCGACGTGCCTACCGGTCCCGTGCCGCCCACGCGGTGGGGGCCGATGACAGACAGCTTGGCGGTCGGGGCGTGAGACGGGAGTGAGGCGATCGGGGACCCGACAGGAATCCACGTGGGAATCCGGCATTCCCTTGCCCGGCGCGGTTACCGTGCCACCGACCGGCCGTCGGGGCCGGCCCGGCACTGACGATCGGAGAACGTGGTGGTCTTCAAGCGGCTCATGCAGGCGATGGGTGTGGGCGGACCGTCGGTGGAGACGGTGCTGGCCAACCCGAACTGCCGCCCGGGCGGCGTTCTGGAGGGCCGGATTCAGGTGGTCGGCGGTGACCACCCGGTGGACGTGAGCTACATCGCACTCGGCCTGGTCACGCGGGTCGAGGTGGAGAGCTCCGACAGCGAGTACGACGTCAACCAGGAGTTCGGCCGGGCCCAGATGACGGGTGCGTTCCGGCTGGAGCCGGGGCAGCGTCACGACGTGCCGTTCCGCTTCCAGGTGCCCTGGGAGACCCCGCTGACCGACCTGTACGGCCAGCACCTGCACGGCATGACCATGGGTCTGCGTACCGAGCTGGAGGTGGCGCGGGCGATGGACAAGGGTGACCTGGACCCGGTGGCGGTGCACCCGCTGCCGGCCCACGAGCGGCTGCTGGAGGCGCTGCTGCGGCTGGGCTTCCGCTTCGCCCGTGCCGACGTCGAGCGCGGACACATCTACGGCCTGCACCAGCAGTTGCCGTTCTACCAGGAGATCGAGTTCTACCCGGCGCCGCAGTACGCGGGCGCGATGAACCAGCTGGAGGTCACCTTCGTGACCGATCCGCGCCAGGTCCACGTGGTGCTGGAGCTGGACAAGCGGGGCGGCCTGTTCACCGAGGGCCGCGACGCGTTCGGCCGGTTCACCGTGGATCACGCGACCGCGGACCACACGGACTGGGCCGCCCAGCTCGACGGCTGGCTGCGGCAGTCGCTGTCCCGCCGGGGCCTGTTCTTCTAGAGGTCGAGCACGAGGGTCCGGGGACCGACGTTGACGCTCTCCACCAGCATGTGGGCGCGGAACCGGCCGGTCTCCACCTTCGCGCCCCGGGCGCGCAACTGCTCGACCACGGCGTCCACCAGGGGTTCGGCCACCTCGGCGGGAGCGGCGGCGGTCCAGCTCGGCCGCCGGCCCTTGCGGGCGTCCCCGTAGAGCGTGAACTGGCTGACCACGAGCAGCGGCGCCCCGACGTCGGCGGCGCTGCGCTCGTCGTCGAGGATGCGCAGCTCGTGCAGCTTGCGGGCCATCGTGGCGGCCACCTGCGGGGTGTCGGTGTGGGTGACGCCGAGCAGCACCAGCAGCCCGTCGGCGATCTCGCCGGTCACCTCGTCGTCGACAGTCACCCGGGCCCGGCCGACGGTCTGCACCACGGCCCGCATCAGTCGGTCACCGGCTCGACGATGCCGCGCTCGACCAGGTGCGCCACGATGGGCCCGGCCGCCTCGGCCAGCTCGTCCGGGGTCACGTCGTGCGCGGCGGCGAGCAGGGCGAGCTGGTCGCGCAGCGGCAGCCGGCCGTCGGCGCCGCCGACCAGGGCGAGCACCAGCGGGTCGATCTCCTCCGACCAGCGCAGCCCGCGCGGCATGGCGAGGACCTGCCGGTCGACCGCCCAGCCCTCGTCGCCCATGGTGGCCTCCTGCCGCAGCTGGAGCCCTTCGGCAGCGCGGTAACGGGCGGCCAGCAGACCCTGGGCGCCCTGGGCGCGCAGCCAGTCCTGCCTGGTGAACCACTCGCCGATCCGGTCGCCGAGCGGCGGCTCGACCCGCTGGCGCAGGTCCTCCACCCGGACGATCGGCTGGTCGTGGCCGGAGCGGCGCAGCGAGACGATGCCGAAGCCGATCGCCTCCACCTTGTGCGCGTCGAACCAGTCCAGCCACGCCGCCATCCGCTGCGGGTCCGCGCTCTCGCCGACGTCGGTGAGCCAGAGGTTCACGTACGCCATCGGGTCGGCCACCTCGCGCTGGATCACCCAGGCGTCCAGGCCGGTGCCGGCGAACCAGCCGGTGACCCGCTCGGCCCAGTCCTCGCCGGTGACGTGCACCCAGTTCGCCAGGTACTGCATGGTGCCGCCCTCGGTGAGCAGGTCGGGCGCGGCAGCGGCCAGCTCCGCGCCGATCGCGTCGCCGACCCGGCCGGAGTCGCGGTATACGTGCGTGGTGGTGCCCGGGCCGACCACGAACGGCGGGTTGCTGACCACCAGGTCGAAGCGGCGCCCGGCCACCGGGGCGACCATGTCGCCGCGCAGCAGCTCCCAGTCCTGCCCGTTGAGGGCGGCGGTGGTCGCGGCGAACCGCAGTGCCCGCTCGGAGACGTCGGTGGCGGTGACCCGGCGCGCGTGGGTGCCCAGGTGCAGCGCCTGGACGCCGGAGCCGGTGCCGAGGTCGAGCGCGGTGTCCACGGTCGGGCGGACGGTGGCCGAGATCAGCGTCTGGGTGGCGCCGCCGATGCCCAGCACGTGCTCGGCGTGCAGCGGCCGTCCGGGCCGGGCGCTGGCGGGCACGTCGGCGAGCACCCACCAGTCGTCCCCGTACGGCTCCAGGTCCACCCCGGCGCGCAGGCCGTCGCCGTGCCGTTCGACGATGCCCCCCGCCAGCGCCTCGTCCACGGTCAGCGGGGCCAGCGCGGCGGCCACCACCGTCTCCGGCTCGGTCTGGTCGCAGATGAAGACCCGGATCAGCGTGGCCAGCCGGTCCCGGTCCTCGGTGGCGCGCAGCGCGGCCCGGTAGTCGTTGCGGGCCACCGCGCCGGTGCCCTGCGGGCCCAGGCGGTCGGCGATCCCGTTGGCGGTGAAGCGGGCAAGCGTCAGCGCGGTGCGCAGCGCGTCGACCCCGGCGGGGGAGAGCAGCATGTCGTGACGGTCCACGTGCTCATCCTGCCTCGGACGCCGTCCGCCGTGACGCGCACCCGCCGATCCATAACGTGAACCGTATCTATCGGCAACTATCTCTTTCATGTGTGTCGATCCCTGGTTAGCATTCCTGCCAACATCCGTCGATGGGGTGATCCGGACACAAACCGGGCCGCCCCGGTAGGGAGCCAGACGATGCCCGACGTGTCCCTTCCCCGGCGGCGCGCGCTGCGTGCGCTCGCCGTCACGGCCGCCGCCGCGGCCTTCGCCGCCGCCGCCTCCACGCCCGCTCTCGCCGCGCCCACCGGGGAGATCCGGTACGCCGGTGCCGCCGACGCCGTCAGCGGCAGCTACGTGGTCGTGCTCAAGGGCGACGCGGTCGGCACCGCGAACACCCTCGCCGCCCGTACCGCGGTGCCGGACCGGGCCGCCGGCCTGGCCAAGCGCTACGGCGGCAACGTCGGCACGGTGTGGAGCTCCGCTCTCACCGGCTACAGCGCCAAGATGACCCCCGCCCAGGCCCGCCGGCTGGCCGCCGACCCGGCCGTCGCGTACGTCGAGCAGGACCGCGTCATGACCACCCAGGGCACCCAGACCGGGGCCACCTGGGGCCTGGACCGGATCGACCAGCGGAACCTGCCGCTGAACAGCACCTACACCTACCCGAACACCGCCACCAACGTGCGCGCCTACATCATCGACACCGGCATCCGCACCACGCACAGCGACTTCGGCGGCCGGGCCACCTGGGGCACCAACACGGTGGACACCAACAACACCGACTGCAACGGCCACGGCACGCACGTCGCCGGCACGGTCGGCGGCACCAAGTACGGCGTGGCCAAGGGCGTGCGCCTGGTGGCCGTCAAGGTGCTCAACTGCTCCGGCAGCGGCACCACCGCCGGCGTGATCAGCGGCGTCAACTGGGTCACCTCGAACGCGGTGAAGCCGGCCGTGGCGAACATGAGCCTCGGCGGCGGCGCCAGCACCACGCTGGACAACGCGGTGGCCAACTCGATCAACTCGGGCATCACGTACGCGCTCGCGGCCGGCAACTCCAGCGCCAACGCCTGCAACTCGTCGCCGGCCCGGGTCGCCTCGGCGATCACCGTGGGCGCCACCACCAGCACCGACGCCCGTGCCTCGTACTCGAACTACGGCTCCTGCGTGGACATCTTCGCGCCGGGCTCGTCGATCACCTCGGCGTGGCGTACCAGCGACACCGCCACCAACTCCATCAGCGGCACCTCGATGGCGTCCCCGCACGTGGCCGGCGCCGCGGCGCTCGTGCTCTCCGCGAACACCTCCTACACCCCGGCTCAGGTGGCCAGCTACCTGACCAGCAACGCCACCACCGGCAAGGTGACCAGCCCGGGCACGGGCTCGCCGAACCGGCTGCTCTTCGTCGTCAACTGACGACGACGGTGACCTGACCGCACCGTGGGCCGCGGCCCGGTGGACCTCCCAGGGATCCACCGGGCCGCGTCACGTCACGGAGATGTCCGCGGTTCACCGGGCAGACTGAGCCGGGTGAGCGACGACTACATCCGCCTGGTGCCCACGGATCCGAACTGGCAGCCGGATCGCGAAGCCGCGGCCGGTGGACATCACGCGCCGTCCGGCAAGGATGTGCACGGAGCCGCCCGATCGGCGGCAGGATGGCCCCATGACGCTGTCACTGCCCATCGACCCGCAGGCCAACGAGCTGCTGGGGCGCAGCCCGCTGGCCCTGCTCCTCGGCATGGTGCTGGACCAGCAGGTGCCGATGGAGAAGGCGTTCTCCTCCCCGTACGTGCTGGCGCAGCGCCTCGGCCACGAGCCTGACGCCGCCGAACTGGCCGGGTACGACCCGGAGGCGCTGGTGGAGGTCTTCGCCCGGCCGCCCGCGCTGCACCGCTTCCCGAAGGCGATGGCGGCCCGCGTGCAGGAGGTGTGCCGCGTGCTCGTGGAACGCTACGACGGCGACCCGGCCCGGCTCTGGTCCGACGTGACCGACGGCCGGGAACTGCTGCGCCGGGTGGGTGAGCTGCCCGGGTTCGGCCGGCAGAAGGCGCAGATCTTCGTCGCGCTGCTCGGCAAGCGGTTCGGCGTCACCCCGGACGGCTGGCGCGAGGCCGCCGGCGACTACGGCGACGCGGACGCCCACCGGTCGGTGGCCGACGTGACCGACCCGGAGTCGCTGCGCCGCGTACGCGAGTTCAAGCAGCGGATGAAGGCGGAGGCGAAGGCCGCGAAGGGCTGACCCCCGTGCCGCCGCAACCGGTCGCAGCCCTTGTCGTTGGTCGCCAGGACGGGGGCGGGGGCGGACGATGACCGAGCAGCGAGGTGGGGCGCTGCTGCGGAGCGCCTCCAGCCCGGGGCGGGCCACGTTCCTGGAGCTCTTCTTCGACCTGGTCTTCGTGTTCGCGCTGACCCGGGTCTCCGAGCGTCTGATCAACGGCGTCGACGGCTCGGCCCTGGCGGTCGCCGCCGAGGTGGGCAAGACGCTGCTGCTGTTCCTGGTGCTCTGGCAGGTCTGGACGATCACCACCTGGGTCACCAGCCGCTACGAGCCGGAGCGCGCCGTCATCCAGGCCGTGGTGGTCGGCACCATGTTCGGCAGCCTGGTGCTGGGCGTGACCCTGCCGCGCGCGCTGGAGGAGCGGGCGCTGCCGTTCGCGCTCGCGTACGTGGTGGTGATGGTCGGCCGGCCGCTGGCGATCGGGGTGGCGTTGCGTGGGCACCCGCGCCGCCTGGTCCCGCTGCGGCTGGCTGCCTGGGCGGGGTTCAGCGCCCCGCTCTGGATCGCCGGCGCGCTGCTGCCCGGCCCGCGCCTGGCACTGTGGGTGGTCGCGCTGGCCGTGGACCACCTGGGCGTGTTGCTGGGCTGGCCGCTGCCCCGGATCGGGGCGTCGCGCACCCGGAAGTGGCTGATCATCGGGGAGCATCTGGCCGAGCGCTACCAGCAGATCTTCCTCATCGCGCTCGGCGAGTCGATCCTGGTCATCGGGTTGACCTACAGCGGGAAGGAGTTCTCCGGCGAGGCGGCCGCGGCGTTCGCGATCTCGTTCGTGATCACCGCGTTGCTGTGGCGGATCTACTTCTACCGGGCCGGTCACCTGCTGGCGGAGGCGTTGCGGACGGCCGGCGCGCCGGGGCGGCTGGCCGAGTCGGCGGCGCAGACCCATCTGTTCATGGTGCTCGGCGTGCTCAGCGCCGCGGTCGGCTACGAGCTGGTCATCGCCCACCCGTACGATCCGGCCCCGCCGAGCTGGCTGGTCTTCGTGGCGGGCGGTCCGGCGCTCTTCCTGGCCGCCCGGTCCCGGTTCGAGTACGAGATCTTCGGCCGGGTGTCCCGCTCCCGGCTGGCCGGCCTGCTGGCCCTGGTGCTGCTCGTGCCCGCTCTGGCGACCCTGCCGGCGATGCTGGCGCTGGGCGCGGTGGCCGTCGTGCTGGCGCTCGTCGCGTTCGCCGACGCCCGCCGGGCCTGGCACCACCCGCCGGAGTCCTCCGCCTCACCGATCGGACGGGAGGCGCCCGGCGAGGCCGGCCCCGAGGCGTGAGCCGTCAGGCGGCGGTCGGGCGGGACAGCGACGCCAGCGCGCGGCGCACGTCGGCCAGCGAGACAGTGGCCGAGTCGTCCAGGTCGGCCAGGCCGGCCTCGATCCACTGCCGCATCAGCGTGGTGACCCCGATGCCGCGCGCGTCGGCGGCGGCGCGGACCCGCTCGTACGTCTCCAGCGGCAGCCGCACCGACCGGCTGACCATCGGCACGTCGGTGTCGGGGGTGGGCAGCTGCGCCGGTGACGTGTCGTCGATCAGATCGGCGAACGCGTCGCCTCCGGCGTGGAACCGCTTGGTCGCCTCGTCACGGTGCATCGTGACCGCCTCCTCGTCGGCGTGCTCTCCGCACCGCCTCGTCGTAGCGCTTGGCCTCGACGTCGCTCAGCTCGCGGGCGGAGAGGATGTCCCAATCGTTGTCGGTGCCGTCGGCCTCGGCCAGCAGCACGGCGAGCCGCCGGCCCCGGTGGTCGGTCGCGTAGACCACCATGACGTCGTCGCCGAGGTGCCGGATGACCCGGCGCCTGCTGTGCAGGGCCTCCCAGACTTCCCCGGGTGTGACGTCGTAGACCCGCAGGTTCGCCAGCGCCTCGTCGGTGAAGCTGAACCGGTTGGCCACCGGCGAAGCGTACCACGCACGTAACACGTACCCGGCTGTCACGAATTTCGCCGATCATCCGTCCGGAGTGACAGGATGGGCCCTATCCCCTCGTAGGAGGTCCGTGGTGAAGCGTCAGGCGTACCAGCCGATCCTGATCACCGACGCCCCGCGCAGCCAGGACGACCAGCTCAACAGCCGGCAGAAGCGATACGTGCTGATGATGGCCATCCGGGTCGCGTGTCTGGTGGCGGGCGCGATCCTGGTCGGCGCCAAGGCCCCGCTGCTCTGGCTCTGGCTGCCGCTGTGCGCGCTCGGCATGGTGCTCGTGCCCTGGCTCGCCGTGCTGCTCGCCAACGACCGGCCGCCCAAGGAGGAGCACCGGCTGGCGAACCGCTTCCGCAACCGGCACCGCGAGGAGCCCGCGCCCACGGCCCTCACCGCCGAGGAGAACCCCCACAAGATCATCGACGCCGAGCCCTGACCGGCCCGGGCGGAGCACCGCCCGGACCGGCCACCGCCGTCAGGGCGCCGGGCGGGCGCCCACCGTCGTCACGGCGAGCGCGCCCAGATCACCCGCGCGGGCCAGCGCGGCGCGCGGATCGGCGCCGTCCAGCCACGCGGTGAGCAGCCCGGCCGCGAACGCGTCCCCGGCGCCGGTCACGTCCACCACGTCCACCCCGGGTGCCGGGGCGAACTCCACCACGCCGCCGCGCTCCACCCACACCGCACCGGCCGCGCCCCGTTTGACCACCACCCGGTGCGCCACGGCTGTCAGCGCCCGCGCCTGCGCCGCCGGGTCCAGCCCACCGGCCAGCACAGTCGCCTCGTCCGTGTTGACGAGCAGCAGGTCGACGTCGCGTACCCAGGTCAGGAACGCGCCGCCGACGCGCCGCAACGGCGCCGCGGACGCCGCGTCGACGCTGACGGTCAGCCCACGCTCGCGGGCGGTGGCCAGCGCGCGCAGGCCGGCGCCGCGCGACCCGACGTCCAACAGGGTGTACGCGGACAGGTGCAGATGCCCGGCGTCGGGCGCGGCGGCCAGCGCCGCGTCCACGTGCGCGGCGGTCAGCCGCAGGTTCGCGCCCCGCTGGCTGACCATGGTCCGCTCCCCGTCGTGGGTGAGGACGATGACGGTGCCGGTCGGGTAGCCCTCGTGCCGCTCCACCGCGCAGTCGACGCCGATCCGGGCCAGCTCGGCCACCCGCTCCCGGCCGGTCTCGTCGTCGCCGACGGCGGCGACCAGCGTCACCGCCGTGCCCTGCCCGGCGAGCCACGCGGCGGTGTTCGCCGCCTGCCCGCCGCCGCTGAACCGGATCCCGGCCGCGGTGTCCGAACCGGTCGCCAGCGGCCCGGACAGCACCGCGAGCACGTCGGTGATGATGTCGCCGACGACGACGACGCGCGGCCTGGTGCTCATGCCGCGGGGAGGGCCGCGGCGGCGACGGCGATCCGGGCCGCGAGGTCGGCGTTGCGCAGGATGATCCGCACGTTCACGGCCAGGCTGGCGCCCTCGGTGGCGGAGTGGAAGTGCGACAGCAGGAACGGGGTGACCGCCTTGCCGGTGATCCCCTCGCGGGCCAGCGCGGCGAGTCCCTCGGCGAGCGTGCGGTCGTGCAGCGCCGGGTCGAGCTGCTCGTCGGCGGGCAGCGGATTGGCCACCACCAGGCCGCTGTGGTGCACGCCGTGCGCCGCGCGGGCGGCCAGCACGTCCGCCACCTGCTCCGGCGACTCGACCGACCAGTCCAGGTCGAAGCCGGCGTCGGTGAGGTAGAAGCCGGGGAAGCGGCGGGTGCGGTAGCCGACCACGCCCACGCCGAGCGTCTCCAGCCGCTCCAGCGTGGCGCCCACGTCCAGGATCGACTTCACCCCGGCGCAGACCACGGCGATCGGCGTGCGGGCCAGCGTGACCAGGTCGGCCGACTCGTCGAACGTCTGCGCCGCCTCGCGGTGCACGCCGCCGAGCCCACCGGTGGCGAACACGCCGATCCCGGCCGCCGCCGCGACCGCGCTGGTGGCCGCCACGGTGGTGGCGCCGTCCGCGCCCGTCGCCGCAGCCGGGGCCAGGTCGCGGACCGAGAGCTTGCTCACGCCGTCGACAGTGGCGAGCCGGGTGAGCTGGGCGTCGTCCAGCCCCACCCGCAGCTCGCCTGCGACCATGCCGATGGTGGCCGGCACCGCCCCCGCGTCCCGTACCGCCTGCTCGATCTCGCGCGCCACGCGCAGGTTGTCCGGCCGGGGCAGCCCGTGCGAGACGATAGTGCTCTCCAACGCCACGACCGGGTGGCCGTCCCGCAGGGCGTCGGCCACCTCACTACCGAGACTGATGTGAAAGTTGGTCACGTCGGTTACCGTACGGGCCGCTTCCGGCCGGGGCCCAGGTGGACCGGGGCGGACCGACCTGCAAAACTGGAACGCCGGAGGTGTAGTCGTGAGCACAGAGGTTCTCGAGCGTCCCGAGCTGAAGGACGCGGACACTGGTCCGGAGATGTTCCACTACGTCCGCAAGGAGAAGATCGCCGAGAGTGCCGTCATGGGCACCTACGTGGTCGCGCTCTGCGGTGAGACGTTCCCGGTCACCAAGGCGGCCAAGCCGGGCTCCCCGGTCTGCCCGAAGTGCAAGGAGATCTACGACTCGTACCGCGAGTGACCACGGGCGGCGTCGCCGCCCGTGCACGTAACCTGCGGCGGTGACCACCTCCACCGCCCTTCTTCTCGCCGACCTGACCGGCGTGGCGGTCTTCGCCGCCTCCGGCGCCTCCGCGGCGGTGGCGAAACGGCTCGACCTGTTCGGGGTCGTCTTCGTCGGTGTGGTCGCCGCGCTCGGCGGGGGAATCGCCCGTGACCTGGTGATCGACGAGGTTCCGCCGCTGGCGTTCGCCGACTGGCGGTACACGGCCACCGCGTCCGTCACCGCCGCCGCCGTGTTCTGGCTGCACCCCCAGCTCGCCCGGCTGCGTACGACGGTGCTGGTGCTCGACGCCGCCGGCCTCGGCCTGTTCACCGTCATCGGCACGCTCAAGGCCCTCGACGCCGCGGTGCCGGCGGTCGGCGCCTGCATGATCGGCATGCTCACCGCGATCGGCGGCGGGCTCGGCCGGGACCTGCTCACCGGCGAGATCCCGGTGGTGCTGCGCCGCGAGATCTACGCCCTCGCCGCACTCGCCGGGTCGGTCGCGGTGGCGCTGCTGTCGGCGTCCGGACAGGCAACCGCCGTGCCGCTCACCGCCGCCGCCCTGCTCGTGTTCGGGCTGCGCCTGATCGCGCTGCGCCGCCGCTGGTCCGCACCGGTGGCGACGCTGCGGCCCCCGCGCACCGGCACCCGGGGACCACTGCCCTGACCGCCGTGCGCCGGGGTGGGCGGATGTGACAGGCGTGGCGTCGAGTGGGGCGCACGGCCGGCGCTGGTTATGCTGAACCGGCCTTCGCGGCACCGGATGCGCGAGGGCGTTTTCATGGGCGGCGGCTCCCGTGGCCCCGGTCGGGCCCGCCGCCGTCCGCGGCGGAGAGGAGCTACGCGTGCCACCGCGGATGCCGGCGCTCGACACGTTCCCGCCCCTGCGCGCCTGGCAACGCAAGGCGCTCGTGGAATACCTGCGCCGCCGGACCGAGGACTTCACCGCTGTCGCCACCCCCGGCGCCGGTAAGACCACCTTCGCCCTGCGCATCGCCGCCGAACTGCTCGCCGACGGCACCGTCGAGGCGGTCACCGTGGTCGCGCCGACCGAGCACCTCAAGACCCAGTGGGCGCAGGCCGCCGCCCGGGTCGGCATCCAGCTCGACGCCGCGTTCCGCAACGCCGACCTGCACTCCGCCGCCGACTTCCACGGCGCGGTGGTCACCTACGCCCAGGTGGGCATGGCACCGCAGGTGCACCGGCGGCGCACCATGACCCGCCGGACGCTTGTCATCCTCGACGAGATCCACCACGCCGGCGACTCGCGTACCTGGGGCGACGGCGTGAAGGCGGCGTTCGAGCCCGCGGTACGCCGGCTGATGCTCACCGGTACGCCGTTCCGCTCCGACGACAACCCGATCCCGTTCGTCAGCTACGAGCGCGGCGGCGACGGGCTGCTGCGCTCCCGCGCCGACTCGGTCTACGGCTACTCCGACGCGCTGCGCGAAGGCGTGGTCCGGCCGGTGCTGTTCCTGGCGTACTCGGGGGAGACCCGGTGGCGCACCAACGCCGGCGAGGAGCTGGCCGCCCGCCTCGGCGAGCCGATGACGCAGGACCTGATCGCCCAGGCGTGGCGTACCGCGCTGGACCCGGCCGGCGACTGGATGCCGCAGGTGCTGCGCGCCGCCGACGCCCGGCTGAGCGTGCTGCGCGCCAACGGCATGCCGGACGCGGGCGGCCTGGTCATCGCCAGCGACCAGCAGGTGGCACGCTCGTACGCGAAGCTGCTGGAGCAGGTGACCGGTGAGAAGGCCGCAGTGGTGCTCTCCGACGACCAGGGCGCGTCCGCGCGGATCGCGACGTTCGCCGCCTCGCAGCAACGGTGGCTGGTCGCGGTGCGGATGGTGTCCGAGGGCGTCGACATCCCCCGCCTGGCCGTCGGCGTGTACGCCACCAGCGCGAGCACCCCGCTGTACTTCGCGCAGGCGATCGGCCGGTTCGTCCGGGCCCGCCGCTCCGGCGAGACCGCGTCGGTGTTCCTGCCCAGCGTGCCGCACCTGCTCGGGCTGGCCAGCGAGATGGAGGCCGAGCGGGACCACGTGCTCGGCAAGCCGAAGGACCGCGAGGGCTTCGACGACGACCTGCTGGAGCGCGCCCAGCGCGACGACGGCGCCAGCGGGGAGCTGGAGAAGCGCTTCGCCGCGCTCTCCGCCACCGCCGAGCTGGACCAGGTGATCTTCGACGGGGCCTCGTTCGGCACCGCCGCCCAGGCCGGCACGCCCGAGGAGGAGGAATACCTCGGGCTGCCCGGTCTGCTCACCGCCGACCAGGTTTCGCTGCTGTTGACCAAGCGGCAGGCCGAGCAGCTCGCCGCGCAGAAGCGCCGGGCCGCCCAGCGGACCGCTGAGCCGGCCGCTGCGGCCCCGGCGGCGGTGCCCCCACCGATGAGCGCCGCCCAGCGCCGGGTGGCGCTACGGCGGCAGCTGAACGCTCTGGTGGCCGCCCGGCACCACCACACCGGCCAGCCGCACGGCAAGATCCACGCGGAGCTGCGCCGGATCTGCGGTGGCCCGCCCAGCGCGCAGGCCACGATCGAGCAGCTCGAGGAGCGCATCGCCACCGTGCAGACCCTCTGACGGGTCAACCGGGCTCGACCGGACACGAAAAACCGGCCGGAGGCTCCCCTTGCGGGTGCCTCCGGCCGGTCATGTCGGGTTGTGGACTTCTTGTCGGACCTCAGTTCGCCATCAGATCGGCGCCACGCCAGCTGAACTCCGGGTCCGCCACGAAACGCACGGTGATCTTCACGAGATCCTCTGCGTACTTGTTCGCGTGGTGCCCACAGAACACCAGCTCACTCCCACCCGAGAGGGTGATCCGGAGCTTGCCGGCAGCATTGCAGCGGTCGCACCGTTCATCGGCGGCCGGGGGGCTCACCGTCTCGGGCGGCGGCGTGAGGGTCGGGGTCATCGCCTTCCTCCTCTGGTCGTCACCGATGAACACTCTCTTCGGTTGCTCACCTATCGTGCAACACCCATCTCGGGCCCTGCCTTCCCTGTGTGCCCGCGGGGGACCGAGGTCACACCTGGCGTGGAGGACAGTGTGCCGTGCACCAAGGGTGCCACGTCAACGATCACAAACAGGCAATCGACCGATCATCGATCAATGTTCTACGGCTGGTGATCAAACCGGCACGATTTGTTGACGTACGCGGTCAGTCCAGGTAGTCGCGGAGCACCTGGGAACGCGAGGGGTGCCGCAACTTGGACATGGTCTTGGATTCGATCTGCCGGATGCGTTCCCGGGTCACGCCGTACACCTGGCCGATCTCGTCCAGGGTGCGCGGCTGGCCGTCGGTGAGGCCGAAACGCAGGCGCACCACGCCCGCCTCACGCTCGGACAACGTCTGGAGGACCTGCTGGAGCTGGTCCTGGAGCAGCGAGAACGACACCGCGTCGACAGCGACGACAGCTTCGGAGTCCTCGATGAAGTCGCCGAGCTGGCTGTCGCCCTCGTCGCCGATGGTCTGGTCGAGCGAGATGGGCTCCCGGGCGTACTGCTGGATCTCCAGCACTTTCTCCGGTGTGATGTCCATCTCCTTTGCCAGCTCCTCCGGGGTGGGCTCGCGGCCCAGGTCCTGGAGCAGCTCGCGCTGGATCCGGCCGAGCTTGTTGATCACCTCGACCATGTGCACGGGGATGCGGATGGTGCGGGCCTGGTCGGCCATGGCGCGGGTGATGGCCTGGCGGATCCACCAGGTGGCGTAGGTGGAGAACTTGTAGCCCTTTGTGTAGTCGAACTTCTCGACGGCGCGGATGAGGCCGAGGTTGCCCTCCTGGATGAGGTCGAGGAAGGCCATGCCGCGACCGGTGTAGCGCTTGGCCAGCGAGACCACCAGGCGGAGGTTGGCCTCCAGCAGGTGGTTCTTGGCGCGCTCGCCGTCCCGGGAGATCCACATCAGGTCGCGCTGGAGGTCGCGGACCAGCTTCTCCTCGCCCTCGTCGGCGGCGCGCAGCCGCTCGGCGGCGTAGAGGCCGGCCTCGATCCGCTTGGCCAGCTCGACCTCCTGCTCGGCGTTGAGCAGCGGCACCTTGCCGATCTGCTTCAGGTACGCCCGCACGGAGTCGGCGGAGGCGGTCAGCTCGGCGTCGCGGCGCGCCTGCTTGAGCGCCTCGGACTCCTCGTCGTCCCACTCGAAGTCGTTGTCGGTGGCGGAGCTGGCCGCGTCGGCCTCGGCGGCCCGGGTCAGCTCGGCCGGCTCCTCGACCACCACGTCCTCGATCTCGGCGGCCAGCTCCTCCGGGTCGATCTCACCCTCGGCGCCCTCGGCCTTGCCGCCGGCCTTGGCCGGCTTGGCCGCGGCGGTCTTCGCCGCCACGGTGGCCTTGGTGGCGCGGGTCGCCTTGGTGGCCTTCGCCGGGGCCGCGGCCTTCGCCACGTCGGCGGTGGTGGCCTTGCGCGCGGTCGCCTTCCGGGGGGCCGGGGCGGGCGACTCCTCGGCGGCCGGCGCCTGCTTCGGGGCGGGCGCGGCGGCCTTCTTCGTGGTCTTGGCGGTGGTCGCGCGGGAGGCCGGGGTGGCGGACCGGGCGGCGGCGACGCGGCGGCGGGTGCTCGCCGAGCCGTCCACCACCACCGTCACACCCGCCTCGGAGAGCGCGCGGAGGATCTTCTTGGCCTGGGCCGGGGTCACCTCAGCGGACTCGACGGTGCGCGCGAGCTGGGCCGACGTGAGCTGGCCGCCGGCGCTCTGCGCGTGGGCGATCAGGGTGTCGGTGAGCGAGCGAACGTCGGCGCCGGTCTGGCGGGGATCTGTCACGAAGACCTTCCGGAGGCGAAAGAGCGAGCACGGCCGGGTCGTCCGGCGCAGCATGGGACGGCCGCGCCGGGCGAGTCGTTGAGGACCCCCGTGTCCCGGGCCGTCCGGTCGCTGGCGGTCCGTGGCGCGTGGGCAGGGTGAATTGTAACGCCGTCTGCCGCGATCATCCCGCGCCGCACGGCGGACCTGCGGTCCGGGACCGCAGATTCGGCGCAGATGTGGACTTTGTAAGGATGATACCCGCGCACGAGACGGCCGGTCCCGATCGCGCCGGAAGGGGAGAAACATGATCACCTCGACGCCCACGGCGGGGGAGTTGCTCGCGATCGCTGTCGATGTGGCCCGGGAGGCCGCCGCCACCGCATACCGGATGCGGGTCGAGGGCGTCTCGGTGGCCGCGACCAAGAGCACTGTGACCGACGTGGTCACCGCCGCCGACCGGGCGGTGGAGCGGCAGGTGATCGCCGCGCTGCGGGCGCGACGGCCCGGCGACGCGGTGCTGGGCGAGGAGTACGGCGCGGGCGATACCGGCCCCGCCGGCGCCGACGGCGTGCGCTGGATCCTCGACCCGATCGACGGGACCGTGAACTACCTCTACGGGCTGCCCTACTACGCCGTCTCGCTGGGCGCCGAGGTGGCCGGTGAGGTGGTCGCGGGAGTGGTGCGCAACGTCGTCACCGGCGAGGAGTGGACCGCGACGCTCGGCGGCGGCGCCTGGCGCGATGGGCAGCGGCTGAGCGGCTCCACCGCGACCGACCTCGGGCAGGCGCTCGTGGCCACCGGGTTCGGCTACGACGCCCGCCGCCGGGCGCACCAGGCGCGCGTGGTCACCGAGCTGATCCCGCACATCCGGGACATCCGCCGGATGGGCGCCGCCGCGCTCGACCTCTGCCTGGCCGCCGAGGGGCGGGTGGACGCGTACTTCGAGAAGGGGCTGGCCGACTGGGACCTGGCCGCCGGCGGGCTGGTCGCCCGGGAGGCCGGGCTGCTGGTGACCGGTCTGTCCGGGCGGGCGGCCGGCCCGGACCTGGTGCTGGCCGCGCCGCCCGCGCTGCACGGGCCGCTGCACGACCGGCTGGTCGACCTGGACGCCTCCGGCGGGCCGTGACCGGGTGCCGGGCACGCGACGGGGCGGCCTCCCCGAGGGAGACCGCCCCGCGTCGTCGGGCCGCCTGTCGCCTACTTCTCGACCGGCATCGGGCAGGTCTCCGGCGGCGCCTGTGGCGCGCCCAGGTCGCCGAGCGACTGGTTGACCTCGGTGGTGGTGGCGAGCTGCTGGAACTGGTTGCCCAGGACCACGTCGACCACGTCGTCCTTGCGGTTCGCGTCGAAGGCCTGGTTGGCCTCGTTCAGGAAGTACGCACGCAGCAGGTGCGCCGAGCCCACGGCCTTGGGCCCGAACCGGAGCTGGGCCACGCCGTCGAACGCCTTCTTCTCGTTGCCGACCTTCTTGACCTGGAACTTGCGGTTACGGAAGTCGTCCGCGACGCTGCCGGCCCGGCCGGCCTCGTCGGTGGCGTTGTAGACATTGATCTTGACGTCCTTCTGTTCCCGCAGCCGCAGGTCGACCAGCGGCCAGCCGTCCGGGCAGGAGGCCGCCGTGCCGGCTGTGCCCTGACTGTCCTTCAGCACGGCGACGACCACGAAGACCAGGGCGACGACCGCCAGCAGTCCGACGACAACGAGTGCCCGCACTCGCGCAAAACTCATCCTGGGCGCTCCCCGGACAGTGATTGGGTGGTGGCGGGCGACGCGGTCGGGCCGCGACCGGTCGGCCGTCCAGTACGCCGCTGAGGTTAACGCCTGTCCGGCTCAGGCGTGGAAACAGTCCGACATACCGGCGCGCCACGCGGTGAACCGGTAGGACTACCCCTATCTTCGTGTCGCCTGAGTCACATTGGGAACAACTTCGGGCCTGGAGGCGTACATCTCTCCCGCGAGGGCGGTATACATGCCTCGCCCACAGGGGGGTAAGGTTCCGCGCTCACCGGGGGCTTTCGCACCGGCGAGCCCGGCCCACCGTTCCTCGGGTCGGGTGCCCGACAGAGATGGTGGCCGGTCAGGGGAACCGAAACGGCGTCGTCCGGCGTTACAACCGGCAGCGACAATATCGATATTGGAGAGTGAAACCGATGGCCACCGACTACGACGCCCCGCGTCGCGACGAGGTCGACCTCGGCGAGGACAGCCTGGAAGAGCTCAAGGCCCGGCGGGTCGACTCACAGTCGGGCGCCGTGGACGTCGACGAGGCCGAGGTGGCCGAGAGCTTCGAGCTGCCCGGCGCCGATCTGGCCGACGAGGAGCTCACGGTCAAGGTCCTCCCGATGCAGCAGGACGAGTTCCGGTGCGCCCGCTGCTTCCTGGTCCACCACCGCAGCCAGCTTGCGGTCGAGCGCAACGGCGACCTCATCTGCCGCGAGTGCGTCTGATCCCGACCGGGGACACCAGCGGCGGCCGCCTCGACGTGGCCGCCGCTGTTCGAGCCGCCGCCGCCGTGCGGGGGCGGCCGGATGCTGCTTGACTCGTTACGGGCGGCTGCCACGCCGCGCGGAGCAGGAGGGCGGACGGGTGAGCGAGCGCAGCGAGGGGACCGGCGCGGACCGGACCCCGGCACCGAGCGGCCCGGCCGAGACACCGGCACCGGGCGGCCCGGCCGCGACACCCGCGACACCCGGGCCGGTCGGTTCCGCCCCGACGCCGGGTGAGTCCGGCGCGTCCGGCGCGGACAGCACCGAGCTGGGCGCCACCGTCGCGGCACTGACCGCCGACGACATCGCGCCGGCCCGCCGGCGGCAACTGCTGGCCCGGCTGGTCCGCCAGGCCCGCTCCCGCGGCATCACCGACCTGTTCAAGCCCCGCGCGGCGGTGCGCTGGATGACCGACACGGTCGCCGAGGTCGCCCCGCACGTGCCCATCCGCGACCTCGCCACGCTACGACGGCACTTCCCCGGCCTGGACGACGACGCGCTCGCCGACCGGCTGGTCCGCAACGCGTCCCGCGCCACCGCCGGGGTCGGCGCCGCGGGCGGCGGGGTCGCCGCCGTCGAGTGGGCGGTCACGCCCACCCTGCTCTCCGCTCCGGTCCTGCTGGCCGCCGAGACGGTGGCGGTGGTGGCGATCGAGCTGAAGCTGATCGGCGAGCTGCACGAGGTCCACCGGGTGCCGCTGCCGGCCGGCGGCACCGGCCGGGCCGTGGCGCTCGTGCAGTCCTGGGCCACCCAGCGGGGGGTCAACCCGATGATGCCGGGGGTCGGCGTGAGCGCGGTGCTCGGCACCGCCGCCCGCCGGGAGCTGCGGGACAGCCTGATGCGCCGTTTCGGGCGCAACCTCACCACGCTCGGGCCGTTCCTGACCGGCGCCGCGGTGGCCGGCTACCTCAACCGCCGGGCCACCCGCGCGCTCGGCGAGCAACTGCGCAAGGACCTGCGGCGTACCGCGCGTGCCCTGCCGGGCAAGCCGTCCTGACCGGCGGCGCGGGCGGACCGTCAGGCCGCGTCGCGGGCGGCCAGCAGGACGGCCGCCAGCTCGACCGGGCGCCGGGTGCTGACCACCCAGAACGGGGTCGGGTCGGCCGGGTCGTCCAGCACCACCTGCACCGCGCCGCCGATCCACGGGCGCTGCACCACGAAGGCCAGCGGGTCGGAGCCGACGCCGAGCACCTCGCGCCGGCCGGCCGCGTCCAGCGGCACCACGTCCGCGACGTACCGCACCGGCAGGTGGGCGTCGTCCACCCGCAGCTCGCCGTCGCGCACCTCGACCCGGATCCGGCCCAGCCACCACAGGCCGGCCACCGCGGCGGGGATCAGCAGCACGAACGGCAGCCAGGCGCGCACCCCGGTCGCACCCATCCAGAGCTCGACCGCGAGCAGGCCGGCCACGGCCAGCCCGGCCGGCCAGGCCCACCAGGGCAGCCCGAGGCGCTCCGCGTACGCGGCGGTGGCCGGCGGGGCGGCGGGAGATGACGACTGACGCACACAGACGAGGGTACGGCGCGCGAGCGGCCCGGCAACCGGCAGGATGGCAGGGGCACCCCGCAGGACCGGACGGAAGAGGATGACCGTGACAGACGTCGTACCCGTGGCCGTACGGCTGCTCGACCCGGAGCTGCCACTGCCGGCGTACGCCCATCCCGGCGACGCCGGGGCGGACCTGGTGGCCGCCGCGGACGTCGAGCTGCCCCCCGGCGGCCGGGCCCTGGTGCCCACCGGCGTGGCGGTGGCGTTGCCGGACGGCTACGTCGGGCTGGTGCACCCCCGATCCGGACTCGCGGCCAGACTCGGCGTGACGGTGCTCAACGCGCCCGGTACGGTCGACGCCGGCTACCGGGGTGAGATCCTGGTCAACCTGATCAACCACGATCGGGACACGCCGGCCAGGATCAGCCGGGGTGACCGGATCGCCCAACTGGTGGTCCAGCGGGTCGCCCGGGCCGAGTTCCGGCCGGTGGCCGAGCTGCCCGCCTCCCGGCGCGGCGCCGGTGGGCACGGATCCACCGGCGGGCACGCCGGGCTGGTCCCGGCGCCGTCCGGCGGGCAGAGCGAAGAGGTGGCAGGGTGAGTGTGAACAGCGGAGGGTGGGCGCAGTGATCTTCTCCCGGAAGCGGGCCGACGAGGCGCGTGACAATGGGGTCCTCGACGCCGAGGAGACCCCGTCGGCGCCGGACCGCGGCCCGTACGACGTCAGCGAGGCACCCGACGCGCCTCGCCTCGACCTCGGCAGCCTGCGGATCCCGGCGGTGCCGGACGTGGAGGTGCGGGTCCAGGCCGACCCGCAGGGCGTGATCCAGCAGGTCGTGCTGGTGCACGGCCAGAACGCCCTCCAGCTCGGCGTCTTCGCCGCGCCCCGCTCCGAGGGCATCTGGGACGAGGTGCGCGAGGAGATCCGGCAGTCGCTTGTCGGCGACGGCGCCACCGCCCAGGAGGTCGAGGGGGAGCACGGGCCCGAGCTGCGTGCCCGGGTGCGTACCCCGGACGGTCCGACCGACCTGCGGTTCGTCGGCATCGACGGCCCGCGCTGGATGGTGCGCGGTGTCTTCCAGGGCGCGGCCGCCACCGACCCGGCCGCCGCCGGCCCGCTCGCGGCCTGCCTGGACGGCCTGGTCGTCGACCGGGGCCAGGAGGCCAAGCCGGTGCGCGAGCCGCTGCCGCTGCGGCTGCCCCGCGAGGTCGCCGAGCAGCAGGCCGCCGACGCGCAGGAGGTCTGATCCAGAACGTGCACGGGCCCGGCGCGACACGGCGCCGGGCCCGCGGCGTGTCCGGTTCCGGCCGGCGGTACGCGCCACGGCGCTCCCGTCGGCGCGCCACTGCGCGTACGCTGGCGGGACGGTTCCGGGCATGCGGGGCCCCGCTGTGGAGAGGGTGACGCGGAGGTCATGACGACCGACGAGAGCCGGGGGTCGCTGCGGCGGCTCCTGCACCGGCTCACCGCGAGCGAGGCCGAGATCGAGGCGCAGGAGCTGCGCCGGGAGAGCGCCGAGTCCGGCGGCACGCCCGCCCACCAGTGCAACAGGGGTCAGGTGGTGTCGGTGGCCGGGCGGTTGCGTACCGTCGTCTACACGCCCCGCACGAACCTGCCCACCCTGGAGGCGGACCTCTACGACGGCACCGACGTCGTCACGCTGGTCTGGCTGGGCCGCCGGCACATCGCCGGGATCGAGCCGGGCCGGCACCTGACCGCGCGCGGCCGGGTGGCGGTGCGCGACGACCGCAAGGTGATCTACAACCCGTACTACGAGCTGGAGTCGCCGAAGTGACGACCGGACAGCACACCCCGCCGGGTCTCGGCCCGCAGGACGAGGAGCGGCTGCCCAGCCTCGCCGAGCAGATGGCCGACCAGCTCGGCGGATGGCGCGGCCTGGTCGAGTCGAGCATCCCGGTGATGGTCTTCGTGATCGCCAACGTGATCGGCGAGCTGCGCCCCGCCGTGTACGCCTCGGTGGCGGTGGCGCTGCTGATCGCCGGGCTGCGGCTGGCCCAGCGCAAGCCGGTGCGGCACGCGGTCAACGGGCTGTTCGGCGTCGGCATCGGCGCGCTGCTGGCCCTGCGCACCGGCGACGAGCGGGACTTCTACCTGCCCGGCATCCTCTACGGCATCGGGTACGGCCTGGCGCTGCTGCTGTCGGCCGTGATCCGGCAGCCGCTGGTCGGCTGGATCTGGTCCGTGCTGGTCGCGAAGGGCCGCTCCGAGTGGCGCGACGACCCCAGGCTGGTACGCACCTTCACCCAGCTCACCGTGCTCTGGGGCGTGGTGTGGCTGGCCAAGGTCGGCGTGCAGGCCGGGCTTTACCTGGCCCACCAGGACACCGCGCTGGGCGTGGCCCGGCTCGCCCTGGGCTACCCGCCGTACGCGCTGCTGCTGCTGATCACGGTCTGGGTGGTGCGCCGGGTCACCCGGGAGACCGCACCCACCCCGCTGCCCGGCGCCTGAGGCCCCCGCCTCAGGACCGCTCCCGGTCACGGTCCGTGCGGGCCGGGCCGAGGATCACCGCGCGCACGTCGTCCTCGACCGCCGCGGTGCAGACGAAGACCAGCTCGTCACCGGCCTCGATCGGGTCGTCCGGGGTGGGCACCAGCACCCGCTTGCCGCGCACGATCGCCACCAGCGCCGCGTCCCGGGGGATCGGCACCGCGTGGATGGGCTGCCCCAGGTAGGGCGCGGTCGGCGGCAGGGTGATCTCGACCAGGTTCGCCTCGCCCTGCCGGAACGTCATCAGCCGGACCAGGTCGCCGACGGTGACCGCCTCCTCGACGAGCGCCGCCATCACCCTCGGCTTGCTCACCGCGACGTCCACGCCCCACTGCTCGGTGAACAGCCACTCGTTCTCCGCCCGGTTGACCCGGGCCACCACGCGGGGCACCGCGAACTCGGTCTTGGCCAGCAGCGACACCACCAGGTTGACCTTGTCGTCGCCGGTGGCGGCCACCACCACGTCGCACCCGGCCACGTCGGCCTCCTCCAGGCTGGCCAGCTCGCAGGCGTCCGCGAGCACCCAGTCGGCGGCCGGCACCCGGTCGGGCCGCAGCATCTTCGGCTGCCGCTCGATCAGCATCACCTGGTGGCCGTTGTCGATCAGCTCCTGAGCGATCGAGCGGCCCACGTTGCCGGCGCCGGCGATGGCGATCCGCATGGCTCAGTGCCCCCCTTCCGGCGGCGCCGCCGCCACCGACGTGACCGGGCCGTTGATGTCGTCGGTCACCAGCATGAAGACCTGGTCGCCCTCCTGCACCACGGTGGAGGCGGTGGGCAGGGTGCCGATCCCGAAGCGGTTCAGGTAGGCCACCCGGGCGCCGACCGCCTGCTCCAGCTGCCGCAGCGGCCGGCCGATCCAGTCCTTGTGCACCGGCACCTCGATGATCGAGACCGTGCTCGTCGGGTCGCGGAAGATCTCCACGTTGCCCTCGGGGACCAGGTGGCGCAGCATCCGGTCGGCGGTCCACCGGACGGTCGCCACGGTGGGGATGCCGAGCCGCTCGTAGACCTGGGCGCGGCGCTGGTCGTAGATGCGGGCCGCGACCCGGGACACGCCGAACGTCTCCCGGGCCAGCCGGGCCGAGATGATGTTGGAGTTGTCGCCGCTGGACACCGCCGCGAACGCGTCGGCCCGCTCGATGCCGGCCTGACGCAGCACCTCGCCGTCGAAGCCCGCGCCGGTCACCGTGATGCCGGCGAAGTCGGGCCCGAGACGGCGGAACGCGTCCGCGTCCTGGTCGATCACCGCCACCGAGTGCCCCCGGGACTCCAGGCTGTGGGCCAGGGTCGACCCGACCCGGCCGCAGCCCATGATCACCACATGCACGGTGTCCGCTCCTCCCACGGTGCCGCCCGCCGACCCGTCGTCTGCGAGCCTGCCACGTCCCGCCCCGGACAGGGGGACCGACCGTACCGCGCGGGCCCGTCCGGCGGTGATCGACCACCCCCGCGCCCCGCGCCCGGTGGTCGTACGCTTGGCGGTTGTGGCCCGACCCACCTCGCTGCTGAAGCGACTCCTCCTCGGTCGACCGTTCCGGTCCGACCGCCTCCAGCACACCCTGCTGCCGAAGCGCATCGCGCTGCCGGTCTTCGCGTCGGATGCGCTCTCCAGCGTGGCGTACGCCCCGGACGAGATCCTCCTGACGCTGTCCATCGCCGGTGCCTCGGCGTTCTTCTTCTCGCCGTGGGTCGCACTCGCGGTCGTCGTGGTCATGCTCACCGTGGTGGCGAGCTACCGGCAGAACGTGCACGCCTACCCCTCCGGCGGCGGCGACTACGAGGTCGCCACCGTCAACCTCGGTCCCCGGGCCGGCCTCGCCGTGGCCAGCGCGCTGCTCGTCGACTACGTGCTGACCGTCGCCGTGTCGGTCTCCTCCGGCGTGGCCAACCTCGGCTCGGTGGTGCCGTTCGTGGCCACCCACAAGGTGCTCATCGCGGTCAGCGCGGTCGTGCTGCTCACCGCGATCAACCTGCGCGGCCTGCGCGAGTCGGGCACCGCCTTCGCCATCCCCACCTACGGCTTCGTGATCGTCATCGGCGGCATGCTGCTGACCGGGCTGATCCGCATCTTCGTGCTCGGCGACGACCTGCGCGCGCCGAGCGCCGGCCTGGAGATCCAGGCCGAGCACAGTGTCACCGGGTTCGCGCTGGTGTTCCTGCTGCTGCGGACGTTCTCCTCCGGCTGCGCGGCGCTCACCGGCGTGGAGGCGATCTCCAACGGCGTACCGGCGTTCAAGAGCCCGAAGTCGAAGAACGCGGCGACCACGCTGCTGTTGCTCGGCGGCATCGCGGTGGCCATGCTGGTCGGCATCATCTGGCTGTCCCGGCTCACCGGCCTCCAGTTCGTCGAGGACCCGAGGTCGCAGATCGTCTCCGGCCCGGTCGACTACGTGCAGAAGACCGTGACCGTGCAGCTCGGCGAGACGGTGTTCGGCGGCGGCTCGGTCCTGCTCTACGTGGTCGCCGGGATGACCGCGCTGATCCTGTTCCTGGCCGCCAACACCGCCTTCAACGGCTTCCCGGTGCTCGGCTCGATCCTGGCGCAGGACCGCTACCTGCCCCGCCAGTTGCACACCCGGGGCGACCGGCTGGCGTTCTCCAACGGCATCGTGTTCCTGGCCGTCTTCGCGGTAGTGCTGATCATCGGGTTCCAGGCCGAGGTCACCAAGCTCATCCAGCTCTACATCGTCGGGGTGTTCGTCTCGTTCACGCTCTCCCAGGCCGGCATGATCCGGCACTGGAACCGGCACCTGCGCCGCGAGCGGGACCCGGAGGCGCGCCGGCGGATGGTCCGTTCCCGGGCGATCAACACGTTCGGCATGGTCATGACCGGCGTCGTGCTGATCATCGTGCTGGCCACGAAGTTCCTGCTCGGGGCGTGGATCGCGATCGTCGCGATGGCCATGATGTACGTGGTGATGCTCGGCATCCGCCGGCACTACGACCGGATCGCCGAGGAACTGGAGCCGACCGAGCAGCGGGGCGTGCTGCCCGCCCGCAACCACGCCATCGTGCTGGTCAGCAAGCTGCACAAGCCGACGCTGCGGGCGGTCGCGTACGCCCGGGCCACCCGGCCGGACACGCTCACCGCCGTCACCGTCAACGTGGACGAGCAGGACACCCGCGAACTCCAGGCCGACTGGGAGCGCCGCGAGCTGCCGGTGCCGCTCACCGTGATCGACTCCCCGTACCGGGAGATCACCCGCCCGATCCTCAACTTCGTCGCGTCGGTGCGCCGGGAGTCGCCCCGCGACGTGGTCACCGTCTTCATCCCCGAGTACGTGGTGGGCCGCTGGTGGGAGAACCTGCTGCACAACCAGAGCGCGCTGCGGCTCAAGGGGCGGCTGCTGTTCGAGCCGGGCGTGATGGTGACAAGCGTGCCGTGGCAGCTCGCGTCCACCGCGAGCAAGAACCTGGACCGGTTGGACGCGACGCTCAGCCGGGGCCCGGCGCGCGGCCCCCGGGTGGCGCCGCAGAGCACGCTGCCACCGCCGGTGGCGTCCACGCCGTCCGCCGAGCGCGAGGAGCTGTCATGATCAACGGCGAGCGTTCCGGTCCCGCACCGGCCGATCCCGCGCCGGCGGTGGAGCGACCCGGTTCCGTGCCGGCGGCGGAGCGGCCCGGGCTGGAGGAGGCCGAGCGGGTCGAGCTGAGCGTCGACGCGGTCGCGCCGGGCGGGCACTGCGTGGCCCGGGTCGGCGGGCAGGTGGTCTTCGTCCGGCACGCGCTGCCAGGTGAGCGGGTGGTGGCCGAGGTGACCGAGCTGCACCGGGGTTTCGCCCGCGCCGACGCGGTGGAGATCCTGGACGCCTCGCCGGACCGGGTGACACCGCCGTGTCCGTACGCCCGGCCGGGGCGGTGCGGCGGCTGCGACCTCCAGCACGTCGCCCCGGTCGCCCAGCTCGACTGGAAGCTCACAGTGGTGCGCGAGCAGCTCACCCGGCTGGGCGGACTCACCACCGAGCAGATCGACGCGCTCGGCGTACGCGTCGAGGCACTGCCCGGCGGGCAGCTGGGCTGGCGGTCCCGGGTCCGCTACGCGGTCGACGCGGCCGGCCGGGCCGGGCTGCTCAAGCACCGCTCGCACGAGGTCGTGCCGATCGAGCGGTGCCTGATCGCGCACCCGGCGATCCAGGAGCTGCCGGTGCTCCCGCCCACCGGCGCCCGCTGGCCGGACGCCGACGCGGTGGAGACGGTCGCCAGCACCGGCGGTGACGTCGCGGTGGTCGCGTACGCCGACGGGGTTCCGACGGCGGTGAGCGGGCCGGAGCGGGTCCGGGAGACGGCGGCCGGGCGGTCCTTCACGCTGCCCGCCTCCGGGTTCTGGCAGGTGCACCCGGCGGCGGCGGACGCGCTGACCGGCGCGGTGCTCGACCTGCTCGACCCGAGGCCCGGCGAGACCGCCTGGGACCTGTACGGCGGGGCCGGGCTGTTCGCCGCCGCGCTCGCCGAGCGGGTCGGCGGCGCCCGGGTGACGCTCGTCGAGTCGGCGCCGGACGGGGTGGCCGCGGCACGGGAGAACCTGGCCGACCTGGCCGGCGTCGAGGTGGTGGCGGCCCGGGTGGAGGCCGCGCTGTCCCGGCGCCGGATCACCGGACCGGTCGACCTGGTGGTGCTCGACCCGCCGCGCTCCGGCGCGGGCGCGCCCGTGGTGCGCGGTGTGGTGGCCGCCCGGCCCCGCGCGGTCGCCTACGTGGCCTGCGACCCGGCCGCGTTCGCCCGGGACGTGCGCACGTTCACCGAGGCGGGGTGGCGGCTGGCCGCGCTGCGCGGCTTCGACCTGTTCCCGATGACCCAGCACGTGGAGCTGGTCGGGCTGTTCCTGCCTGGCTAGCCTGACCCGATGAAGATCGTCGGGCTGATGTCGGGCACGTCCTACGACGGCGTGGACGTGGCCGCGGCCGAGTTCACCGCCGACGGCGACACGCTGCGGCTGCGGCCGCTCGGGCACCGGGAGCTGGCGTACCCGGACGACCTGCGGGCCGAGATCGGCGCGCTGCTGCCCCCGGCGGCCACCACCATCGAGGCGGTCTGCCGGCTGGACAACCGGCTCGGCGAGGTGTTCGCGGACGCGGCGGCCCTCGGCGTCGAGCTGGCCGGGGGAGCGGCCGACGCGGTCGTGTCGCCCGGGCAGACGGTCTTCCACTGGGTCGAGGACGGCCGGGTGCGCGGCACGCTCCAGCTCGGCGCGCCGGCCCGGGTGGCCGCCCGGGTGGGCGTACCGGTGCTGCACGACCTGCGCTCGGCGGACGTCGCGGCGGGCGGCCAGGGCGCGCCGCTGGTCCCGGCGTTCGACGCGCTGCTGCTCGACCCGGAGGCCGGTGCCAGGGCCGCGTTGAACCTCGGGGGCATCGCGAACCTCACTGTGGTCGCGCCCGGGGCACCCGTCCTCGGGTACGACGTGGGCCCGGCCAACGCGCTGCTAGACGCCGCCGCCCGGCGCTTCCTGGACCGGCCCTGCGACGTCGACGGTGCCCGCGCCGCGGCCGGTCGGGTGCACGAGGCGCTGCTGAGCCGGCTGCTCGCCGAGCCGTACTACGCCGCGCCGCCGCCCAAGTCGACGGGCAAGGAGCTGTTCCACGGCGGCTACCTGGACACCGCCCTGGCCGCGCTCGGTGAGCCGGTCGGTGCCGACGACGTGCTGGCCACGCTCACCGAACTGACCGCCCGGACGGTGGCCGACGCCTGCGACAGGCACCGCGTCACCGAGGTGGTGGCTGCCGGCGGGGGAGTGCGTAATCCCACACTCCGGGCGCGGCTGGCCGCGCTGGGCGCGGGGCGCTGGCGGCTGCGCACCACCGACGAGCTGGGCGTGCCGGCGCAGGCCAAGGAGGCGTACGCGTTCGCGCTGCTGGGCTGGCTGTCCTGGCACGGGCTACCCGGCGCGGTGCCCTCGGTGACCGGGGCGTCGCGGGCCGCCGTGCTGGGCTCCTGGACCCCTGCGGGCCCGTCCGCCGCCGCGCCGCGCCCACCCGCGCCCCGGCGGCTGGTGGTGGACGCCTGACCTGGGTCGATGCACGGCCGAGCTGCGGACTGTTCAGCGGCCGATAGACTCTCCGGTCATGAGTGTTGAAGAGGGCACGGCCAACCACGGTCGGCTGCTGGGCACCGTCCACGGCCCGCAGGACGTGAAGCGGATGACCGCCGAGCAGCTGGACATCCTCGCCGCCGAGATCCGTGACTTCCTGATCGCCAAGGTCTCCCGCACCGGCGGCCACGTCGGCCCCAACCTCGGTGTGGTCGAGCTGACCCTGGCGATGCACCGGGTCTTCGACTCCCCGCGCGACCGGCTCCTCTTCGACACCGGCCACCAGGCCTACGTGCACAAGATCCTCACCGGCCGGCAGGAGGGCTTCGACAAGCTCCGCCAGCGCGGTGGCCTCTCCGGCTACCCCAGCCAGGCGGAGAGCGAGCACGACCTGATCGAGAACTCGCACGCCTCCACCGCCCTGTCGTACGCCGACGGGCTGGCCAAGGCGTACGCGCTGCGCGGCGAGAAGCGCTCGGTGGTCGCCGTGGTCGGCGACGGCGCACTCACCGGCGGCATGTGCTGGGAGGCGCTGAACAACATCGCCACCGCCGGCAACCCGCTGGTGATCGTCGTAAACGACAACGGCCGGTCCTACTCGCCGACCATCGGCGGCCTCGCCGACCATCTGTCGTCGCTGCGGCTCAACCCCGGCTACGAGAAGGTGCTCGACACGGTCAAGGACGCGCTGGGCAACACCCCGTTCGTCGGCAAGCCGATGTACGAGGTGCTGCACGCGGTCAAGAAGGGCATCAAGGACGCGGTCGCCCCGCAGGCCATGTTCGAGGACCTCGGCATCAAGTACGTCGGCCCGGTCGACGGCCACGACGTGCCGGCCGTCGAGGCCGCGCTGCGCGCCGCGAAGAACTTCGGCGGCCCGGTGATCGTGCACGCGGTCACCCGCAAGGGCTACGGCTACCGCCCGGCCGAGGATGACGAGGCCGACTGCCTGCACGGCCCCGGCGCGTTCGACGCCGAGACCGGCAAGCTGCTCGCCGTGCCGTCGGTGAAGTGGACGAACGTCTTCGCCGACGAGCTGGTCGCGATCGCCGACGAGCGCCCCGACGTGGTCGGCATCACCGCCGCCATGGCCGAGCCCACCGGCATCGCCACGCTCGCCCGCAAGTACCCGGAGCGGGTGTACGACGTGGGCATCGCCGAGCAGCACGCGGCCACCTCCGCCGCCGGCCTCGCGATGGGCGGGCTGCACCCGGTCGTCGCGGTCTACGCCACGTTCCTCAACCGCGCCTTCGACCAGGTCCTGCTGGACGTGGCCATGCACAAGCTGCCCGTCACGTTCGTGCTGGACCGGGCCGGCATCACCGGCCCGGACGGGCCCAGCCACTACGGCATCTGGGACATGTCGGTCTTCGGCGTGGTGCCCGGCCTGCGCATCGCCGCGCCCCGCGACTCGGCCACGCTGCGCGAGGAGCTGCGCGAGGCGGTCGCCGTCGACGACGGCCCGACCATCCTGCGCTTCCCGACCGGCACCGTCGCCGCCGACCTGCCGGCCGTACGCCGGGTCGGCCCGGTCGACGTGCTGGCCGAGTCGGCGCGTACCGACGTGCTGCTGGTAGCGGTCGGCTCGTTCGCCGGCCTCGGCGTGGAGGTCGCCGCCCGGGTCGCCGAGCAGGGCTACGGCGTGACCGTGGTCGACCCGCGCTGGGTGCGCCCGGTGCCGGCCGAACTGGTCGAGCTGGCGTCCGCGCACCGGCTCGTGGTGACAGTGGAGGACGGCGTGCGCATCGGCGGCGTCGGTTCCGCGCTGGCCCAGGCGATGCGCGACGCCGACGTCCGGGTCCCGGTCAAGGACCTGGGCGTACCGGCCGACTGGCACCCGCACGGCAGCCGCGCGCAGATCCTGGCCGACCTGCGGCTGACCGCGCAGGACGTGGCCCGCGACGTCACCGGCTGGATCTCCGGCCTGGACGCCGCCCCGGTCGACCCCGCCCCCAACGGAGCCCGAGCCCAGAGCTGACCCGCCCCGCTGCGTTGATCTTGCACTTGCGGCCCTCCTGATGTCGGCTTCGCCCGATAAGGGAGGGCCGCAACCGCAAGATCGCCGCACCGGTCGACCTCGCGCTGTTGACCAAGGAGTTTGGGTGCTCGAGGAGTCCTTCGGGGGACACGAACTCCTTGATCACCGGAGCGGGCGGGGGAGAGGGTCAGGGGGTGGGGAGGGAGCGGTACCAGGTTTTCTCGGTGCCGGCCAGGCTGAACGTCTGCCTGGCGTCGGTGTGCTCGACGACCACCAGGCCGGGACGGTCGACCAGGCGCGTCGTGCCGGGCGGAGCGGAGAACGAGACGTCCCGGGTACGCCAGGACAGCACCGCCAGCGGGCGGCCCGGCATCGGCAGGTGGTACGCCTGAAGCGTGGTGGACCGGTCGGCGGGGGAGACCACCGGGGTGCCGCCGTCGGCCGGGCGGTAGACCACAGCCGTCATCGTCCCGCCCGAGGTCTCCCAGCTGAGCTGCTCCAGCTCGCCCGGCTCGCCCTCACCGAGAGCCACCGAGCCGAGTGAACGCGTGGTGATCTTCGCCATCGGCCAGGACTCCGGCGCGGATCGGGGCGCGTCGCGGTCGCCGATGCGCCGCGGCACGCTGCCGAACGGTCCCCGTTCGCCGGCGAGCACGCAGGTGTCCAACCCGGTCAGCGCGCGCCTGCCGGCGCCCGTCTCGTCGCGTACCAGGGGGTAGCGGGGCGCTTCGGTGGCCGTACCCAGGTCGAGGACGCGGTCCGCGGCCAGGCCGCGCGGCAGCGACGTCGTGGGTCGCAGCGTCGCGGTCAGCTCGACGGCCCGGCACTCCGGTACGGCGACCGGGTCGGTGACGCCGTCGGTGCTGCCGAGCACCTTGCCGTCCGGGCCGGCCAGGCGCTCGACGCGGGCCGAGGTGAGGTAACGGCGGCCGGACGGCTCCCGCACCGGCAGCACGTCGGAGTAGACCAGGTAGCCGCGGTCGGTGTACTCGGTGGCGTGGGCGACCCGCCAGCGCTGCCCGTCCCGGTCGAGTTGCAGCAGCCAGGAGGCGGCCTCGCCGGGCACGTCGGCGGCGACCAGCGCGAGCGCCGACCCGGCCACCTGACCGGAGAAGAGGATGCCGGAGGTGGGCACGTGCACCCGGTCGTCCACCGGGGAGCGCCAGTCACGTACCGCTGTGGTGATCGCGGCGGTGGCGTCGGCGTCGCCGGCCAGGCTGCCGCGTGGCGGCCAGACCGCGAGGGTGCCGTCCAGGCTGTCGTAGCCGACCCGCAGGTCCGTCGGCCGCCGCTCGGCGACCGGCCCGCAACCGGCGGTGACCAGCAGCAGAGCTGCCAGCGTGGTGCCCGTCGTAGCGCCTCGGCGGGCTGAAAACACCCTGATCCCCTCGCCGGTCGTCGGTCGGAAGCCCACATGGTACGAGACGGCCGGTCACCCGGCCGCGCCTGGCTCACCCTTTCGGCCGATCGGCCACTGCGGAACGTGACGGGCGATTCGGGTATCAATATCCGGCTCCGGTAGACTCCGCCGACTGTGACGCCTGCCGAGACCCGCGGCGCCTCGACGCCGGACGCCGCCGCCCCGACGGGCCACCGTGCCGTCACTTTGGAAGCACGCCCGGTGACCGTCGCCGACGCGCCGGCCGAGCCGGAGGCGGCGACCGAGCCCGAGGCGCCGGCCACGCCGGGCGCGCGGCGCGAGCGCCGGTGGCGGTGGACGCGCCGCCGGATCGACCTCCTCGTGTACGGCGGATTCCTGCTCGCCGCGATCTGGGTGACCAGCGGCATCTGGGTCGACCCGGCCGGACGGGTCGCCGCGCTCTACAGCAGCGACCCGGCGCAGGTGCAGTTCTTCCTGGCCCACTCGGTGCGGGTGGTGCTGCACGGCGAGTTCCCGTTCTTCACCGAGCAGTTCAACTACCCCGACGGCGTCAACCTGATGGCGAACACCGCCATCCTGGCGCTGGGCATCCCGATGGTGCCGGTGACCCTCCTGTTCGGACCGGCGGTCTCCTTCGTCACGCTGGTCACGCTCGGCCTGGCCGGCACCGCCGCCGCCTGGTACCGGGTGCTGTCCCGGCACCTGATCCGGCACCGCCCGGCCGCCGCCGTGGCGGCCTGGTTCTGCGGGTTCTCCCCGGCCATGCTGTCGCACGCCAACTGGCACCCGAACATCATCAGCCAGTTCCTGCTGCCGTTCATCGTGTGGCGGGTGCTGGTGCTGATCCGCTCGGCCCGGCCGGTCCGCGACGGCGTGCTGCTGGCGCTGCTGGTCACCGTGCAGGCGTTCATCAACGAGGAGATCCTGCTCTTCACCGCGATGGGCCTGGGCGTGTTCCTGATCGCCGTGGTGGTGCAGCAGCGCGAGCGGTGGGCCGCCGCGTGGCGGCCGCTCGGCGCCGGGCTGGCGGTCTGCGCGGCGCTGGCCGGGGCGCTGCTGGCGTACCCGCTGTGGGTGCAGTTCGCCGGGCCGATGGCGTACCACGGGCTCAGCGACGCGGTGCGCGACTACGGCAACGACATCGCCGCGTTCTTCGCGCCCGGCTCGCCCACCTTCGGCGGCAACGAACGCGCGAACGTCAACCTCGCGCCGAACTACTCCGAGGAGAACGCGTTCTTCGGCTGGAGCCTGTCGCTGCTCGTCGTGGGCATCGTGGTGTGGCTGCGGCGGGACGCGATCGTCCGCGCGCTCGCCGCCACCGGGCTGTTCTTCGCCGTGCTCTCCCTCGGCGAGCGGATCTCCTGGTGGGACCGGGAGATCGCCACCGGCCCGTGGGAGCTGCTGGTGCGGCTGCCGCTGCTCGACGCCGTGGTGCCGACCCGCTTCGGCCTGATCACCGGCGTGACGGTGGCGATCCTGCTCGGGTACGCGGTCCGGCGCCTGTGGGCGCTGCGCGGCGTGGACCGGCGGACCGCCCGCAAGCTCACCGTCGCCGGCCTGGTCCTGGCGCTGCTGCCGATCGCGCCGATGCCGTTGCGGGTCACCACGCGGGAGCCGGTGCCGGAGTTCATCACCGCCGACAGGTGGCGTAAGTACGTCGGACCCGACCAGACGCTCGTCTCCGTGCCGGTGCCCGCGATGGGCAACACCGACCCGATGCGCTGGGCGGCCAGCACCAACCTCGACTTCAAGATCCCCGGCGGCTATTTCCTCGCGCCGCGTAACGGCGTCACCGGCGACCCCGGGCGCTTCGGCGGCCGGCCCAGCGGCATCGGCGAGATGCTGCGCGAGGTGTCCTCCACCGGCCGTACGCCGAAGCTGGACGACCGGCAGCGCCGCCGCTACCTGGACGAGCTGCGGCACTGGAACGCGGCGCTGGTGGTGCTGCCGCGCGACGAGCAGAACGCCGAGCCGCTGCGCCGGACCGTGGAGCAGTTGGTCGGCCCCGGCCGGCAGGAGCTGGACGTGTGGCTGTGGGACGTGCGGAAACTGACCAGCCGGTCCGCCTGACCGAACCGGCGTTCCCCGCCCTCGCGCCCCGCCGTCGCCGGCCCCGCCCGGTCGACGCGCTGGTGGTGGCCGGCTATCTCGGTCTGGCCGTGCTGCTCACCACCGGCCAGTGGCGCCGGCCGGAACGGCTGTTCCACCAGGCCGGCGACCAGATGCTGTTCGAGTGGATGCTGGCCCGGGCCGCCCGCGCGGTCACCGGCGGCGAGAACCCGCTCGCCAGCGGCGCGCTGAACGCCCCGGACGGCGTGAACCTGATGGCGAACACCTCGGTGCTCGGGCTGGGCGTGCCGCTCACCCCGGTCACCGTCGTCTTCGGCTCCCAGGCGGCCTTCCTCGTCGCCGTGACGCTCAGCCTCGCCGGCACCGCCACCGCCTGGTACGCGCTGCTCGCCCGCCGGCTGGTCCGCTCCCGGGCCGCAGCCGCGGTGGGTGGCCTGTTCTGCGGCTTCGCCCCGGGCATGGTGGCGCAGGCCGGGGCGCACCTGCACATGGCCGCACAGTTCCTGGTGCCGGTGATCCTCGCGCTGGTGTTCCGGCCCGCCACCGGCCGGGTCCGGCGCGACGGCGTGCTGCTCGGGCTCGCAGTCGCGTACCAGGTGTTCCTCGGCGAGGAGGTGCTGGTCTTCCTGGCGCTGGCCGCCGGGGTGTTCGCCGGGGCGTACGCGCTCGCCGACCGGGCCGCCGCGCGCCGGCTGGCGCCGGTGGTGGCCCGCCGGCTGGGCATCGGCGCGCTGGTCGCGGGCGTGCTGCTGGCGTACCCGCTGTGGTTCCAGTTCGCCGGGCCGGGCCACTACCGGGGGATGCCGTTCCACACCGAGGGCTACCGGCTGGACGTGGTCTCGTTCGCCGCCACCGCCCGGCAGACGGTCGCCGGGGACGCCCACCGGGCCGGGCTGCTGTCGCCGAACCCGACCGAGCAGAACTCGTTCTTCGGGCCGTTCCTGCCGCTGCTCGCCGTACTCGTGGTGGTGCGGCTGTGGCGACGGCCGCTGGTGCGCGCGCTCGCCGTGTGCGGCCTGCTGTTCGCGCTGCTGTCGCTCGGCACGAGCGTGGTGGTGAACCGGCACGACACCGGGCTGCCCGGCCCGTACCGCCTGCTCGCCGGGGTGCCGCTGCTGGACCTGGTGGTGCCGGCGCGGTTCGCGCTGGTCTGCGTACCGGTGCTCGGGGTTCTGCTGGCGCTCGCAGTGGACCGGGTCCGGGGTGGCGGCGTGCGCACCTGGGCGCCGTGGGCCGGCGCGGTCGCCGCCGCGCTGCTGCCGCTGGCGCCGACGCCGATCCGCACGGTGCCGGTCGCGCCGGTCCCGGCTGTGGTGTCCGGCGGCGGCTGGCGGGAGTACGTGCCACCGGGCCGGACGCTGGTGCCGGTGCCGCCGGTGACCGGTGCGGCGGTCAGCCCCGCCATGTTCTGGTCGGCGCGCACCGGGCTGGCGTTCGACGCGCCCGGAGGCTATTTCATCGGCCCGCGCTCGGCCACCGACGAGGCCGCCCGCTGGGGCGCGCCGGACCGGCCCACGTCGCTGCTGCTGCGCCGGGCCGCCGAGACCGGCCGGGTGCCGCCGGTCGGCGAGGCGGAACGCCGGCAGGCGGTCGACGACCTGCGGCACTGGCGGGCGGCGGCGCTGGTGCAGGCCGACTCGACACCCGGTGACCCGGTCCGCGCCACTGTTGACGCGCTGGTCGGCCCCGGCCGGGACGTGCCGGGCGGGCACCTGTGGGACGTCCGCCCGCTCGCCGGCTGACCGGCGGGGTCACCACCGGTCGCGCACGTCCCAGATCCACACGTCGTCGACCCGCTGCGGCGGGCCGAGCAGCTCGGCCATCAGGTCACGCAGCACCGCCTCGCGCGGGCCGGCACCGAGCACCACCACCGAGGCACGCCAGAAACGCAGGTCGTCCACGGCCTGGCGGCGGTTCTCCTCGGTGATCTCCGGCACCTCGTTGGCGTCCATCGTGGAGTAGATGAGCGTGCTGGTGGGGCGGTTCGGGGCACCGAAGACACCCTCGCCACGTTCGTTCGGGCCGATGAAGTAGCCACCCGGGATCGGGAACTCGTGCCCGGTCAGCGCGCTCCAGCGCAGCGTGTGCAGCCCGTGCACGTTGCTGGGGATCGGCACCGGCACCAGCGTGCGGCCCTCCGGCACGTACGGCCGCCATCCGCCCGCGGTGATGAAGTGCGGCGGCGGGTCGATCCGCTCCGCCGGCAGCGGACGCGGGATCAGCGGCACCACGGCGGCGGCGATGGCGACGAGCCCGGCCAGGCGAAGCACCCGGCGACGCTTGTCGCGCGCGGCCGTCCCGTCGTCGCCGTCGGCCGCGTCGTCGGCGGCGGCGCGGGGGGCGGGCACCGGCGGGCGGCCGGCCCCGGCCAGCGTGTCCCACGCCAGGGCGAGCAGCACGCCAACGGCGGCCACCACGACCAGGCTCAACCGGGTAGGCATCATCATCTCGACCAGCGGCAGGTCGTCCGGCACGTACGCCCACGGCCCGTCGATGTCGGTCTCCGCGCCGTTGAACCGTACGACCGGGCCGATCGAGGCGATCGTGAACACCACCACCAGCACGGCCAGGATCCGGGCCGGCACCGACCGGCGGACCAGCAGCACCAGCGCGGCCAGCGCCACCAGCACCAGCGGCCAGCCGAACCAGGTGTTCTGCTCGGTCAGGCCGATGGTCTTCTCCACCGCCTCGTCGCCGGCGATCGTGTCCCGGGCGAACGTGACGAACGCGACCAGGTCCTCGCCCCAGTTGTGGAAGACACCGCCCTGCAACCCCCGGTAGGACTGCGGGCCGTTGAACTGGAACCAGATCGGGTAGGCCGTCAGCAGCAGCGCCAGCCCGCCGCCGAGACCGAGTGCGGCCAGGAACGACCCGGCCCGCTCCCGGGCCGCGCGGGGCCGCTGCACCGCGTACACCACCACCACGACCAGGCAGGCCAGCGCGGTGAGCAGCAGCATCTCCTCGTTGATGAAGATCTGGTACGTGACCAGCAGCCCGAGCGCGAGCCCGTTGCGCCGCCAGCGGCCCGGCTCGCCCAGCCGCAGCACCCGGGCCACGATCAGCGGCAGCAGGAAGTTCGACACGAAGTTGGGCTGCCCGTTGGCGTGGTGCACGATGCCCGGCGCGAAACCGAGGAACGCGCCGCCGACGAACGCCCCGGCCCGGGAGCGGACCAGGTGCCGCGACAGCACCCAGTACGACGTGGCGGCGGTCGCGGACAGCGCCGCGCCCAGGTAGAGCGCGTACATCACCTGCGGGCCGAGCAGCAGCGTCAGCGGCGCCAGCGGCAACGTCACCCCGAGCAGCGAGGTGTTCGCCATCATGTTCACCCCGTCCGGCGCGTTCTGCCGGGTGGTGAACAGCGGGTTCTCGAGGTGCTGCACGGAGTACGCGCCGTGCGCGAACAGCCACTCGAACCAACTGTGGTCGGTGGGCAGGTGCGAGGAGACCCGGTTCTCGACGTCGCCCCAGTAGTTGAGGCAGACGAGGACACCGAGCAACACATAGGCTCCGATGGCCAGTATGTCGGCGCGGGCCGGCCGGCGACGGGCGCGGCGCGGCGGATCGGCCACGACGGCGTCCGTCTCGACGGACGAGGGGTTCAACGAGGGGTCCACCACGGGCACGGCCACGACGCGCCATCGTACAGGCGGTTCGTCACATGTCCGGTCACGGCCGGGCGGCGGCCCGGCGCGCGGGAGAGGATGGTCGTGACCGTCATCGATCTGGGGGAGATGCGGCACGGGGAGTCCGCCGACGAGCCGGTCGTCGCGCCGCCGCGCCGGCCGCCGGGGCCCACGGCGCGAGTGGCGCTCCTCGGCTTCCTGGTGCTGCTGGTGGTGACCGCCGCCGCCGGGCCGCCGCGCCGGGCCGAGCCGATCCGGGTGCCCGCCCCGCAGGGCGCCGCGTTCGTGATCCTGCCCGACCGGGTGGTGGTGGCCGACGGCCCGGCCGCGATCGGCCCCGGTGGACGGGTGGTCGTCGCGCACCGGCTGTCCAGCGGGGAACCCGTCTGGCGGTTCGCGCTGACCGCCGGGGACCACGTGCTCGGGCTCACCGCCGTGGGCGGAGGGCTGCTGGTGACGAGCAGCCCGGCCGGGGACGGCGACTCGGTGTCGGCCATGCTCGACCCGGCCACCGGCACACTGCGCTGGCGGCATCCCGGCTACCCGGTGCGGACCGCGTCCGGTGGGCTGCTGCTGGAGAATCCGCGCCCACCGGGCGCGGGCACCGTGCGGGCCGTGGACCCGGCCTCCGGCGCGGTGCGGTGGACGCTGCCCGTGCCGGGCCAGGAGGTGGGTTACCGCCGCGACGACCACGGGGTGACGCAGCTCGTCCTGGTCACCCCGCAGGGCCGGGTGACCGTGTACGACGCGGACTCCGGCGCGGTCGCGCACACCGGCCGGGTGGCGTCCGTTGCCGACCGCGCCGCCTACCGGTACGCGCAGGTGGTGGCCGATCTCCTGCTGGTCGAGGACGCCCAGGGCTCGGTCACCGCGTACGGGCTGGACCGGCTCGACGAGCGGTGGAGCGTGCCGGTCGGCTCCCGCGCCGGGCTCTGGTTCGCCGAATGCGCCGGGATGGTGTGCCTGCGGAACCAGGTGGGCGGTGCGCAGGCACTCGACCCGGCCACCGGCCGTCCGGCCTGGTCGGACGAGCGCTGGCTCGGGCTGGGCCCGGTCGGCGACCGGCTGATCGCGGCCGAGCGCGGGGTGGGGGAGGAGCTGGAACTGTCGGCGCTGGACCCGTCGACCGGCCGGGTGCTGGCCCGGCTGGGCCGCTGGCGCGTCTCCGGCAACGACCTGCCGTCCGCGCCGCTGATCGGACTGCGCACGCTCACCGAGGACCGGACGCTCGTCGGCGCGCTGGACGTGGCGGCCGGCCAGGTGCGGATCCGGGGGATCCTGCCGGGTGCCTGGTCCGAGTGCGCGGACACGGGTACCGCGCTGGTGTGCCTGCGACCGACCGGTGGCATGGTGATCTGGCCGGTCGGCCGCTGATCACCAGTTGGCCTGTGCCGGTGGCGGCGGCAGCGGCGTCGACTCCGGCCGCAGCACGTACGCGACCCCGCCGCTGCCCGCCTGCCAGGCGCTCTCGAACGGTTCGCGCGGCACGGTGCGGCGGACCCGCTCGTCGTCCGGCGCGTACGGGTCGTTGAGCACCGGGTCGCCGTCGGCGGTGAAGCCGGCCAGCACCATGAGGTGTCCCCGGGTGTCGTAGTCCAGCCCGGGCACCTGGCCGGCGGTGAACGCGGCCGAGACGATCAGCGGGATGCCGGCGGCCACGAACCGTTCCGCCTCGGCCAGCGAGCGCAGCCGGGTGACGAAGGCGTCCACCCCGTGCGTGGCCGCGTACGCCGTGTTGAACGGCCAGTTGCCCGGCCCGCCGAAGGCGTGGTCGTAGCAGTGCCGGGCGGCGTGCACCACCTGCGGGCGGGGGCCGGGCGGCGCCACCCAGGCGTACCGGTCCGGGGTGGGGCCGGCACCCCAGTAGTCGAGCACCATCGACACGCAGGTGGGACTGCACCAGGAGTCGCCGCCGCCACCCCAGCGGGTCTCTCCGGCGGCGTGCAGCCGCTGCGCGTAGCGCGGCACCTCCAGCACCCGTCCCCACGCGCCGTCCGCCCCGCCGCCGGCCGCCTCCGCGCCGCGGGGCGGGTCGGTCGAGGCGACCACGCCCACCGTGCGCAGCACCGGGCCCGCGGGCGCGTCGAGCCGGCGGTGCATCGTCACGCGGGCCTGCCAGCCGGTCACCGTCGTGCCGGTCACCCGCAGCGTGTCGGCGGCGACCCGTGCCCGGTCGTCCTCCTGCCCGGGTACGGAGGCGCGGTGCACCGCGCTGTCGTCGGCGGCCCAGTGGCCCAGGTCGTACCAGCCGGTGGCGGCCGTGCCGCCGGCCCAGCCGCGCAGCTCGACGCGCAGCCAGCAGCCGGGCGGGGTGTCGGCGGTCCAGGAGGGCACCAGCTCGGTGACGGCGAAACCGGCGGGTGCCACCGGGGAGGTCCAGGTGCCGGCGGCGTACTCGGCCGTGGTCCCGGAGTGCGGGTCGGTGTGCGTGACCCGGCCCGCCGCGCCGTCGAGCGTCAGACCGTCCGGCCCGGCACGCAGCCCGTCCGCGTGACCACGGTCCCGGTCCGCCGGGAAGCGGAACCGGTGGTACGCGACGTCGCGGCCGGTCACCGGGAACCCGCCCGGCGTGGACGTGACCTGTGGCTGCTGCGCATGTCGATCATCGCCGCCGAGCATCGCGTACCCGAAGGTTTTCTGCAACGGCGGCGCGTGCCGCCGGGCGCGGCCGACCGTCGCGCCGCGCCGTCACCCAACGTGGCCGGAGCTCGCCCCCGGCACCATCACCCGCGCGCCCTTTGCTCTGCAGCCTTATGCGCGGCGGTAACGGTGGGCGACGGTTGCGCCGGTGGCTGCAGAGCAAAGGGCGCGCTGGGGTGTCTCTGGTGGTGCCGGCCGACTCGCTGTTTCTGCTGCTCACGGCGCTCTGCTTCCGCCGACGTTCCATCCGGCCCCCACAAGCACTCATCACGGTGCGTGACGTGTCGATGGGCGCGACGGAGTGACGTTCAGTCACCACCCGGGGCCGGTGGCAGCAGGTGGAGCGCGGCGCGCGCCGGTCCGGGGCGACTACCGCGCTCCCCGGCGGTCCGGTTTTGCCTGCCGCACTAGGTTGTCAGGGGTCACGAGGTGGGAGGCCGGGATGCGGGTACTGGTGGTCGAGGACGAGCGCAACCTCGCCGACGCGATCGCGCGCGGGCTGCGCAAGCGTGGGATGGCCGTGGACGTCGCCTACGACGGCGACGCCGGGCACGAGGCGGCATTCGTCACCCGCTACGACGTGGTGATCCTGGACCGCGACCTGCCCGGCGTGCACGGCGACCGGATCTGCGCCGACCTGGCCTCCTCCGGCGCGCTGACCCGGGTGCTGATGCTGACCGCCAGCGGCACCGTCGCCGACCGGGTGGAGGGGTTGCAGCTCGGCGCCGACGACTACCTGGCCAAGCCGTTCGCGTTCGACGAGCTGGTGGCCCGCGTGCAGGCGCTCGGCCGCCGCGCCACCCCGGCGGCGCCGCCGGTGCTGGAGGTGGCCGACCTGGTGCTCGACCCGGCCCGCCGGGCGGTGAGCCGGCGCGGTGTGCCGCTCGACCTCACGAACAAGGAGTTCGGCGTGCTCGCCGAGCTGCTCAAGGCGCGCGGCGCCGTGGTGTCCAGCGAGGAGCTGCTGGAGCGGGTCTGGGACGCCAACACCGACCCGTTCACCACGATCGTCCGGGTGACGGTGATGACCCTGCGCAAGAAGCTCGGCGACCCGCCGCTGATCGACACAGTCGTGGGCGCGGGATACCGCATCGGCGGGGTTCAGCAGTGACCACGCGGACTGCGCGCCGGGTGCGGCCCACGCTGCGGCTGCGGCTGACCCTGCTCAACGGCGTGCTGCTGGTCGGCGCCGGGGCGATCCTGGTGTTGCTGGCCTGGCTGCTGGTCCGCGACGCGCTGCGCCCCACCGACGAGCTGCTACCCGGCACCACGGTGGTGCTCAGCGACGGGCGCAGCCTCGACGCCGGGCAGTGGCAGCGGCAACTGGTCGACGCAGCGTCGCAGGAACTGCTGGTCAAGGGGCTGCTCGCGCTGGTCGCGATCAGCATGGTCGGGGTGGCCGGGGCGTACCTGGTGGCCGGCCGGGCGCTGCGCCCGCTGCACCAGGTCACCGCGACCGCCCGCCGGCTCGGCGAGGCCACGCTCGACGAGCGGATCGGCTGGTCCGGCGCCGACGACGAGGTGGCCGAGCTGGCCGAGACGTTCGACGCCATGCTCGACCGGATCAGCGGCGCGTTCGAGACACAGAAGCGGTTCGTCGCGAACGCCTCGCACGAGCTGCGTACGCCGCTGGCGGTGATGCGTACCGAAATCGACGTGACGCTCAGCGACGACGACGCCGACCTCGCCGAGTACCGCCGCATGGCGGGCGTGGTGCGCGACGCCTCCGAACGCGCGAACGGCCTGGTCGACGCGCTGCTCGTGCTGGCGCGCAGCGAGGCGCAGACCGGGCGGCGGCTGGCCCGGCGTACCGAGTCGGACCTCGCCATCGGCACCGCCAACGCGCTGTCCGCCGTCTCCCGGGAGGTCGAGCGCATCGGCCTGAAGGTGCACACCTCGCTGCGCCCGGCACCGGTGGTCGGCGATCCCGGCCTGCTCGACCGGCTCGCCGGCAACCTGGTGGAGAACGCGGTCCGCTACAACCACCTGCACGGCCGGATCTGGATCCGCACCGGCACCGACGGGGAACGGTCCTGGCTGGTGGTGGGCAACACCGGCTTCGAGGTCGCCCCGGCCGACGTACCCGGGCTGTTCGAGCCGTTCCGGCGCGGCGGCCAGGAACGCACCGGCGCGCGCGGCTCCGGTCTCGGCCTGTCGATCGTCCGGGCGGTCAGCGACGCGCACGGCGGCACGGTCAAGGCGGTCGCCCAGCCCGGCGGCGGCCTGGAGGTGACAGTCACGCTTCCGTCGGCCGACCCGGCGGCGGCCACCTGACCGCCGATCCGGCCCGCCCGGCCGGTGAGGCCACCTCACCTTTTCGTGCGGACGGCCTCGGCTGTCCTGGCCGGACCGGACGGTGGTCGGCTCCGGCGGCGCGGTGGTCGGGCAGAATGCGCCGCCCGCGCTGGACGCGGAGCCGCTGATCAACGGAGAGTAAGCGCAGCGACGCCTCACCCTGCTCACCCACCGGAGCTGCCCGTGACCCACCACTCGGCCTCGCGCCGCCGCCGTCTCCTCGCGGTCCTCACCGCCGGCGCCCTCACCGTAGCCGGTCTCTCTCCGGCCACGCCCGCGGCCGCCGCCGCGCCCGGCCACGACACAGTGGTCCACACCGTCCCCTCCGCCGCCTCGCCCGACGTCCAGGACGGCTCGGTCGACGCGATCCACGACGCCGGTACGAAGATCATCGCGGGTGGCTCCTTCACCCGGGTGCAGAACCGCAACTCCGACGTCGACATCCCCCGCGACTACCTGCTCGCCTTCGACAAGGCCACCGGTCAGGTGGACACCGCGTTCGCGCCCACGCTCGACAACGAGGTGACGGCGGTCGTCGCCGGTCCCACGGCGGGCACGGTCTTCGTGGCCGGCAAGTTCAACACCGTCAACGGCGTGACCCGGCGCAAGGTGGCCCTGCTCGACGTCGCCACCGGGGCGGTCGTCACCAGCTTCGCGCCGCCGGCGTTCAACGGGCTGGTCAAGGACATCGCGCTGGTCGGCAACCGGCTTCTGGTCGGCGGCATCTTCACCACGGCCGGCAACCCCAACCCGCGCGGCGGGCTCGCCTCGCTCAACGCCACCACCGGGGCGGTCGACGGCTACCTCACCACGACGTTGACCGAGAACCACAACTGGGACGGCGTCAGCGGCGCCAAGGCCGGCGTGGGCGCGGAGAAGCTCGCCGTCTCCCCGGACGGCACACAGCTCGTCGTCATCGGCAACTTCAAGAAGGCCGACGGGGTGCTGCACGACCAGATCGTCAAGATCGACCTGGGTGCCACCGCCGCCACCGTCGCGGACTGGAACACGGCCCGTTACACGCCGCGCTGCAAGTGGCAGTCGTTCGACTCGTACGTCCGCGACGTCGCGTTCTCCCCGGACAACAGCTACTTCGTGGTGGTCACCACCGGCGCCCCGTACGGCGGGACGCTCTGCGACACCGCGGCCCGCTGGGAGGCCGGCGCGACCGGCGCCAACCTGCAGCCGACCTGGGTCGACTACAGCGGCGGCGACACGTTCCTGTCCGTCGGCATCAGCGAGCAGGCCGTCTACGTCGGCGGGCACCTCCGCTGGCTCAACAACACCGCCGGCACCGACAACGCCCGGGCCGGCGCGGTCGGCCGGGCCAGCATCGCCGCGCTCGACCCGGTAAACGGCCTGCCGCTGTCCTGGAACCCGGGCCGGCACCCGCGTGGCATCGGCGCGTCCGAGATGCTCGTCACCGAGTCCGGGCTCTGGGTCGGCGGCGACACGCTCTGGATCGGCAACTTCCAGTACCGCCGGGAGCGGATCGCGTTCTTCCCGCTGGCCGGCGGCAAGGCGCCGCACCCGACCACCACGGCCACGTTGCCCGGCAACGTGTACCAGGCCGGCCTGCCGAAGCCGACGAACGTGCTGTACCGGGTGAACGCCGGTGGCCCGGTGGTGGCGGCCACCGACGGCGGACCGGACTGGGCGGCCGACACCAGCTCAAGCCCCAGCCCGTACCACAACACCGGCAGTTCGACCTCCAGCTTCAACACGGTCGGCAGCCTGGACTCGACCGTGCCGGCCGGCACCCCGGCCGCGCTCTACAGCGACGAGCGCTACGACCCGGCCGGCGGCGCGGAGATGCTCTGGCAGTTCCCGGTGCCCACCGGCACCGAGGTGCACGTACGGCTCTACCTGGCCAACCGGTACGACGGCACCTCCGCCCCGAACACCCGCGTCTTCGACGTGGCGCTGGACGGCACCGTCGTCCTCGACGACCTGGACCTGTCCGCCAGCGTCGGGCACAACGTGGGCACCATGCGGGAGTTCACCGTCACCAGCGACGGCACCGTCGACATCGAGTTCCGCCATGTCAAGGAGAACCCGCTCGTCGACGCCGTCGAGATCGTCAAGACCGGGCCTCCGCCTTCCGGCACCGGCGAGGAGGTGCAGGTCCGCTCGTACGACGGGCTGACCGGCGTCGGCACGCCCAGCCCGGTGGCGAACCCGGACGAGACCGTGTGGTCGGCCACGCGTAGCGCGTTCTGGGTCGGCGGGACGCTGTTCTACGGCAACGACGGCGCGCTGTGGCGGCGCACGTTCGACGGCACCACGTTCGGCACGCCCGAGCTGGTGGACCCGTACCACGACCCGTACTGGGACACCGTGATCACCAACTCCGGGCCGACCGGGCAGACGTACGTCGGCGCGACCACCGGCTTCTACGCCGAGATCCCGAACGTGACCGGCATGTTCTACTCCGGCGGGCGGCTCTACTACACGCTGACCGGGCAGAACGGCCTGTTCTGGCGCTGGTTCACGCCGGACAGCGGCGTGGTCGGCGCCGACCGGTTCACGGTGGCCGGGGCGAGCGGGTTCGCCGACACGGGCGCGGTCTTCGTGGCCGGCGGCACGCTCTACAAGGTGAACCGGAGCACCGGCGACCTGTCCGCCGCCGACTGGACCAACGGCGCTCCGTCGGGGACGTTCACGGTGCGCAGCGGCCCGGCGGTCGACAGCGTCGACTGGCGCGCGAAGGCGGTGTTCGTCGGCCCGTAAGGAAGGGCCCCTCATTAACGCCTGCGGTAGAGGAAGGGCCCCTTGTTAACACCTCGCTGTTAACAAGGGGCCCTTCCTTGCGCGAGCGGGGTTGTGTGCTCGGCGCGGGCGGTGGAATGATCAACCGGTCAGCCCGAGAGGTGGAAAGGGGGTGTGGTCGATGTCCGTCGTGAACCGTCCCGCGCCCCGCGTTCCCCGCTGACGTCCCACTCCGCCGGGGCGCGTTCCCCACAGGAGGAAGCACCATGAGTGCACAGATCCACTGCGTGACCGTCGAGTCCGACGATCCGTACACCCTGGCCGGCTGGTGGGCCCGCGTGCTCGACCGGCAGCTCGCCGACGACGACCACCCGGACGACCCGGAGGCGGTCCTCGCCGCCCCCGCCGGACAGGGGCCCGACCTGCTGTTCGTCCGGGTGGGCGAGCGGCACGGCAAGGGCGCGTTCCACATCGACCTGCACCCGACCGAGGGCACCCGGGACGAGGAGGTGGCGCGGCTGCGCGACCTCGGCGCCACGCTTGTGGCCGACCGGCGCCGGCCGGACGGAAGCGGCTGGGTGGTGCTGGCAGACCCCGAGGGCAACGAGTTCTGCGTCTGCCGGAGCTGGGTCGAACGGGCCGCGTCCGCCTGATCCGGAAACGACACCGGGCCCCCGCCGTGACGGCGGGGGCCCGGTGCGTGACGGGTGTCAGTCCTGCTTCTCGATCTCGCCCCGCATGGTGACGAACTCCTTCTGGAGCTCCGCGGCGGACTTGAAGTAGACGACGACCATGCCGAGGCTGCCCCGGTCGGCCCAGATGCAGACGGCCACCTGCTCACCCGAGGCCTTGCCGTCGGAGCACTTGGCGTCGCCGCCGAGCGGACCCGCGTCGACCGTCTTGAAGTCAGTGGTGCCCAGGTCCGGCGTGACCGCCGTGACGGCGTCGTTCAGCTCCTTCTTCGGGTCGGCCATGACGCCGGACACGGCGACGATCATGACCAGGTCCTTCTTCGCCGGGTCGCCGTAGAAGGCGCCGGCCGTGCTCGTCGCGTCCGGCACGTCCTTGCTGAGCGAGGCCTTCATCTGCGTCGCGGCGCTCTGCAGCTGCGGGTCGGTGACCTTCGGCCGGCCGCCGAGCGTCTGCGGCTCGACCACCCGCGTCTTGGTGGCGGTGACCACCTCGTCGACCGTGTCCTTCGTGGCGAAGTAGGCGGCGACACCGCCGCCGACGCAGAGCACCAGGACCACCGCGAGGACGATCAGCAGGATCTTGCCGACGCCGGACTTCTTCTTCGGCGGGACCGGCGCACCGAGCTGGCTGCCGTACTGCGGCTGCTGCGGGTTCTGCGGGTAGTCGCCGCCGTACTGCGGCTGCTGCGGCGGCTGGTAGCCACCGGGTTGTTGCTGGGGGGAGGGGTAGTTGCCGGAGTAGGGACTGGACGGCGGCTGGGACATGTAGGCAGCTCCTGTGAGAAAACTGGACGCGTGATCGTAGCCAGCCCCACCGACAGCCCGCTGTCCGCCCAAGGGCGGCGTCGCCAAACCGCGACCTACCCGTGACCTGGGCCGCAGACGCCGATCGCGGTGGCCGGGCCGTCCGGAACGGACAGCCCGACCACCGCGATCGATGTGTTTGTGTCAGCGCAGGCTGGCCACGCCGCGCGGCAGGAAGCGCTTGCCGGTGACCCGCTCGGAGGTGCCGGTCCGGTCCAGGTACGGCGTGACGCCGCCCAGGTGGAACGGCCAGCCGGCGCCGAGGATCATGCACAGGTCGATGTCCTGTGCCTCGGCGACGACGCCCTCGTCGAGCATGAGCCGGATCTCCTGCGCCAGCGCGTCCAGCGCGTTCTGCCGGACCTGCTCGGCGGTGAGCGGCTGGTCGCCGACCACGAGCAGCTTCGCCACCTCGTCGTTGATCTGGTCGTCGACCACGATCGGCTGGCCCGAGTCGGCGATCCGCTTGAGGTTCTCGCTGACGCCGAAGCGGTCCGGGAACGCCTCGTGCAGGGTGCCGCCGACGTGGTACGCCACGGCCGGCCCGACGAGCTGCAGCAGCGCCAGCGGGCGCATCGGCAGGCCCAGCGGGTCCAGCGCGCTGTTCGCCACGTCCAGCGGGGTGCCCTGGTCGACGGCCGCGAACACGGTGCCGAGGAAGCGGGTCAGCAGCCGGTTCACCACGAACGCCGGGGCGTCGGAGACCAGCACCGACGACTTCTTGAGCTGCTTGCCGACAGCGAACGCGGTGGCCAGCGTGGCGTCGTCGGTCCGCTCGCCGCGGACGATCTCCAGCAGCGGCAGCACCGCGACCGGGTTGAAGAAGTGGAAGCCGACCACCCGCTCCGGGTGCTCCAGCTCGGCGGCCATCTCGGTGATGGACAGCGAGCTGGTGTTGGTGGCGAGCACCGCCTCCGGCTTGACGATCTTCTCCAGCTCCGCCCAGACCTGCTTCTTGACGCCCAGGTCCTCGAACACGGCCTCGATGACGAAGTCGGCGTCGGCGAAGACGGACTTGTCGACCGAGCCGCTGACCAGGCCGTACAGCTTGGCCGCGGTGCCCTTGTCCATCCGGCCCTTGCTGACGGCCTTCTCGATCTGGGTGTGCACGTAGCCCACACCCTTGTCCACGCGGGACTGATCCAGGTCGGTCATCACGACCGGCACCTGGAGCCGCCGGGCGAACAGCAGCGCGAGCTGGCTGGCCATCAGGCCGGCACCGACGATGCCCACCTTGGTGACCGGCCGGGCCAGGCCCTTGTCCGGCGCCCCGGCCGGGCGCTTGGCCCGCCGCTGCACCAGGTCGAAGGCGTACAGGCCGCTACGCAGTTCCTCGGAGAAGACCAGGTCCGCGAGGGCCTCGTCCTCCGCCGCGGTGCCGGTGGCGAAATCGGCGTCCTTCGCCGTCTCCAGCAGGTCGAGCGCCTTGTACGCGGACGGGACCGCGCCGTGCAGCCGCTGGTCGAGGGTCTGCCGGGCGAAGTAGAGCACGCCCGCCCACATGTCCTTGTCGACCTCGGGCCGGGTGACGGTGACCTCGCCCCGGACGACGCCGGCGGCCCACTCCAGCGACCGCTCCAGGAAGTCGGCCGGCTCCAGCAGCACGTCCGCGACGCCCATCTCGGCCGCCTGCTTCGGCTTGAGCATCTTGTTCTGCATCAGCGGGTTCTGGATGATGACCTGCGTCGCGGCCGGGATGCCGATCAGGTTCGGCAGCAGCTGCGTACCGCCCCAGCCGGGGATCAGGCCGAGCGAGACCTCGGGCAGCGCCAGGGCCGCCGCGCCCGCCGACAGCGTCCGGTAGTGGCAGTGCAGCGCCAGCTCCAGGCCGCCGCCCATCGCCGCGCCGTTGACGAACGCGAAGGTGGGGACGGTGCTGTCCTTGAGCCGGGCGAAGACCCGGTGGCCCAGCCGGCCGATCTCCAGCGCCTGGTCGCGGTTCTCCAGCGCGGGCAGGCTGGTGATGTCCGCGCCCACGCAGAAGATGTACGGCTTGCCGGTGACCGCGATGAACGCCGGCTCCGCCGCCAGCGCGGCGGTGATCGCCTCGTCCAGGCTGGTCAGGCCGGCCGGGCCGAAGGTGTTCGGCTTGGTGTGGTCGAAGCCGTTGTCCAGCGTGATGAGGGCGGCGGGCCGGTCCAGCCCGGGTACGGCCACCTGGCGCAGCAGCGCCTTGGTGACGACCTCGTTCGGTGCGGCGAGGCTCACTGCGACTCCTTCGTTCGCGACTGCGGGGCTCGCAAGCTCACTCCTCGCGCTCACTGATCTCCACCCTCCCAGTGCGGGTTCTCCCAGATCACGGTGCCGCCCATGCCGATGCCGATGCACATGGCGGTGAGGCCGTAGCGGACCTCGGGGTGCTCGGCGAACTGGCGGGCGAGCTGGGTCATCAGCCGGACGCCGGAGGACGCGAGCGGGTGACCGATGGCGATCGCGCCGCCCCACGCGTTGACCCGCGGGTCGTCGTCGGCGATGCCGAAGTGGTCGAGGAAGGCGAGCACCTGCACCGCGAACGCCTCGTTCAGCTCGAACAGGCCGATGTCGTCGATGCTCAGGCCGGCGATGCGCAGCGCCTTCTCGGTCGACGGGATCGGGCCGACGCCCATCACCTCGGGCTCGACGCCGACGAAGCCGAACGACACCAGGCGCATGCCGACCGGCAGGCCCAGCTCGCGGGCGGTCTCCTCGGCGACCAGCAGCGCGGCGGTGGCGCCGTCGTTCAGGCCGGCCGCGTTACCGGCGGTGACCTTGCCGTGCGGCCGGAACGGGGTCTTCAGCCCGGCCAGCTTCTCCATCGAGGTGTCGCGGGGCGCCTCGTCCACGGCGGCCAGGCCCCAGCCCGTCTCCGGGTCGCGGGTCGCCACCGGCACCAGGTCGCCCTGGAGCTTGCCGTTGGCGTACGCCTTGGCGGTCTTCTGCTGCGACGCCAGCGCGAACGCGTCGGTGCGCTCCTTGGTGATGTGCGGGACGCGGTCGTGCAGGTTCTCCGCGGTGGAGCCCATCACCAGGGCGGACGGGTCGACCAGCTTCTCCGCGACGATGCGCGGGTTGGGGTCGACGCCCTCGCCCATCGGGTGGCGGCCCATGTGCTCGACGCCGCCGGCGATGGCCACGTCGTACGCGCCCATGGCGATGCCGCTGGCCACTGTGGTGACGGCGGTCATCGCGCCGGCGCACATCCGGTCGATGGCGAAGCCGGGCACGGTCTTGGGCAGGCCGGCCAGCAGGGCGGCGGTACGGCCGATGGTCAGGCCCTGGTCACCGATCTGGGTGGTGGCGGCGATGGCCACCTCCTCCACCTTCTCCGGCGGCAGTTGCGGGTTGCGGCGCATCAGCTCGCGGATGCAGCGGATCACCAGATCGTCGGCGCGGGTGTTGGCGTACATCCCACCCGCCTTGCCGAACGGGGTACGGACGCCGTCGACGAAGACGACATCCCGAACTTCACGGGGCACTTGGAGCCTCCCTCGGCACGGGCATTTCCCCGGATGCTACTCGTCAGTAACCAGACGTGGCACCACCCCCCGCGTGGCCCACCTCACACCGCCGCCGCCGATGTCACTGCTGCGGGGTGCGCAACGCCTCCGTCAGGGCGGGCAGGAGCAGCCCGATCTGCCACTCGCGGGCTCCGTACCCGCGTAGCGCGTCCGCAACCGTCCCGTCGCTGACCTCAGCCGGTGGCTGCCAGGCCAGCCGGCGGATCGAGTCCGGCGCGATCAGGTTCTCCGCCGGCAGCCGGTGCGCCCCGGCGGTGCCGACCACCACCTCCCGGGCGCGGGCGAGCCGACCGGCGGCCACCGGGTCGCGTTCGGCCCACCGGTGCGGCGGGGGCGGCCCCTCCACGGCCGGGCTCACCGGCAGCGCGTCGTCCGGCAACTGGCGTGCGTCGTCGAGCGCCGCCAGCCAGGTACGCGCCAGCCGGCGCACCGAACGCCCACCGAAACCGGGGAGCGTGAGCAGCGTCTTCTCGTCTTTCGGGTCGAGTTCGGCGGCGGCCACGATGGCCGAGTCGGGCAGCACCCGGCCCGGCGCGGCGTCCCGGCGGGAGGCGATCTGGTCCCGCGCGTACCAGAGGGAGCGCACCCGGGCCTGGGCGCGGGCGCCGCGTACCCGGTGGATGCCGGACGTGCGCCGCCACGGCTCGGCGCGCACCTTCGGCGGGCGGGCGCCGCCCCGCACCAGCGCGTCGAACTCCTCTGCCGCCCAGCCGGACTTGCCCTGCCGCCGCAACTCGTCGTCCAGCGCGTCGCGCAGGTCCACGAGCAGTTCGACGTCGAGCGCCGCGTACGTCAGCCAGGACTCCGGCAGCGGCCGGCTGGACCAGTCGGCGGCGGAGTGGTGCTTCTCCAGGCTGTACCCGAGTAGCTGTTCGGTCAGCGCGGCCAGGCCGACCCGCTCGAACCCGGCCAGCCGGGCGGCCAGTTCGGTGTCGAACAACCGCCGCGGGCGCAGCCCCACCTCGGCCAGGCAGGCGAGGTCCTGGCTGGCGGCGTGCAGCACCCACTCGGTGTCGGCGATCGCCGCGTCCAGGGCGGACAGGTCGGGCAGCGGCAGCGGGTCGATGAGCGCGGTGCCGGCGCCGGCCCGGCGCAACTGCACCAGGTAGGCGCGCTGGCTGTAGCGGTAGCCGGAGGCGCGTTCGGCGTCCAGGGCCACCGGGCCGGTGCCGGCCGCGAAGCGGGCCACGACCTCGTCCAACTCGGCGGGTGTGGCCACCGGGGCGGGCGTGCCGTCGCGCGGCGCGGTCAGGGGGACGGCCGCGTCCGGATCGGTCTCGGTCCCCGCGTCCGCCGGCTCCGGCAGGGCCGGCGTCGGCTGGGCGGATGCCTCCCCGGTACGGCTTTCGGCGGCCCGACGGCGCAGGGGTGGTTCGTCGGTCACCTGACAACCCTAGTAGGCCGGACGATCCGGTGTGCGCAGCCGGTCGGGCGCGTGTCGGCGCGATGGCCGGCAGGTGACCGGAAAGCACGGGTTGCGGAGCCGTGAGAGGGTCGGACAAGAGGGAAGACAAAGCCCGATCCCGCCGGTACGGTCCATCGAGCCGCGAACGGCGTACGGGCCGGACCACAGCGGTCGGGGGGCGTCGGCGAAGCCGACGGGGAGGACGGGCGAGCATGACAGGCGGGTACGGAACCGGCGACGACGTGCCGGGGCAGGGCGGCGGCGACACGGCAGCCGACCGGCCGGGACCGCTGCCGCCGCGCTTCGCCCCGCCCGCCGCTCCGGCGCCGGTGCCCGGATCGTTCGGCGGAGCGCCCGAGTGGGGCGGGGCCTCCGGCTACCCGGCGCAGTCGGCCCGGGCCGCCGTCCCGTCGCCCGCCGGCTACCCGGGTGACCCGGACCCGGCCGGCACGCCGCGGACCAGCGCCTACGCGTCCTCGTCCGGCGTCGCGACCCCGCCCGCCACGGCCCAGCCGGCCCAGCCGTCCTACGGCAGCACGCCGGCTCAGCCGTCCTACGGCTCCACGCCGGGCCAGCCGTCCTACGGCTCCACGCCGGGCCAGCCGTCCTACGGCTCCACGCCGGGCCAGCCGTCCTACGGCACGACACCGGCTCAGCCCTCCCACGGCGCCACGCCGGGCCAGCTGTCGTCCTTCGGCGCCGTGCCGGCGCAGACCTCGCGGTCCGCCGCACCGGCCTACCCGAGCCCGCCCGGCAGCGGCCCGGCGTATCCCGGCCAGCCGGTGTCCGCGCCCAGCTACCCGGGCGGGCCGGTGTCCGCGCCCGCCTACCCGGGCCAGCAGGTGTCCGCCCCGTCCCAGCCGGGGCAGCCCGGCTCCGCGTACCCCGGTCAGCCGGCCCCCGTCGGCGCACCCGCCGCCGGCCGGCCGTCCCGGCGCAGCCGGGTGGCGGTGGTGGCGCTGGCCCTGGTCGCCGTGCTGATCGTGGTCACCGGCGTGCAGGCGTACCAGATCTACCGGCTCGACGACCGGCTCGCCGCCGCCGACAAGCGGATGGCCGAGGGGCAGGACTCCGACGCCGGCCGGCTCGACGGCCTGGAGCAGCGCGCCGGCAGCCTGGAGAAGCAGGCCGACGCGGCGTTCAACCCGGAGGCGGTGGCCAGCGCGGTGCTGCCGAGCGTGTTCCGGGTGCGGGCCGGGCAGTTCACCGGTACGGCGTTCGCCGTCGGCAAGGCGCCGTCCGGTGGCGGTACCACGCTGCTCACCAACTTCCACGTGGTCGAGGCGGTCTTCAACGCCGGTGAGCGCAAGGTGTTCCTGGAGCGCAAGGACCAGCGGTTCGAGGCGACGATCATCGCCACCGACAAGGAGAAGGACCTGGCGCAGTTGCAGGCCACCGCCAAGTTCACCGGGCTGGTCGCGGCCCGCGCCCCGGTCCGGTCCGGCCAGCAGATCATCGTGGTCGGCGCGCCACTCGGGTTGCAGGACAGCGTCACCACCGGCGTGGTCAGCGCGTTCCGCGACGACGAGCGCGGCGGCGGGCCGGTGATCCAGTTCGACGCGCCGATCAACCCGGGTAACTCCGGCGGCCCGGTGATCAACGGCTCGAAGGAGGTCGTGGGCATCGCCACGGCCAAGGCCCGCAACGCCGAGGGCATCGGGCTGGCGGTGCCGATCAAGACGGCCTGCGACCGGTTCCGGCTCTGCTGACCGCAGGCCCACACCGGTGTGGGCCGTCCGTACCGCATCGACCCCGGCCCACCGGGCCACCCCGCGGGGGACCAGAACATCTGGAGGAACGACATGTCCTACCCACCGGCCGGGGGCGAGAACCCGCCCCCGGCGCCGGGGGGCACGGTCTACGGCAGCCCGTACGGCAGCCCGCCCGCGCCCCAGCAGTACGACCCGAACCAGCCCGCGCCGACAGTGCAGCAGCCCGGCGTGCCGGACGGTCACGGGTACGGCGGATACCCGCCCGCAGCGCCGGCACAGCCGGGATACGCCCCGCCACCGGCCCAGCCGGGATACGCCCCGCCACCGGCCCAGCCGATGTCGGCGCCGCCGGTCTCCGGGCCGGGCTACGCGCAGCCGATGTCGGTCCCGCCCGCGTCGGCCCCGCCGGTCTCCGGCCCCGGCTTCGCGCCGCCGCCGATGTCCGGGCCGCCCGGCCCCTACGGCCCGGCGGGCCCCGCGCCGGCCGCGGGCGGCGGCCGGAGGTGGGCGCCGCTGGTGCTCGGCCTCGTCGCCGCGTTGCTGTTCGTCTTCGGCGGCGTCATGACGTTCCTGTACGTCTCGACGAACGGCGACCTGGACGAGTCGCGGCAGACGGTCAGCCAGCGCGACAGCACCATCTCGACGAACCAGCAGGAGATCGAGAAGCTCAAGGGTGAGCTGAAGACGGTCCAGGAGCGGCTGTCGGACACCCAGCAGGACCTGACCGGCACCAAGAACGACCGGGACGAGCAGGCCCGGCAGAAGAAGGTCATCGCGAACTGCCTGGACAAGCTGACCACCGCCATCGCGGCGGCGTCGCGCGGCGACCGGGCCGCCTTCGAGACGGCCAGCAAGGGTCTGGACAAGATCTGCGACGAGGCCGAGAACTACCTCTGACCGGCGTCCGCTTCGAGGCCGCCCCGGTTCGTCCGGGGCGGCCTTCGCGCATCCGAGCGGGTGCGGTCAGGCGGCGCCGTAGGAGCGGCGTGCCGGCAGCGCGGTGACCCCGGGCGGCGGCAGGCCGGCCGTGGACGCGAGCAGCGTGCACCAGCCGAGCAGGTGCGGGCCCAGGTCGGCGCGCAACGGCGTCCAGGAGGCCCGGATCTCGATGTCACCGGCGGCGGGCGGCCCGGCCAGCTCGCCGAAGCGGGTGGAGAGCGTCTGGGTGACGGTGCCGCCGATCGCCCGGTGCCCGGCGCCCTGCGCGTCGAGCGCGTCGGTCAGCCAGGTCCAGCCGACGCCGGGCAGCAGCGGGTCGCTGGCCAGTTCGACCTCCAGTTCGGCGGTGACGTACGTGACCAGCCGCAGCGTGCCCTGCCACGCCTCGTGCCCGGCCGGGTCGTGCAGCAGGATCAGCCGGCCGGTGGCCACCTCGTCGTCGTCGCGCAGCACCGCGGCGGAGAGCGCGAACGCGTACGGGGCCAGCCGCTGCGGTGCGCCGACCTCCTCCAGGACGATCTCCGGGCGGGGTGTCACCGACCGCAGCCCCGCGACCGCGCGAGCGAACGTTTCCGGGAGCGCGATCGGGGGGGCCATGCGGGCAGCCTATGTCGCACCCACCGTGCCGCGCGCGACGGCGCGCCGGGTGATCGGCGGTTAAGGCACCGCTCCACCGGAGGCGTCTTCCTTCTACGTCACAAATGCGGACGGTGAGCGCGGACGCGCGCCGGGGGCGTGGCACGATTGCCGCGATGACCACCGACACCACGGGCACTGCCGCCCGAGACGGAGAACCCCGCCGCGGCGGGCCGGCCGACTCGCCCTTCGTCCGCGCCTGCCGGCGCGAGCCGGGCCAGCACACCCCGGTCTGGTTCATGCGCCAGGCCGGCCGGTCGCTGCCGGAGTACCGCGAGATCCGGGCGAACGTGCCGATGCTGGAGTCCTGCCGCCGACCGGACCTGGTCACCGAGATCACGCTTCAGCCGGTGCGCCGGCACGGCGTGGACGCGGCGATCCTGTTCAGCGACATCGTGGTGCCGGTCGCGGCGGCCGGCGTCGACCTGGACATCGTGCCCGGTACCGGCCCGGTGGTGGCCGAGCCGATCCGTACGGCGGCCGACGTCGAGCGCATCAACCCGATCGGGCGCGACGACGTGTCGTACGTGGACGAGGCGGTCCGCCGGCTCGTCGTCGAGCTGGGCGACACCCCGCTGATCGGCTTCGCCGGGGCCCCGTTCACGCTGGCCAGCTACCTGGTCGAGGGCGGGCCGTCGCGCACCCACGCCAAGACCAAGGCGCTGATGTACGGCGACCCGGACCTGTGGCACGCGCTGTGCGCGCGGCTGGCCGAGGTGACGCTGGCGTTCCTCCAGGTGCAGGTCGACGCCGGGGTGTCAGCGGTGCAGCTGTTCGACTCGTGGGCCGGCGCGCTCTCCGAGGCCGACTACCGCCGCTTCGTGCTGCCGCACTCGACGTACGTGCTGGGCGGGCTCGCCGGCGCGGGGGTGCCGCGGATCCACTTCGGGGTGGGCACCGGCGAACTGCTCGGCGCGATGGGTGAGGCCGGCGCCGACGTGGTGGGCGTGGACTGGCGTACCCCGCTGGACGTCGCCACCGGCCGGATCGGGCCGGACAAGGCGGTGCAGGGCAACCTCGACCCGGCGGTGCTGCTCGCGCCCTGGCCGGTGGTGGAGACCGAGGTGCGGCGCATCGTCGAGCAGGGCCGGGCCGCGCCCGGCCACGTGTTCAACCTCGGTCACGGCGTGCTGCCGGAGACCGACCCCGAGGTGCTGACCCGGGTGGTCGCGCTGGTGCACGAGCTGACCGCGCGACCGGAGCGCTAGGAGGAGACAGTGGTGCGACCGTGGCGGGTGGCGATAGTCGGTGGCGGGATCACCGGGCTGGCCGCCGCCGTCCGGTTGCGCGACCGCGCTCCCGAGGGCACCGAGGTCACCGTGTACGAGCAGTCCGGCCGCCTCGGCGGCAAGCTGTTCACCGGTGAGCTCGCAGGTGGCCCGGTCGAGTTCGGCGCGGAGTCGTTCCTGATGCGCGACCCGGCCGGTGGCGAGTCGGCGGCGGTGACGCTGGCCCGCCGCCTCGGCCTGGACGCCTCGATCGTGCACCCCACAGTCGGGCAGGCGGCACTGCTCGTCGACGGCACGTTGCACCAGGTGCCGGGCGGCACGCTCGTCGGCGTACCCGGGGATCTGGACAAGGTGGCGGCGGTCGCGCCGCCGGCCGCGGACGCCGACCGCGACGCGGGCCACCCGCTGCTGGCCGACGGCGAGGACACCTCGGTCGGTGAGCTGGTCCGCAAGCGTCTCGGTGACGCGGTGGTGGAGCGGCTGGTCGACCCGATGCTCGGCGGCGTGTACGCCGGGCGGGCCGACGACCTGTCGCTTGTGACCACGATGCCGGCGCTGGCTCGCGCGGCCCGTGTCGAGCACACGCTCGTCGGGGCGGTACGCGCCGCGCAGGCCGCCGCGCCGCGCGCGCCCGGCGCACCGGTCTTCGGCACCCTCGCCGGTGGGCTGAGCACGCTGGTCGAGGCGGCGGCGACGGCGAGCGGGGCGACGATCCGCCGGGGCGCCGCGGTACGCGAGCTGCGCCGCACCCCGGACGGCTGGCGGCTCACCGTCGGGCCGACCCGCGACGCCGAGCACGTCGAGGCCGACGCGGTGCTGCTCGCGGTGCCGGCCCGCCCGGCGGCCCGGCTGCTCGCCACCGCCGCGCCCGAGGCGGCCGACACGGTGGGCGCGCTCGACTACGCCAGCGTCGCCCTGATCACCCTGGCCCTGCCCGGCCCGGCCCTGCCGGAGCTGTCCGGCTTCCTGGTGCCGGCCGGCGAGGGGCTGACGATCAAGGCGTCCACGTTCTTCACCACCAAGTGGGGGCACCTGCGGCGGCCGGACGGGCTGGCGCTGGTGCGCGCCTCGGTGGGCCGGTACGGCGACGAGACATCGTTGCAGCTCACCGACGACGACCTGGCCGACGCGGTGCACCGGGAGCTGTCGGCGGTGCTCGGCGCGCCGCTGCCGGTCCCGGTGGCCCGGCACGTGCAGCGGTGGGGCGGCGCGCTGCCGCAGTACACGCCCGGGCACACGGCCCGGGTGGCGGCGGTCCGGACGGCGCTGCGCGCCGCCCACCCGACGCTTGCAGTGGCCGGGGCCGGTTACGACGGCGTCGGCATTCCGGTCTGCGTCCGCTCCGGCGAGACGGCGGCCGAAGAGATCATCACGGCACTGGGAGGATCGGCAGCATGACCGAGCAGACCAACGCGGCGCGGCTGCGGGAGCTCAACGAGACCATCCGCTACACGATGTGGTCGGTGTACCGGGCCAGCAGCCCGCTGCCGTCGCTGCGGGAGAACGTCGTCGACGAGGTCGAGTCGCTCTTCACCGAGCTGGCCGGCAAGGACGTCACGATCCGGGGCACGTACGACGTGGCCGGGCTGCGCGCCGACGCCGACCTGATGATCTGGTGGCACTCGTCGTCCAGCGACGCGCTCCAGGACGCGTACCTGCGGTTCCGCCGCACCACGCTGGGCCGGGCGCTCACCCCGGTCTGGTCGCAGATGGCGCTGCACCGCCCGGCCGAGTTCAACAAGAGCCACATCCCGGCGTTCCTGAACGACGAACAGCCGCGCGCCTACCTGTGCGTCTACCCGTTCGTGCGCTCGTACGAGTGGTACCTGCTGCCCGACGCCGAGCGGCGCGAGCTGCTGGCCGAGCACGGCAAGATGGCCCGGGGCTACCCGGACGTGCGGGCCAACACCGTGGCGTCGTTCGCGCTCGGCGACTACGAGTGGATGCTGGCGTTCGAGGCCGACGAGCTGCACCGGATCGTGGACCTGATGCGCGACCTGCGCGCCTCCGGCGCTCGCCGGCACGTGCGCGAGGAGATCCCGTTCTACACGGGTCGCCGCCGCCCGGTGGCCGACATCGTCAACTGCCTGGTGTGAAAGGAAGGGCCCCTTCTTAACGCCTGCGGTAGCGGAAGGGGCCCCGCTTAACACCCCAGCGGGTGTCGAGCAGAGCCCCGACCGGGATGGCAGTCGTCAGGCGGTCGTCGTGCAGGACAGGATGCCGGGCACCGGGTTCGTCGCACCGGCCGACCCGGTGAAGCCGAACGAGGTGCTGGCACCCGGCGCGAGCGAGCCGTTGTAGGCCACGTTCCGTGCCGTCACCAGCGTCCCGCTCGTGGTCACGTTGGCGTTCCACGCCGAGTTGACCTGCTGGCCGTTCTGGTAGTTCCAGCTCACCGACCAGCCGCGAATGGGTGATCCGCCGCTGTTTGTGACCTTCACGTCGGCCTGGAAGCCGCCGCCCCACGACCCGGTGATCGCGTACGTCGCGGTGCAGCCACCGGCCGGGTTCGGCGTGGTCGGCGGCGGGCTGGTCGGCGGGGTGCTCGTGGGCGGCGTGCTGGTGGGCGGGGTGGTGGTCGGCGGGGTGGTCGGGCCGGACCCGCCGAAGTCCACGTCGCTGCACAGGTAGTAGGACTGGTCCAGGTGGCTGGCCTGCCAGATGGTGTAGACGATGTGCCGGCCGGTGCGGCCCGGCGCGTTCGCCGGGATCTGGATGGACACGCCGTCGACCTCACGCGTCCACTGGCTGGCCGGGGTGTTGCCGATCTGGCCGACCAGTTCCAGGTCGCTCCAGCGCAGTGGCGAGGTGAGCGCGTTGAAACCCTGCTTTGTCACGTACACCCGGATGTAGTCGGCGCCGTGGCTGGCCTGGTCGAAGAACTTGACCCGGAAGTTGTTTGTCACCGGCACCGTCTTCCAGGCGCCGACGGTGTCGAGCGCGTTGTACCGGCCGCTCTGGGTGCGGCCGCCGCTGCACAGCTGCCCGTCGGGGATGGCGCCCTGGTGGTTGCCGGCCACGCCCTCGCGGAACAGGCCGTTCCAGTTCCACATGGCGTTCGGGTCGGCCTGCCACGCCTGCCAGCACATCGGGTCCTGGGTGGCCATGGCCGGGTTCTGGAAGTCACCGCCCCAGCGCTGCCAGCAGCTGTAGGCGCGCGAGGCCGGGTCGACCACCGACCCGTGCGCCGAGGCCGGGCCGGAGAACGCGGTGGTGAGCAGCGCCGCCACCACCGCGCAGACGGCGAGGATCGCCGCCGCGAGCGGTAACGGGCGGCGGTACGGAGTGGACATGGAAGCCTCCGGGATAGGTGTCGGTGCACGACGCCCGGACTGTCGGGAGTTGCCCTCTCCCGCGTGGCGGCTCCGCCCGCACACTGCCACAAAAAGCGACAAACGTCAATGAGTCGGGTCGCGGCGCATCGGTGTGTGCGGGATGCCGTCCTCGACGTAACCGGGGCCGTCGACGGCGAAACCGAACCCGGCGTAGAAGCCGACCAGGTGCGTCTGCGCGTCCAGCACGCACGGCCGGTCACCCACCACCGCCAGGGCCTGCGTCATCAGCGCGCCGGCCAGGCCCGCGCCGCGGGCCGCCGGCGCCACCACCACCCGCCCGATCCGCGCCACGCCGCCGGGGTCGGCCAGGATCCGCAGGTACGCGGCCACGACGCCGTCGCGGCTCAGCCACAGGTGCCGGGTGCCGGGTTCGACGTCCCGGCCGTCCAGTTCCGGGTACGGGCAGGACTGCTCGACCACGAACACGTCGATGCGCAGCCGGAGCAGGTCGTGGAAGGTGCTGGCGTCCAGGTCGGCGAAGCCGGCCAGGTGGGACTCGACGGGCATCGGCCCAGGTTAGGCGGCGCGTCTGCGGCCGGTCGTGCGCACCCCCGGCCCGACGTGGTTCGGCGTGCCGGCTCACGCGCGCCCGGGCCGACGCGGCTCAGCCCTTCGACGCGCGCAGCCCGGTTGCGGTGGCGGTCACGGCGCGTTCGAACCAGGTGCCGGTGTCGGCCGCCGAGCGGGTCCAGACCCAGACGCACTGGGTCACCCGGCCCTGCTGGAGGCAGCCGTAACGGTGCGGGAAACGGGTGCCGTCGGACAGGGTCATGGTGGCCGACACCATCCGGCCCGGCACGCCCAACCCGGCGGGCAGCTTCCCGGCCGTGTGGCCGGCGGTGACCTGGCCGGCCTCCTCGTCGCGCTCGCACGCCTCCAGCACGCCGAAGATCTGCCGGACCGCGTCCGCGGCGGTCGCCTCGTCCGGGTAGACCACCGTCTCCTGGGCGATCTCGACGAACTCGCCGGCCGGTGTCTCCTCCGGCGTGCCGAAGACCCGGGTCGACACCACGAGCCGCCGGTCGAGCAGGGGCAGCGGGCGACCACAGGCGACGCCGTCGGAGTCGAGTTGCTCGCTGGCGTTCTCGGGCTTTTCGGCCAGGCCGGCCAGGCGGCCGGTCGCCGCGTACCGATCGCGCAGCGCCGCGGCGGCGCCGCCGTCGGTGGGTGAGGGCGCGACGAGGGCCGGATCGGTGGCGGGGGCGGGCTCGGTGGCGGGAGAGCAGCCGGCGAGAGCGGTGGTCAGAGCCGCCGCGATGATCAACCGTCGGGACACCGGAGGGATGCTAGCCGGGGATCGACGCCGATGGCGTCCCGCGAGGGTACGCGTCAGGCGGGGCGGGCGCCGACCGCGTCGCGTACCTCGGCGCCCTGCTCGCCCTCGACGGCGCGGGCGCAGTGGGCGCAGCAGAAGAAGCGGCCGGAGACCTCGACGCCGTGGCCGACGATCTTGGTCTGGCAGTGCTCGCAGATCGGCGCCATCTTGTGCACCGCGCACTCGAAGCAGTCGAACGTGTGCCGCGACCCGTCGACGGTGCGCACCTCGAACGCCATCCAGTAGTCGTTGCCGCAAACCTCGCAGGCAGCCATGCGAAACCCCCCGAAAACGGACCTGTGATCCGAGAGTCGCGCAGAAGACACCATCGAGCAACCGGAACCGGCGAACCTGATCCGGCCCCACGGCGAGTCGCTCCCGGCGTGTCGCGCGTTGACCCCGGTGACCGCCGAACATCCCCGGAGGATTCGTGATCAAGCGCAACAGGCTCTTCGGCAACCAGACCCGGGTGACGTTCTCGCTGCCCCGGGACACCCCGGCCGGCACGGTGAGCGTGGTCGGCTGCTTCAACGGGTGGGAGCCCGGCCGGCACGAGCTGGTGCCGCGCCGCGACGGCACCCGTACCGTGACGGTCCGGCTGAAGCCGGGGGAGTACCGCTTCCGCTACCTCGCCACCGGCGGGGTGTGGCTGGACGACGAGGCCGCCGACCAGGTGGACGAGGCCGGCGGCCTGCTGCGGCTGTGACGCCGTCAGCCGGCGCTGGGCTCCAGCCGCACCGAGATCGAGTTGACGCAGTGCCGGGTGTCCTTCGGGGTGAAGCCCTCACCCTCGAAGACGTGCCCGAGGTGGCTGTCGCAGCGCGCGCAGCGGATCTCGGTACGCCGCATGCCGAGCGTGTTGTCCGGGATCTCCTTGACCGCGCCCGGGATGGCGTCGTCGAAGCTCGGCCAGCCGCAGTGCGAGTCGAACTTGTCGTCGCTGCGGAACAGTTCCAGCCCGCAGGCCCGGCAGCGGTAGACGCCGGGGGTCTTGGTGTCGACGTACTCACCGGTCCAGGGCGCCTCGGTGCCGGCCTCGCGGAGCACCCGGAACTCCTCGGGGCTCAGCCGCACGCGCCACTCGTCCTCGGTACGGGGCAGTTCGCTGTCGGAAAGACTCACCGTTCCACGGTACGTCGGGTGTCGGTGGCATCGCATATGGTCGCGTGATGGCGGGCAAGGGTGCGGTCGAGGAGATCGAGGTAGCCGGGCGCACGGTGCGGCTGAGCAGCCCCGATCGGGTGATCTTCCCGCAGCGCGGCTTCACCAAGGCCGACGTCTTCCGCTACTACGTCGCAGTCGGCGACGGGATCATGCGCGCCCTGCGCGACCGGCCCACCACGCTCCAGCGCTTCCCCGACGGCATCGAGGGGGAGATGTTCTTCCAGAAGCGGATACCCGCACGGGGCGTGCCGCCGTGGGTCCGCACCGCGCAGATCGCGTTCCCGAGCGGGCGTAAGGCCGACGAGCTGTGCCCGGCCGACCTGGCGCACGTGGCCTGGGCCGCGCAGATGGGCACAGTGGTGTTCCACCCGTGGCCGGTGCGCGCCGCCGACACCGACCGCCCCGACGAGCTGCGCGTCGACCTCGACCCGCAGCCGGGCACCGACTTCGCCGACGCGGTGACCGCCGCCGGTGAGCTGCGCGGTCTGCTCGACGAGCTGGGCGTGCCCGGCTGGCCGAAGACCTCCGGCGGCCGGGGCGTGCACGTCTACCTGCGCATCCAGCCGCGCTGGACGTTCGTGGAGGTGCGCCGCGCCACCATCGCGCTGGCCCGGGAACTGGAACGCCGCCGCCCCGAACTGGTCACCACCGCCTGGTGGAAGGAGGAGCGCGGCGAGCGCGTGTTCGTCGACTTCAACCAGACGGCGCGGGACCGCACCATCGCCTGCGCGTACTCGCTGCGCGCCAACGCCCGCGCCACCGTCTCGACCCCCGTCGACTGGGACGAGCTGCCGCAGGTCGACCCGGACGACTTCCACCTGGGCACGGTGCCGGCCCGGTTCGCCGAGCGCGGCGACCCGCACGCCGGCATCGACGACGCCCCGTGGGACATCACACCGCTGCTGGAGTGGGCCGAGCGGGACGCCGCCGACGGCCTGGGCGACATGCCTTATCCACCGGAATACCCGAAGATGCCCGGCGAGCCGAAGCGGGTCCAGCCGTCGAAGGACCGCGACCGCCCGCGCCCCTGACGCGCCTCCTTTCGGCGAGTGGAACACCATGGGTGTCTCCGGGGCCCTGAGACACCCATGACGTTCCACCCGACCGCGGGTGGGCGCGGCGAGGTGCCGCGTGCGCCGCGCTCGGGTGCCGCCGGCTCAGTCGAGGGCGGTGAGCAGGGCCCGGACCGAAGCGACGATGTGCCGAGGGCGGCGGTAGAGGTCGGTGGCGGTGTAGACGCGCACGCGCCAGCCGTGCTCGGCCAGCCAGTTGAGCCGGGAACGGTCGTGGTGCATCCGGCCGGGGTCGAGGTGGGATCGGCCGTCGTACTCCAGGCCGATGCGCCGACTCCGATAGCCCAGGTCGAGGCGGTAGATCGGCAGCCCGGCGGGGTCGGGAACCCACAGTTGCGGCTCCGGTGGCGGTAACCCGCCGTCGATCAGCAACAGGCGTAACTGGCTCTCCTGCCGGCACTCCGGGCGCGGGTCGGCGAGCGCGGCGAGTTGCCCCGCCTGTCGTACTCCCCGCAGGCCGGCATGCCATGCCACTTCGGCGAGCAGGTCCTCCCGGCGGCAGGCGCCGGCTCGGAGACAGAGATCCAGCACCGGCAGCGCGTCCGACCGCCGGATCACCCGGGCGAGGTCCACCGCGCAGCGGGCGGCGGGCGCGCAGGGGATCCCGGCGATCTCTGTCGCGTCCCGCACCGGCAGCACCGTCTGGTGCGTCGCCACGCCCCGGATCCGCCGTGCACTCGCACCGGGCGGCACGATCACGTGCACCCGATCGTCGGTGACCGCCCCGAACCGGTGCAGTCGCGCGCCGGTGTGGAATCCCGCGACGGTTCCCGGCGGCAGCCGCCGGAACAGGGCGCGCAACCGGCTCGCCTCGTCCTCCGTGCAGCCGTAGACACCCCGGGACAGCCGGCCCAGCCGTCCCGCCGACACCTGATGCCGGACCGCTCCCCGGCTCATCCCACCCGCCCGCAACTCCCCATACCGCCACACCCGCCCACCCTCCCGCCCCACGCCCCCGAAATTCCGCCCCTGTGGACAGCCCTCGCCCTGCCCCGTCGATCTTGGAGTCGTGGTCGTTCCCAAAAGGCACATAGAACGCATTCGAGGTGCCACAACTCCAAGATCGACGGGGAGGTGGCGGGCGGCGCGGCGAGAGGACGGCGAGGGACCGATAACGATCATGTAACGGGCGCGAACCTTTTGGTGGGTGTCACTGCTCTCTCTCGGCATCGGCCCGCCGGGGCCAGGAGAGGACGTCGGATGAAGCTGGTGTGGAGGCGGGCGGTAGAGGCCCGAGGGCTGCTGCTCGCCGCCGCTGTCGCGGCACTCGTCGCGGTCGCGCTCGTCACCGGGCTCTCCGACTACAACCGCCGGGCGGTCTCCGCGGGTGCCCGGGCGGTGCTGGACGCCGCCCCGGCCGAGGAGCGCAGCCTGCTGGTCAGCGGCTCCGGCGGGGCCGACGCCGCCGCGTTCGCCGAGCGGGACCGGGCGGTACGGGAACAGTTCGCGAACGGGCTCGGCGGCGCCCCGGTCACCGTGGCCGCGACCCGCTCCGGGACCGGCCGGGAGCTGACCGGTGACGTGGGCGCCGCCCGCACCGACGACGACCCGATGTTCGCCAACCTGGCCACGCTCGACGACCTGCCCGCGCACGCCGAGCTTGCCGCCGGGGCGTGGCCGGTGCCGGGCAGCGACCCGTTGCAGGTGACGTTGCCGGAGAAGGTGGCCGCGCAACTGAGCATCGAGATCGGGGAGCGGGTGCCGCTCTACGACAGGGGCGCGGAGCGCGCCGGCACCGTGGTGGTCGTGGGCACGTGGCGGCCCCGGGACGCGACCGAGGCGTACTGGCGTCTCGCCCCGGGGGTGGGGGAGAGCCAGGGCGACGCGGCGGTCACCTCGTACGGGCCGTTCGCGCTGGACCCGGCTGACTTCGCCCGTACCTTCACGGGTTCCACCTCGGCGGCCTGGCTGGTCGACCCGGACCTGGTGGCGGTCGAGCCGGCCCGGCTGCCCGCCGTGACGGCGGCGCTGGACGAGATCACCGGGAAGCTGCCCGACGCCACCGGGCTGGGCTCGTCGGCGCAGCAGGTCAGCCACCTGGACCGGCTCGTCGACCGGCTGAGCCGGGCCGATCTGGTGGGCCGGTCGGCGCTGCTCACCCCGCTGCTGCTGATCGTCGTGCTCGGCGGGTACGCGCTGGTGCTGGTGGCCGCCCTGTTGAACGAGGACCGGCGGGCACAGACCGCGCTGCTGCGGGCCCGGGGCGCCGCCCGGGGGCAGATCGCCGGGCTGGCCGTACGCGAGGCGACGCTCGTGGTGGCGCCGGCGCTGCTGCTGGCCCCGGCGCTGACCGGGCAGGCGATCCACTACCTGGGCGCGGACCTGGGGCTGGCCGACGGCGACCTGGCCCGGGTGTGGCTGGTGGCGGTCGGCGCGGCGACCGGCTGCCTGCTCGCCATGGTGCTGCCGGCGATGCGTCGGGCCGGCACGTACGTCGCGGACATGGCGTCCCGGTCCCGCCCCTCCCGGGGAGCGGCGGCGCAGCGGGCGAGCGTGGACATCGCGCTGGTGGCCCTCGCCGTGCTCGCCTGGACCCAGTTGCGGCAGTACTCGTCGCCGCTCGCCGGCGCGAACGGCAGCCTCGGCATCGACCCGCTGCTGGCCGCCGCGCCCACCATCGGCGTGCTGGCCGGCGCGGTGATCGCGCTGCGGCTGCTGCCGCCGACCACCCGGATCGCGGAACGCTTCGTGGACCGGCGGACGTGGAACGCCACCATGTTCGGCATGTGGCAGGCGGGCCGCCGCCCGCACGCCGGCCCGGTGCTGCTGCTCGCGCTCGCCGTCGGCGGCAGCACGCTCGCCTGGTCGCTCGTCGCCTCCTGGGAACGCTCGCAGCGCGACCAGGCGCAGCACACGGTCGGCGCGGACCTGCGGCTGACCGAGCGGGACGGCACCGCGCCCGCTGACCGGGCCGCGCAGCTGGCCGCCGTACCAGGCCTGGACCGGGCGCTGCCGGCCTGGCGCGACGACGTACGGGTGGGCCGTGAGGCCCGGCCGGCGACTGTGGTGGCGCTCGACACCGCCGCCGCGAAGGGGATGATCCGCCTCGACGACACCGGCGGCGACGCGTCCACAGCCGCGCTGCTGGACCGGCTCGCCGCCGGCCGGACCGCGCCGGTCGGCGGCGTCCTGCCGGCCGGGGCGAAGACATTCGCCGGCACCGTGCGCACCCCGGTCGAGAGCATGTTCGACAGGCCCCGGGTGGTGGTGACCGCGCTGTTCGTCACCGACGCCGGGGCCACCTGGCGGGTGCGGCTGGCCGAGGCCGGCGGCGACGGGAAGCCGGTACGTTTCTCCGTGCCGCTGCCCGACAGCGGCGGCGCCCCGCTGCGCCTGGCCGGCTTCGAGGCCGACGGCGGCGACGCCACCGGCAGCTCGTACCGGCTGCTCCTGGACGAGCTGCGGCTCACCGACGCCGCCGGGGCGGCCCTGCCACTGCCGGTGGAGGGGCCGTGGCGGGTGATCGACCCGGGCGCCGGGCCGCGCGGCACCGCCGAGGCGAGCCCGACCCGGATCGACGGGACGCAGGGCTTCGACGTGCCGGCCGGGCTGTTGCAGTTCGCCCGGGTGCCCTCGTCCCGGTTCGCGCTGGTGCCGCAGGCGCCGGACCGTCCGGTGCCGGTGCTCGTCACGCCGGGCGTGGCCGCCGCGATGAGCGTCAAGACCGGCGACACCGTCAAGCTGTCGGTCGCCGAGGTGACGCTGGAGGTCACTGTGGTCGGCCAGGTCGCCGCGATCCCGGGCACCGGCGGCGAGGGCGTGCTGCTGGACCTGCCGGCCGCCACCACCCAGCTCCTGGAGCGCAGCGGCGGCGTCCGGCCGGTGGCCGAGTGGTGGCTGGGCACCACGCCCGGCGGGCACGCCGCCGCCGCTGACGCGCTCGCCGCGACCGGCGGCACGGTGCTGCTGGACCGGCGGGCGGTGGCCGCGGAGGCCGCCGAGGATCCGTACTGGCAGGGTGCGCGCACCGGCCTGCTGGCCGCCGCGCTCGGCTCGGTGCTGCTCGCCCTGGTCGGCCTGGCTGTCGACGTCTGGGCCACCACCCGGCGGCGGCTCACCGAGTTCGCCGTGTTCAACACGCTCGGCGCGAACACGCGGCTGCTGGCGCGCGCGTACCTCGCCGAACAGACGTTCCTGGCCGCGATCGGCGTCGGCGTCGGGCTGCTCGTCGGCGCCCTCGTCGCGGCCACCATGGTGCCGCTGGTGATCCTCACCCCGGCCGCCGGCCGGCCGGTGCCCGAGGCGGCCTTCACAGTGCCCTGGGTGCCGATCGGGACGACGGCCGCCGGGCTGCTGCTCGCCGCGCTCGCCTTCGCCGCCCTCATCACCACCGGCATCCGCCAGCGGGTCGCCGCCGCGCAGCTCCGGATCGGAGGAGAACGATGAGCCTTCCTGGTGCCGCGCGCCGGGTTCGCGCGTACGGGGGGCAGTTCCTGCTGCTCGCCGTCCTGACCCTGGTGACCGCCCTGCTGATCACCGGGGTGCCCCGGGTCGCCGACCGGCTGACCGGGCAGGGGCTCACCGAGTACGTGGCCGGTCAGCCGGTGGCCCGCCGGGACCTCACGTACAGCACCGCGCCGGACGCTGTGCCGGCCTCGGCCCAGCCCGTCGTCGCCAGCCGGGGAAGCCAGCTCGCGGCGATCGAGGAGAAGATGCCCGCCGAGGTACGCGACACGATCGGCGAGCGCTGGTTCGCGGCGCAGACCGTGCCCGGACGGCTGCGCGGCCCGACGCTCAGCGCCGACAAGGGACTGATCGACGTGCATCTGCGCGCCGGCACCGGGATCAAGGAGGCGGCCACCCTTGTCGACGGGCGGTGGCCGGAACGTCCCGTCGCCCCGGCCCGTACCGTCGAGGTGACGCTCGCCGAGACGATCGCCGGCACGCTCGGCGTGACGACCGGCGACCGGTTCCTGCTCCTGATCCTCGATCCGGACGGCAACGTGCTGAAGTCCCTCCCGGTCCAGCTGGTCGGCGTGTGGCGGCCGAACGACCCGGCCGACGGCGTCTGGGACACGCTGCCGTCGATGCTGAAGCTCACGCCGCCGGAAGGCGACGGCAAACCGTTCGTGGGCGTCGCCTACACCGCCGACGGCGGCGTCGACGAGGCCGCCGCGACCGGCTGGCCGGTGAGCTTCGGCTGGCGCTACCGGATCGCCCCGGAACGGCTCGAACCGGGCCGCCTCGACGAGCTGATCGCCGGGGTCGACGGGCTGAACCGCGCCCTGCCCACCGAGGTCACCGTGACGCTCAGCCAGGGCGTGGACATCCCGCTGCGGCGCTTCGCCGACTCGCTGGCCGCCGCGCGTACCCTGCTCGCTGTCATCGCCGCCGGGCTGCTCGCCACGCTGGCCGGGCTGACGCTGCTCGCCGCCCGGCTGGCCGCGCGCCGCCGCCGCGCCGAGTTCCACCTGATCCGGGCGCGCGGCGGCTCGACCGGCGCGGTGCTGCGCCGCGGCCTGGCCGAATCGCTGCTGGTGCTGCCGGCCGCCGCCGGGATCGGCTGGCTGCTCGGCGGGCTGCTGCCCGGCGCCGGGGCGTCGTGGTACTGGGTGGTGATCGCCGGGCTCCTGGCCACGCTGCTGCCGCCGCTCGCCGCGCTCGCCGTGGGCCGCCGGGCCGGTGGCCGCGCCGACCTGGGCGGCCGGTCGCCCGCCGTCCGGCTCACCGTCGAGGTGGCGGTGCTCGGGCTCGCCGTGCTCGGCGCGTTCCTGCTGCGCCGCCGTGGGCTCACCGCCGGGTCGGTGGACCCGCTGCTGGTGTCCGTACCGGTGCTGCTGGCGATCGCGGCGGCGCTGCTGGCGCTGCGCGCGTACCCCTGGCCGTTACGGCTGGCCAGCCGCGTCGCCGCCCGGGCGCGCGGCAGCGTCGCCTTCCTCGGCACCGCCCGCGCGGGCCGGGCCGCGACCACCGGGCCGCTGGTCGTGGTGGTGCTGGCCGTCGCCACCGCCGCGTTCTGCGGCGTGGTGGCGACCGGCATCGAGACCGGCCGGGACACCGCCGCCGCCCAGGCCGTGCCCGGTGACCTGCTGGTACGCGGGGAGCGCTTCACGCCGGACACGGCCGGGGAACTGGCCGCGCTGCCCGGGGTACGCGCTGTCGCGCCGGTGCTGACCATCCCGGCCGAACGCCCCTACGCCGACCAGGCCGGGCGTCCCGCCCCGGTCACCGAGCTGCGCGTGGTGCTCGTGGACGGGGAGCGGTTCGCCGAGGTGGCGCGGCAGGCCGGCGTACCGGTGGACGTGCCCGACCCGGTGCGGGCCCGCGCCGACGGGAGCACGCCGCTGCCGGCGCTGGTGTCCCCGGCGGTGGCCGGGGACCTGGCCGACGCCGGGCTCGCCGACGCCCGCGGCGAGCGACCCGCCTGGCTGGACGTGCAGGGCAACCGGCTGCCGGTGCGCACCGCCGCCACTGTCGACGGGTTCGCGCTCGTGGGCGAGGGCGTACGCCGGTTCGTGGTGCTGCCGTGGCCGGCGTTGCCGGCCGACGCCCCGCACCAGCTCGCGCCGACCGGTTTCGTGCTCGCCGGCTCCGGCGTGGACCCGGCCGAGGTGGACCGGGTCGCGGGCGAGGGACAGCGACGCTACCTGCGCATCGGCGGCGTCGACGCCGGGGACCAGGCCCGCGCGCCGGAGGTGACCACCCGGTCGACGGTCCGCGCCGACCTCGGCGGCACCGGCGTGAACGGCCTGCTGGTGTTCGGCTTCGCCCTCGGGGCCGGGGGCGGCGCCGTGCTGGGGCTGCTCGGGCTCGCGCTCGCGGTGCTCGCCGGTGCCCGCTCGCGCGGGCAGGTGCTGTCCCGGCTGCGCACCATGGGCCTGTCCCGCCGGCAGTGGCGCGGACTGCTCATGGTGGAGCTGACCCCGCTGGTGCTGGTGTCGGTGCTCACCGGAGCGGTGGTCGGCGCGTTGCTGCCGCTGCTGCTCACACCGGTGCTCGGACTGCCCGCCTTCACCGGCGGCGTGGACGTGCGCCCGGGTTTCGAACCCGGCCTGGTGGCCGGGGTGTCGGTGCTGGCCATGCTGGCCCTCGGCTTCGCGATCGCCGTGGAAGCCGTGAACAACCGCCGGTTGCGCCTCGGTGAGGTGCTGCGGCTCGGAGAGGAGAGCTGAGATGACCGCGACCGCCGAGGCGTCCGTACCGGATCTGGCGTCCCTGCAACAGCGTGCCGCCGAGCGTGCCGCCGAACGGGCCGGCGGGCGGGACCGGCTGCGCGGGCACATCGTCTGCGACGGTTTGGTGCGCATCTTCAAGACCGAGGGCGTCGAGGTCTTCGCCCTCCAGGGCCTCGACCTGGTGATCGACAGGGGTGAACTGGTCGCGATCGTCGGCGCCTCCGGCTCCGGCAAGTCGACGCTGCTGAACATCCTGTCCGGCCTGGACACCCCGACCGCCGGCATCGCCCGGGTCGCCGACTACGACCTGCTGTCGCTGTCGAACAAGCGGAGGCTGGCGTACCGGCGGGACGTGGTCGGGTTCATCTGGCAGCAGACCGGCCGCAACCTGCTGCCGTACCTGACCGCGCTGGAGAACGTCGAGCTGCCGATGAAGCTGGCCGGGCGGGCCGGCGGGCGGCGCAAACGGCGGGAGCGGGCCCGTGAGCTGCTGGAGATGGTGGGCGTCGGCTACTGCGCGGACCGGCGGCCGGGCCAGATGAGCGGCGGCGAGCAGCAGCGCTGCGCGGTCGCCGTGGCGGTGGCGAACGACCCGGAGATCCTGTTCGCCGACGAGCCGACCGGCGAGCTGGACGAGGCCACCGGCGCGGAGGTCTTCGCCGCGCTGCGCACCATAAACGCCGAACTCGGCGTCACCATCGTGGTGGTCACCCACGACCACGCCGTGGCCGGCCAGGTCCGCCGTACCGTCGCGATCCGCGACGGCCGGACCGCCTCCGAGGTACGCCGGACCGCGCGCGTCACCGCCGACGGCGGCACCGAGATGGTCAGCGAGGAGTACGCGGTGCTGGACCGCACCGGCCGGATGCAGCTGCCCGCGCAGTTCGTGGAGGCGCTGTCCCTGCGCGACCGGGTTCGGCTCAACCTGGAACCCGACCACGTCGAGGTGCGCCCCGGCGACCGGGCGCACGCCGAGGAGAGTGAGTGATGACCGACCAGACCGAGGTGCTGCCGGCGGCGCCGGTGAGCGCCGTCGAGGACGTGGTCCGGGTCGAGGGGGTGAGCCGCACCTTCGGCAAGGGGGAACACGCCGTGCACGCCGTGCGGGACGTCTCGTTCACGGCGGGACGCGGCGAGCTGGTCGCCGTCCGGGGCCGCTCCGGCGCCGGCAAGACCACGCTGCTGAACCTCGTCGGCGGCCTGGACCGGCCGGACGCCGGGCGGATCCGGGTGGCCGGGCACGACGTCACGGGGGCCGGCGAGCGGGAACTGCTGGCGTTGCGCCGGGGCACCGTCGGGTTCGTGTTCCAGACGTTCGGGCTGGTGCCGATCCTGTCCGCCGCGGAGAACGTCGGGGTGCCGCTGCGGCTGGCGAAGGTGCCGGCGGCCGAACGGGAGCAGCGGGTGGCGGTCCTGCTGGAACTGGTCGGGCTGGGCGGGCACGCCGCGCAGCGCCCGTACGAGCTGTCCGGCGGGCAGCAGCAGCGGGTGGCGGTGGCGCGGGCGCTGGCGAACGAGCCGGACCTGCTGATCGCCGACGAGCCGACCGGTCAGCTCGACTCCGAGACCGGCCGGTCGATCATGGACCTGCTCCGGGCGGTGGTGCACGCCCGGGGCATGACCGCGCTCGTGGCCACGCACGACCCGGCGCTGATCGAGCTGGCCGACCGTACGCTCACGCTGCGCGACGGCCGGCTGGTGCCGGAGGACTGACCCGGGGTGCCGGGCCGCTCGCCTTCGGGTGGCGGCCCGGTGCCGGATCAGAGCGCCAGCTTCATGCCCTCGTGGCTGGCCACGAAGCCCAGGTCACGATAGAACCGGTGCGCGTCGGCGCGCTGCTTGTCGGTGGTGAGCTGCACCAGCGCGCAGCCGTGCTCCCGGGCCCGGTCGATCGCCCAGCGCATCATCGTCCGGCCCAGCCCACGGCCGCGCCGGTCGGAGCGGACCCGCACCGACTCGATCAGGCACCGCTGCGCGCCGTGCCGGCCCAGCCCCGGGATGTACGTGAGCTGGAAGCAGCCCACCAGCTCCCCGCCGTCGTCGGCGACGATCAGGTGGTTACGCGGGTCGGCGTCGAGGTCGGCGAAGGCCCGCTCGTACGCCTCGTCCACCTCGGGCAGGTCGCGGGTGCGGCCCAGCACGTCATCGGCGAGCAGCGCGAGCACGGCGGGCAGGTCGGCGCGGACCGCCTCCCGGAAGATCACCTCGGTCACCGGGCCAGCCTGGCACAGCGCCGCGCCCCGGTACGGCCCGGGCGGCGTCAGCCGACGTCCAGCCAGCTCCGCAGCGCCCACCACCAGTGCACGGTCTCCGGCACTGTGCACCGGGCCCCCTCCTCGACCGGTGGCCCGCCGGTCAGCTCCCGCAGCCGCCGCAGCCGGTAGCGCACCGTGTTCGGGTGGACGTGCAGCTCGGCGGCGGTCTGGTCGAGCCGCTGGCCGTGGTGCAGCCAGGCGAGCGCGGTGACTGCCAGCTCCCGGTGGAAGTCGTCGGCCGGGTCGAGCGCGCCGAGCAGGCTCGCCCGCAGCAGCTCGGCGAGCAGCGGCTGGGCGGCGAGCGCGGTCTCCCCGGCCAGGTCGGTGACCTGACGCAGCCCGCGCAGCCGGCGGTCGGTCGCCGTGGCCAGCGCCGCCAGGCAGAGCGCGTACATGTCGGGGGCCCGCGCCAGCGGTTGCGCGGGCGCCACAAGTGTCAGCACGTCGGCCGGTACGGCGTCGGGCGGTCGCGGCAGCAACCCGGCCAGCCGGTCCTCGACCGTGCCGAGCAGGCCGCCCCGCGTGGTGAGCTGCCGGTGCAGCGTGTACGCCCGGACCGGGTCGGGTGGCGCGGCGACCAGGCAGTGGTAGCGCCCGTCCGGCCGCAGCCCGAACCGGGTCAGCTCGGCCGTGGACAGTCCCGCCGGTCCGTCGCGCAGCAGCCGCCGCAGCAGGTGTGTCCGGGCCGCCGCGCCGGTGCGTACCAGTTCCCGCTCCGCGCCGCGGTGCCCGTCGACCACGGCCCGCTCCACGGCCGCGGCGTACCGGCCGATGGTGAGCAGCCCTTCCAGCAGCACCTCGTCCGGGATGCCGGCGGCCCGCCCGTGCCGGACCACCAGCTCCACCGCCCGGTCCCGCCCGGCCTGCACGCCGCTCAGCAGGCCGGCCACCGAGACGCCCTGCGCGGCCCGTTCCGCGCCCAGCCGACGGGCCTCGGTGAAGTCGCGTCCGGCCGGGTCCTCGCGGCGTTCCAGCGCGCCCAGGCCGCTTGTCAGCAGCAGCACGACCTGGCGGCGTACCTCCTCGGCGGGAAGCCGGGCCACCTCGGGGGAGTCGGCGCGGGCCGCCCGCGCCACCTCGTCGACGGCGGCCGGATCGGCGGACAGGTCGCGCAGCAAGGCCCCGAACGTCGGGGCCTGTCCGGTCCGGGTCATCGGCACCCCGCCGCCCTCCGTTGTCGACGCGGCACAACCGGGCCGCGCGGACGTTGGCGTCGGATCCCTAGCCCCGGCGGGCGGCCGGTTGCTCTCCTGGTTGTTACCGCAAGGTAACACCGCTCGCGCCACTGAGAAACGTCGATGCCGTACCGGCTGCCAGGAGGCGTCCATGACCCCCGTGCCACAGCACCCGTCCCGTACCCGCCGCCGCGCCGGCCTGGCCGTGCTGGCCGCGCTCGCCCTGATCGCACCGGCGCCCCTGGTGACGGTGCCCGCGCCGGCCGCCGCCGCGGTCACGCTCCAGGAGGTGATGTTCGTCGGCAACAACTGGGACGGCACCGCCGACGTCATCAGGTCCCGCGGCGACTACGCCAGGCTCGGCCGGATCAACGTGATCCCGGACCGCGCCGCCCGACTGCGCGAGATCTACCTCAACCCGGTCAAGCTGGCGTTCTTCCTCGGCATCCGGCAGGGCCCCGGAGAGGGCCACGACCAGCTCATCGACGACATGTACACCACACCGGACGGCACCGCGCTCGTGGTGTCCCGGCCCAGCTTCGCCGACGTCGTCTCGATCGACCTGGCCACCGGCGCGCTGCGCTGGCGGTTCCCGGTCTCCGGCTACCGCGCCGACCACATGGCCGTCTCACCCGACGGCACCCGCGTCGCGGTCTCCGCCTCCACCTCCAACACGGTGCACGTCCTCGACATCCGCACCGGCGCGCAACTGGGCTCGTTCGGCGCCGGTGACAAGCCGCACGAGAACATCTACACCGACGGCGGCACCCGGCTGTGGAACATGTCCATCGGGGAGGTCAACACCGACCTGGACGCGCCGTGGCTCGACTGGACAAAGGGCGACCGCCGGATCACCGTCGCCGACACCAGCACGTACCAGGTGGTCAAGGTGATCGACATGCGCGACCGGTTGGACGCCGCCGGCCGCAAGGACCTCTCCGACGCGGTCCGTCCCGCCGTGTTCACCCCGGACGGCAGCCGGCTCTACTTCCAGGTGTCCTTCTTCAACGGCGTGGTCGAGTACGACGTGGCCACCGACCGGGTCACCCGCGTCGCCACGCTGCCGAAGAACCCGGCCACCAGCGAGGACCGCACCACCTGGGTAAACGACTCCCGGCACCACGGCCTGTCGATGAGCCCCGACGGCACCCGGATCTGCGTCGCCGGCACCATGGACGACTACGCCACGGTGCTCGACCGGGCCACGCTGCGCGAGGGCCCGCTGGTGCCCGCGAGCAAGCCGTACTGGGCCACCGTCAGCGGGGACGGCCGGGACTGCGTGATCTCCGAATCCGGCGCGGACCAGGTCACCGCGATCAACTTCGCAACCGGGCAGAAGGTCGCCAGCGTGCCGGTCGGCGACCACCCCCAGCGCGTGCGCGTCGGGCACATCCCGCAGGGCTGGACGCCCCCGGCCGCCGGCTGATCACGCCCGTGGCCGCCGGCTCGCTCACGCCGCCGGCCGCGCCGTCACCGGGCGGGGCAGCGCAGCCCCTCCCGGGGGACGGTGAGCGAGATCAGGTACGCGTCGACGGCAGCCGTCACGCACGAGGTCTGCGGGTAGGCGGTGTGCCCCTCGCCCTCCCAGGTGAGCACCCGTCCCACACCGAGCATCGACGCGAGCGCGGGCGTCTGCTCGTACGGCGTCGCCGGGTCGCCTGTGGTGCCGACCACGAGGATCGGCGGGGCGCCGTTCGCCCGGCCGGTCGGGTACGGGTCCCGTTCGCCGGGCCACTCCACGCAGCCCAGCATGCCCATCGCCAGGGCGGCGCCGAACAGCGGGTATTTCTGCCGCCACTGCGACTGCAACTGGCGGACCTGATCGAGGGTCGGCTTCTCGGTCTCGTCCGCGCAGTTGACCGCCAGGTTGGCGTCGAACAGGTTGGAGTAGTGCCCGTCGGGCTCGCGGCCCGCGTACGAGTCGGCCAGCTTGAACACGCCGTCCGGGTCGCCGCCCTGCAGGTCGTCGATCGCCCGGGCCAGCTCCTGCCAGCCCTGCTCGGTGTAGAGGGAGGAGATCACCGCGTAGAAGATCCAGCCGGCGGTGGCCTCCCGGCCGCCCTGACCGCGTACCGGAGAGGTCCTCGCCTTGTCGATCTCGGCGGTGATCGCGCCCCGGGCGTCCGGGGCGATCGGGCAGCCGCCGGCGTTCGTCGCGCACCACTTGGTGAAGTTGTCGAACGCCCGCTCGAAGCCCTTCGCCTGGCTCTCCGACCCGGCGATCAGCTTCTGCTGCGGGTCGACCGCGCCGTCGAGCACCAGGGCGCGCACGCGCTGCGGGTAGAGCTGCGCGTAGGTGGCGCCGAGCAGCGTGCCGTAGGAGTAGCCCAGGTAGGTCAGTTTGTCGTCGCCGACCGCCGCGCGGACCGCGTCCATGTCCCGCGCGGCCTGCTCGGTGCCGTAGAGCGGGAGCTGGTCGCCGTACTTCGCGCCGCACCGCTGGCCGATGCGCCGGTTGAGGTCGACGAAGCCGTCGAACGACGACTGGCTCCGCGGGTCGGGGTCGTAGCCGAAGCTCGCATCGAGGTCGGCGTCGGAGATGCACTTGACCGGGCTGGACCGGGCCACACCACGCGGGTCGAAGCCGACGATGTCGAACCGGTCCGTGATCGCCGTCGGCAGGCCGCCGAACGCCGGACCGAAGGAGAGGTAGACGGCGGTGTCGACACCGGAGGCCCCGGGACCGCCGGGGTTGACCACAAGCGACCCGATCCGGTCGCGTTGCTTGGTCGAGCGTGCCCGGATCAGCGCGATCTCGAACGTCTCGCCCGCGCCCGGCCCGGCGGTCGCGCCGGTGGTGGCCCCGGTGCCCCAGTTGCGCGGCACGGCGATCCGGGCACACTCGTAGCGCATGTCCGTCGCGCCCCGGCCGACCAGCTCGTCGGGCACCTCCGGGCAGGCCCGCCAGTTCGCGGCGGCCCCCGGCGGGGCGGCCTCGCCCTCGCTCTCGGCGCGCGGAGCGAACGCCGGCAGCGTGCATCCGGCGGTGAGCACCACCGCCGCGACGAACGCGGCCAGGACGGGCCGGAACCGGCGGGTCCGGTCGGGGAAGCGTGTCACGTCGGCGCCTTCCATGATCGTGTCGACGGTCAGGCTACGCCCGGCCGCGGGCGTCACCGACCGTCGCCGCCGGATCGCCGCGCAGCACCTCGTCGACGTCGTAGCGGATCGGGCGGTCGAGCTGGCCGTAGTCGCAGGAGCGGGGATCGCGGTCGGGGCGCCACCGCAGGAAGCGGGCGGTGTGCCGCAGCCGGTCGCCCTCCATCGCGTCGTACGCCACCTCGACCACCAGCGCCGGGCGCAGCGGCTCCCACTCCAGGTTCTTGCCGCCGGTCCACCGGCTGACCCCGCCCGGGATCCGCTGGCCCCGCTCGTGGTCGCCGTGCACCCACGGGTGCTCGTCGCCGACGTCGCGGCAGGGCTCCAGCTCGTCGAGCAGCTCCTTGCGGCGGGCCATGGTGAACGAGGAGCTGACGCCGATGTGGTGCAGCACGCCGTCGTCGTCGTAGAGACCGAGAAGCAGCGAGCCGACCACCGGCCCGGACTTGTGCCAGCGGAAACCGGCCACCACCGCGTCCATGGTGCGCGCGTGCTTGACCTTGAACATGAGCCGCTTGCCCGGCTCGTACGGCAGGTCGGCCGGCTTGACGATCAGCCCGTCCAGCCCGGCGCCCTCGAACACGTCGAACCAGCGGCGGGCCGTCTCCGGGTCGGTGGTCACCTGGGTCACGTGCACCGGTGGGCGCACCCCGGACAGCGCCTGCTCCAGCCGCTCCCGGCGGCGGGGGTAGGGCTGCTCGGTGAGCAGCTCGTCGTCGATCGCCAGCAGGTCGAACGCGACGAAGTCGGCCGGGGTCGTCTCGGCCAGCAGCTTCACCCGGGAGGCGGCCGGATGGATGCGCTGGGCCAGCAGCTCGAAGTCGAGCCGCGGCTGCCCGCCCGGCCCGTCCCGCCGGATCACGATCAGCTCGCCGTCGACCGCGCACCGGGGCGGGAGCTGCCGGCGGGCCTGCTCGACCACCTCGGGGAAGTAGCGCGTCATCGACTTGCCGCCCCGGCTCGCCAGCTCGACCTCGTCGCCGTCGCGGAACACGATGCAGCGGAAGCCGTCCCACTTCGGCTCGTAGGTGAGGCCGTGGTCGGTGGGCAGCTCGGCCACGCTCTTCGCCAGCATCGGCTCGACCGGAGGGTTGATCGGCAGGTCCACGGCGACCAGTCAACCAGACCCCACCGACAGTGGTGAGGCAGATCACCGCCGGTCGTCGGGCGGCGTGTCCCGTCCCGGCCGTGTTCGTCACCGCCGCCCGAATGGTGAAACCGCAGGTCAGAGCTACCGTCGCGGCGTGCCGGAGTGGAGTTGCGGATGCTGCGGGCGCTGGCGGGTCAGCGTCGAGTTGATCCGTGGCCGCTACCGCTACCGGCTGGCGCACCGCTACCCGCCCGAACGCGGCGGCGGCGTCAATGTCCTGGGCGAGGTCGGCTCGGTCACCGAGCTGGAACGCCTGCTGACGCGGTACGCCCCGGTCACCCTGGCCGACCTCCACGAGGCCGCCTGACCCCCACGAGGCCGCCTGACCCCCACCCGCTCCCCGTCGGCCGGGGTCGCCCGGAGCAGGGCGGCGCGGGGTGGGGCTCGGGCATAGGCTGAGGGGACCGTCCACGGGGAAGGGAAAGCCCATGCGGTTCGCCGAGTCCGTCGAGATCGCCGCCGACGTCGAGCGGGTCTGGGACGTGCAGAGCGACGTCGAGCGCTGGCCGGAGTGGACGCCCTCGGTCACCGCCGCGCGCCGGCTGGAGCCCGGTCCGCTGATCCTCGGCTCGACAGCCCGGCTGGAGCAGCCACGACTGCGCCCGGCGGTGTGGCGGGTCGTGGAGATCTATCCGCCGTACTCGTTCGCGTGGGAGTCGGCGAGTCCCGGCGTGCGCACCCGTGGTGAGCACCGGCTGATACCGCTGGAGGACGGGCGGACCCGGGCCGAGCTGGTGCTTGTACAGACCGGTCCGCTGGCCTGGCTCGTCGGGCTGCTCGGCGGCTCGACCATGCGCCGCTACCTGCGCCAGGAGGCGGACGGCCTCAGACGCCGCTGCGAGCAGGACTGACCGTCTTCTCCAGCACGGCGAGGCGGTTGCCGTTCTCGTCCGGCCGGTGCGCCACCACCCGGTAGCCACGGCCCGCGTACAGGGACAGGTTCGCCGCGCTGTCCGCGCCGGTGAACAGCGCGAACCGGGTCACCCGGCCGGCGCAGGCGTGCTCGACGGCGTCCAGCAGCCGCCCGCCGACGCCCCGGCCCTGCTGGTCGGGCGCGACCGAGAGGCGGCCGACGTGTGCGGTGCCGCCGTCGACGCGGGCGCGTACCGAGCCGACCAGGCGGGTGCCGCACCGGGCGGCGAGCACCACGTCCGGGCCGGTGAGCGCGGCCCGCACCTCGTCCAGCGTCTCGGTCAGCGGGGGCAGGAAGACGTCGCGGTAGCGCTGCGCCTCCACCAGGTACGCGGCACGCTGCACGGTGAGGATCTCCCCGGCGTCGGCGAGGCCGGCGGGGGCGATGGTCACGTCGGTCACCGGCTCAGCTCACCACAGCCCGCCGGGGCGGCCGTACCCTGGCGGGGTGTTCTCCACGAGCGAGGGGGTGACCGGCGTGCCGGAGCTGACGTACCCGGAGGTGGGCGCGACCCGCGACGGCGGCCTGCCGGCCGGCTACCACCACCTGCGCCACCGGGTCCGGCTGCCGGACGGCGGATTCCCGCTGGCGGCGGACGCCGTGCTGGGCTGGCGGCTGCACCGCGCGGCCGGCGTGGTGATGCGCGCGGACGCGCCGCGCGCCGCCCCCGGGGTGCGGGTCACGCCGGGCGTCGGTGTCGGCCCGGTGCGGCTGTGGGGCCCGACCGAGGTGGTCTGGACGGTGGACGAGCCGGACCGGGCCGGGTTCGGCTACGGCACGCTGCCCGGGCACCCGGAGGTCGGCGAGGAGGCGTTCCTGGTGACCCGGGGCGCTGACGGCGTCTGGTTCGAGGTGACCGCGTTCAGCCGCCCCGCCCACTGGTACGTGCGGGCCGGCGGGCCCGTCGTGCTGGGATTCCAGCGGTTGTACGCCTGGTGGCTGGGGCGGACGCTGCGGCGGCTGTGCCGGCGGAGCTGAGACGGTCAGTAGCGGGCGAAGGAGCGGATCGGGGCGCGCGGGCCGTACTTCGGTGCCTGGACGCCCGCCGCCTCCAGCAGCACGCACACCCGGCCCCGGTGCCCCCGGAACGGCTCCAGCAGCGCCAGCATCCGGGCGTCGTCGCCGCGCGGCTCACCGGCCAGCGCCCACGCCACTGTGTTCGGCACGTGGTAGTCGCCGACGCTCACCGCGTCCGGGTCCCCGTACGCGATCCGCACCACCTCGGCGGCGGTCCACGGCCCGATCCCGGGGATCGCGGTGAGCCGCCGGGTCGCCTCCGCCGAGTCGGCGCAGCGTTCCAGCCGGTCCGCGACGGCAGCCGCGCGGCGTAGCGTGTCGGCGCGCCGCTGTTCCACCCCGAACGGGTGGAACACCCAGTACGGCGTGGCCGCCACCGCGCCCGGCTCCGGCGGCAGCAGCAGTGGTTGCAGCGGGCCGGGCGCGGGCTCCCGGAAGTGCCGCACCGTCGCGGCGTACGCCCGGTACGCCTCCTTGCCGGTGACCTTCTGCTCGAAGACCGCCCGCAGCAGCCGGGGGAAGATCTGCCCGGTGGCCGGCATCCGCAGCCCGTGGTGCGTGTGGGCGAGGCGGGCCACCAGCGGGTGCACGGCGGCGAGCGCGGCGAACCCGGTCAGGTCGTCGCACAGCCCGGCGATCCGGTCGGCCCGCTCGACGACCCAGCCGGCGCCCGGGCCGTACCCCTCGGCGGTCAGCTCGCCGGCCTCCGGGCGCAGCGCCAGCGTGGCCGGGCCGTCCGGGGTGCGGGTGGCCCACCAGAACGTGCCGGCGGCGATCCGCGCGCACGGGTCGTACGGGCTGAACGTGAGCGCCCGCACCGACGCGGCCAGCCGGTAGCCGGCCGGCGGGCGCAGCGTACGGCGGGCGTCGGGCGAGGTCACCCGGCCACTCTGCCACGCGACCCGGCCGTGACGCCGGGCACGCCCCGCGTGCCGGGAGGCGGGCCGATGCCGGTACGCCCCGCCTCCCGGGTCCGCGACGGTGACCGGCCGCGCCCTCCCCGGCGGCGACCGGTCACCGTGTCCTGGCGGCTCAGTACGAGTAGTCCGAGCCGCCGCCGGAGCTGTTCGAGCTGCCCGCCGCGGGCGGCGCGACCGGCTTGGGCGTGCCGGTCGGCAGGCAGGTCAGGTTCTTCTTGCCGTTCGGGTCGACCACGAACCAGGTGCCGCCGACGCCCTGGCCCTTCCACTGGCCCGGCTTCTTGTCGCCGATGTAGCGGTAGACCGGCCAGCCGCCGATGGTGAGCTGCCGGGTGCCGTCCTGGCGGGTGATGGTGCCGACCTTGTCGTCGGAGACGCCCCGCAGCTTCGGGTTGCCGTCGGTGAGCGACGGCGGCCAGACCTCGGCGCACTTGTCCACGCAGTTGGACTGCGGCGGGTCGTCGGAGTCCTTGTCGAACCGGTACAGCACCCAGCCGTCCTGGTCGGTGACGACGCGGCCCATCCGGGGCAGCTTCTTGCCGACCAACTCGTCGGTGATCTTCACGTTGGACGGGGGCGCCTTGTCCGCGACCGGCTCCTCCTCGGGAGCCGCCGACGCCTCCGGTTCGGCCGCCGCTGTGGGTTCGGCCGCGGCCACGGCGACCGGCTCGGCCGCGCCCGAGTTCGCCCCGTTGTAGCCTGCTGGGGCGCAGGCCGTAAGTGCGACCATCGCGCTCGCGACGATGACGGTCGTCCGCATGTGGTGTGCCACGTGCCCTCCTCGTTCTTGGCAGTTCGCCGAGTAGTACGGGCGCTGCGCTGTCAAGGTTGAACCCGTACGGGTGGCACATTTCACAGTGGACCGATTGAACCGACAGGCGTCGCCGCGCGTGCGTCAGCACGAGGGGGTCCGCCGGCCGGGCACGACGCGACGGCGCCGGGTGGCTCAGCCACCCGGCGCCGCTCAGCGTTCGATCAGATGTCGTCCACAGTCACCAGCGGACTGGCCACCCCGTTCGCGTCGACCGACTGCACCTGGAGCTTGTCGATGTCGCGCACCGGGGCCGAGGTGGACGCGTTCAGCTCCAGCGGAAGCTGGTTCTGGTTCGTCCCGTAGCCGCCGACCGGCACCGACCAGGTGCTGATCACCTCGCTGGTGGCGTTCTTGCGGACCACCACCAGCCGGCACGTGCGCGGCCCCGGCAGGCGGCTCAGCTGCACCGCGATCTGCGTGCCGTACTCCTTGCGGGCCAGCCACATGGTGGTCTGCACGCCGGTCGCCGGATCGGTCGCGTTGTGCTTGTCGCCCTCGATGTCCTGTGGCCCGCCGACGCCCGGGTCGTTCGGGTTGCCCGGCTCGCCGCTGGACGCCACAGTCGGCGCGGCCTGCGTCGGCACCGCCTGCGGCGGCGCCGGATCGTCGCCCAGCATCCCGGCCGCCGCCGCGCTCGCGCCGCCGAACACCACCACTGCCGCCGCGGTCGCCAGCAACTGCCGCACCCGGGTACGACGGCGGTCCCGCCGCACCGCCATCAGCGTCCGGTCCAGCAGCGCCGGATCGGTGTGCGTCTGCTCCAGCGCGGCCATCGCCTCGCCGTCGATGCCGGAGAGCAGCCCCACCACCGGGACCATCGTCTCCAGTTCCGCCGCGCAGGCCCAGCAGGTGGCCAGATGCTCCTCGAAGCGCTCTGTGTCCTGCGGATCCAGCACGCCGAGCGCGTACGCGGCGACGTCCATGTGATCGGCCCGGCTCATTCGGTCACCCCCCTCTCCTGCAGAGCCGTGCGCAGCGCGCGCAGCGCGTAGTAGACCCGCGACTTGGCGGTGCCGAGCGGAAGCCCCAGCTCCTCGGCCGCCTCCGGCACGGTGCGCCCCCGGAAGTACGTCGCCACCAGGATCTCCCGGTGCGACTGGCTCAGCGTACGCAGCGCGTCCGCGACGGTCATCGTGCGCAGCACCCGGTCGGTGCTGTCCGACTCGGCGAACATGGTCAGATCCCGGTCGTACGTCTCGGGCGGGCGGGCCTGCTCGCTGCGGTGCTCGTCGATGGCGATCCGCCGGGCCACAGTGACCAGCCACGGACGCAGCGAGCCCTGGCCCTGCACGCCGAGGCGGTGCGCGTTGCGCCACGCCCGCAGCAGCGTCTCCTGCACGATGTCCTCGGCGCGCTGCCGGTCCCCGCCGGTCAGCCGCATCACGAACATCAGCAGCGGGCCGGCGTGCTCGGCGTACAGCAGGCGGATCAGCTGGTCGGAGTGGCTGGCCTCGGCCGAGGTCGCCTGGTGGCGTCCGGGGGCGGGTCGCGGCGGCACCGGGTCATTCTGGCGATCGGCGGACCGGGCGTCGACCCCCCGGCCCGAACGCGAGGCGCGCGAGTGTGGTTGTGCCCGGGCGAACATCCACTCGGGCCGCGCCACCTCGCCGTGCCAGCCGGCCGCCACCGCATGCATGCAGACCTCCGCTGTCCAATGACATCAGCCGGCCCCCCACGGGCATGGCCGCCCGGTGATACGCAGCGGCCAGCCGATCGGATCAACGTTTGACCGAGAAAATTCCCGGCGGCGGGGGAGTGGAGTCGACGGCGTCCGCGTCGTGGACCACCGGCGCGCCCCCGGCGAACCGGTCCAGCTCGGCGCCGGCCAGCACCCGGCCGGGGAACCAGTCGCCCGCCGCCCGCCGGGTCAGCTCCGGCACCGGCGGCTCCACCCGGGACGCCACCAGCACCAGGTTGCCGTAGCGCCGGCCGCGCAGCACCGCCGCGTCGCCGACCAGGCAGGCCCGGGGCAACACGGTCCGCACGGTGGCGACCTGCGCCCGGGCGTGCCGCAGCGGCGGGCCGTCGGCCACGTTCGCCAGATAGCTGCCGCCGGGCGCGAGCACCCGGGCCACCTCGGCGGCGTACTCCACCGAGGTCAGATGCGCGGGGGTACGGGCGCCGGCGAACACGTCCGCGACGATCACGTCGTACGCGCCGTCCCGGCTCGACGTCAGCGTCGCCCGCGCGTCGGCCACCCGGACCCTCAGGCGCGGATCCGACGGCCAGGGCAGCTCGCGGCGGACCAGCTCCACCAGTGCGCCGTCCACCTCGGACACCCGCTGCGACGAGCCCGGCCGGGTGGCGCGCACGTACCGGGGCAGGGTCAGCGCGCCGCCGCCCAGATGCAGCACCCGCAGCGGCGCACCGGCCGGCGCCACCAGGTCCAGTGCGGCGGCCAGCCGCCGGACGTACTCGAACTCCAGGTGCGCCGGGTCGGTCAGGTCCACGTGCGACTGCGGCGCGCCGTCCAGCAGCAGCGTCCACGAGCCCGGACGGTCGGGGTCCGGCACCAGCTCGGCCCGCCCGGTGTCGACGTCGGCGACCACCCGGTCGGCGTCGCGTCGCCGGCCCATCAGCGCCGCATCCCGCGCGCCGCGCCGGTGAGCACCCGGTGCAGCAGACGCGCGTCGCCGAGCATCCCGCGCAGCCGCCGTTCCAGCCCGGCGATCGGCACCAGGTTCTGCGGGGCACGCGGATCCTTGTACGGGGTGGAGGCGAACCGGGGCAGCGTCACCAGCGACAGGTCGGCCAGCGCCACCGCCTCCGGCACTGTGAGGTCGGCCGAGCACTCCACCCGCACGATGCCCGCCCACGGCGCTCCGGCGCGCACCGGCAGGCGCAGATACCACGACCAGCCGCCCCACGCCGTGCCCAGCCGGAACACCGGGCAGCGCTCACCCGGCGCCAGCCCGGTCACCACGGCGGTGAGCCGGGCGTCGAGATACTGGCTGTGCTGCGTCTTGATGTACCCGAGCGTGCGCGGCAGGTTTCGCCGGCTGCGCAGCGGGCCGTCCACCACCAGCAGGTCGCCGTCGGTGCGTACCGCGTCGGAGACGGCCACCTCCAGCGCGGTCAGCGGCGCCTGCACCGCCGCGGGCAGCTTGCTCAGCTCACCGGTGCCGCTGACCCGGTGCACCGGGTAGCGGACCGTCCCGGCGACCACGTCCTGCGCCGACGGGCTCGCCGTGAACAGGCCCCGGCCCACCCGGGCGCCGGCCAGCTCGGCGGCGCCCCGGTCCAGGTCGCAGCGCACCACACCGGCCGCGTACGAGGCGGCGATGCCGGGGAACGAGCCGCCGTCCTCCTCAGCCGTCCAGACGCTGGCGTCGATCCGGCGTACCCCGTCGACGAGCAGCACCACGTCCGGCGACCGCACGTCCGCGCGGGGGCCGATCGCCCGCCAGTCGGTGGCCGGCAGCTCGACGTCGGCCTCGACCTGGGCGCTGCTCGGCGCGGCCGGCCCGGACCCGCCCGCCGCCTCGAACGACGCGCCGTACGACGGATCCCAGGCGTCGACGTAGAACGCCGGCGACGGCCCGGTCACGCGGCGCTCCGCCGGGACGTGCCGGTCACAGGCCGGTCCGTTCCACGCGGGCCGTCCGCGCGTCCTTGCGGACCTCGAACCGGACCGGGATGCGCTCGGCCAGCGCCGGCACGTGGGTGACCACGCCGACCATCCGGTCGCCCCGGGCGGCCAGGTTCTCCAGCGTCGCCGCGACCGTGTCCAGCGTCGCCGCGTCGAGCGTGCCGAAGCCCTCGTCCAGCACGATCGACTCCAGGCTCGCGGCGGTGGTGGACATGCCGGCGAGCTGCTCGGACAGCGCCAGCGCGAGCGCCAGCGACGCCTGGAACGTCTCCCCGCCGGACAGCGTCCGCACCCCGCGCCGCAGCCCGGCGTCGTGGTGGTCGACCACGAAGAACTCGCCCTTGTCGTGGACCAGGTCGTACTGCCCGCCGGACAGCTCCCGCAGGATCCCCGACGCGCCGTCCACGAGCAGGTCCAGCGCCTCGGTGAGCAGCCAGCGCTCGAAGTTGTTGGCCCGCAGGTGCGAGGCGAGCGCCCGCGCCACCCGCGCCTCGTGCTCGTGCCCGGCCCGCTGTTCCCGCAGCCCGGCGGCCTGCTCGCGGCGCTCGTCCAGGCGGCGCAACTCCGCCTCGGCCCGCTCCACCGCCACCGCCACGTCGCGCGGCGCGTCCCGCGGGGCGTCCAGCCCGGCCGCGGTGAACAACGCGGCGATCCCGTCGGCCACCTCGGCCGCGGCCCGCTGCGCCGCCTCCACCGAGTCGGCCAGCCCGTCCCGCTCCGCGCGCCGCGCCCGCGCCTGCTCGCCGGCCCAGCCGGCCAGCGCCGCCCACGCCGCCGCCACGTCGTCCCGGTCGGCGGCGGGCGGCCCGAACCGGGCCAGCCCGTCGCGTACCGCGTCGAAGTCGCG